>FR898168.1:30964-89176 GCA_000437395.1 Clostridium sp. CAG:288 | reverse complement strand
AACGCTTCCGTCTATTCCTGTAGTAGTTCCGGCGTTTAGGAGTGGTGCTGTCTTATATTACTCTTGAACAAATTTAGATAAGAATTTTAACTACTATGTGTTTAGGAGTGGTGCTGTCTTATATTACTCTTGAACTACTATTAATTATGATTATAACGTGTATCGGTTTAGGAGTGGTGCTGTCTTAATTACATCGGATATACTTTTACATTTCTAGAAAAGTATATCCTTTTTTTAATATTTATATTTTGATAATATTTATGTGTATGAAAAAGATTTATTTAGCATTGTTTTTATCCTTATTAACTTTATCTTCGTGTAATAAAGGAGTGATGTCATCTACTCCTTTAACGTCTAGTTCTAGTAATGAGATTATAAAAAGTGAAATAAAAAACATTATTGATGATTATAAGTTAGATGAATCTTTATCATTTTCTAATTATTTAAAATATAGTTTTAGATCTCATGTTTATTTTAATAATGAGTATTATTATTTTAACTATAAAGGATATGAAGTAGAGTATTATGAAAATAATATTAATATAAAACTAGTTGATAATAAAAATACAAATATTATTAATGTTCAAAATGTTGAATTAATGACAAACTTAGAAGTTAACGTTGGTGATATTGTTAAAACAAATGAATATTATGCTGACACTAATAAAGGTGGAGCTAAATATGAGATTTGTAGTGAAGATAGTTTATTTGCCATTGCACTTGATAACGGTTTATATGCTAAACCTATAGTCGAAAATAACTCTATTTCTATCGAATCTTTAGGAGCATATGGCGATGGAATACACGATGATTCTCAAATAATAATTAACGCTATTAATGGTGCTAAAGAGTTAAATATGGATACTTTATTTTTTAACTCTTCTAATTACTTATGTAATTCAAAACTTGACATAGGTGAAGTTAATGAACTTGCGCTATTAGGAAATAATTCAACTATCATAGTTAACGATAACTACGATGATACTGATTATAAAGAATTCTTTTTAAACATATGGAACTGTAATGACTTTTTATTATCAGATATTAGTATTAGTTACGATTTTAGTAGAGCTATTAATGGAATTAAAACACAAGTTGGTATTCATAATTCTAAAAAGATAGAGTATGTTAATTCTACTTTTAATATTCCTGATTCAACTTTAAAATTACAATATAAAGATAGAGAATTTACAAACTTTGACTGTTATCAAGGATGGGAAGATATTGTTATTAATAATTGTAACTTTATAAACTTAACTGATAGTAGTGCTGGTGGCTCTTTATGGATAAGGGACTTTAGAAATACAGGTAGCAAGAATATTAAAGTTTTAAACTCTTATTTTCTTAAAATTGCTCACGACGAATTGATAGCTGTGTTTATGGGAAGTATTCAAAATGTTATTATAAGAAATAACACTTTTAAAGTTGAAGATAGTGGTGAGTCATCTAGTGTTATGAACTTTACTTTTGGTTCAGCTAGTTCTAAACTTGCTGATAATATTATCTTTGAAAAAAATAATATTGATGTATGTTCAACTGGTGGTTTAATTTGGTCGACTAACGCTACTAATGTAATAATTAGAGATAATATTATTAAGTCTTCAATAAGTTCTAAAACAAATAATAATTTTAGAATGATAGAGTCTTTAAATGAAAACACAATTGATCTTATTCAAAATAATCATGTTATTTTTAGTTCTTTACTTAAAGATTATAGCTTCCAAGTTCATATATTTAAAAATATTAAAGAAGTATTAAATAATACTGTTGAAATAAATTGTAAAATAACTGATTTATTTTTAGATGTAAATAGTGTAATTGGTAATATTTGTAACATTTATTCTAATGTTGACTTTATAAGCTATAATACGAAAGAGAAATTTAAAAGTAACAAAATTAGTTTTAATTCATGCAAATTTGGATCTTTCTTTAGATATTATGGAATAACTTTAAATTCAAATATCGATATAGTTGATAATATTATTAATTACACTTATTCTGAAAGTTCTGAAGACGCATCTTATATAATTATGGCAAACGATATGTATATGGCTAATTATGTTATTAATTTAAGTAATAATACAATTAATACTCTTGAAATAAATAAGAATAGTAGATTCTTATTTATAGCTCCTAAAGATGAAGAAATACAAAACTTTAAAGCTTTTAACAACGCGATAGGAAATTATAATAGTTCTAAAAATGATTATATAAAGAACTGTAATGTGGAGCGTTAATATGAAATATAGATATATCTATCCTTCAATAGTAGGTAATCTTTTGTTAGAAAGCGATGGAGAATATTTAACTAAGTTAGAATTTATTCATGATAATACTATAGAAGATAGTTCTAATAGTAGTGAAGTTTTTAATGAAACTATTAAGTGGTTAGATATATATTTTAATGGAATAAATCCTGATTTTATTTCTAAATATAGATACGAAAAAATCTCATCTTTTGCTAAAGACGTCTTAGATATAACTAGTAAGATTCCATATGGTCATGTAATAACGTATGGAGATATTGCTAAAGAAATCGCATTAAAAAGAGGCATAAAAAAGATGTCAGCTCAAGCGGTTGGTGGAGCGTTAAATAAAAACTGTATTTGTATTATTGTCCCTTGTCATAGAGTGATTGGTCAAAACGGAAACTTAGTTGGCTTTGGAGGTAAGGTTAAAAATAAGATTAAGTTACTAGAATTAGAAGGTAACGATATGAGTAAATACTATTATAAAGGTGATTTAAATGACTAGGTGCAAATGGTGTAATTTAGATAATCCACTTTATGTAGAATACCACGATAAAGAGTGGGGAGTACTAAATCTTGACGATAGTTATTTATTTGAAATGCTAATTTTAGAAAGCTTTCAAGCTGGCTTGTCATGGGAATGTATTTTAAACAAACGAGAAAATTTTAGAAAAGCTTTTGATAATTTTAACCCTAAATTAATTTCTAAATATGATGAACAAAAAATAAACACTTTAATGGTAGATAAAGGAATTATTAGAAATAAATTAAAAATTAAAGCTGCTATTAATAATGCTAGTATATTTTTAAAAATTCAAAAAGAATATGAAAACTTTAAAAATTATATATTAAAGCTAACTAAAGGTAAGATAATATACGAATGTGATAAAACTACAAATAAACTATCTGATGATATTTCAAAAGATTTGAAAAAACGTGGAATGAAGTTTGTCGGTTCTACTATTATATATTCTTACCTTCAAGCAATAGGAGTTATTAACTCACACGATGAGAAGTGCTTTTTACACGTTAAAGCCTTATAAGTTTGACAAAGAAATTTTAATTATATAGAATTAATTAAGCGCAAAGCGCTAAAGAGGAAAATTATGGATTTAGTTATTTTAGCTGCTGGTATGGGATCTAGATATGGTGGTCTCAAACAAATTGAACCAATTGATAAGTATGGTAATTTTATTATTGATTACTCAGTATACGATGCCAAGAAAGCTGGTTTCGATAGAGTAATTTTTATCATTAAAGAAGAAAACTATCAAATCTTTAAAGATACGATAGGTAAAAGAGTTGAAGATAAAATTGAAACTCACTATGTCTTCCAATCGCTCTCACTTTTACCAGAAGGATATACTTTACCTAGCGATAGAGTAAAACCACTTGGAACAGCACAAGCAATACTTGCTACAAAAGATGTAGTTTCTGATAAATTTGTTATTATTAATGCTGATGATTACTATGGAAGTGATGCTTTTAAAGTTGCAGCTGATTTCTTAAATAGTTTAAAACCAAATGCAACTAATAAATATGCAAATATAGCATATGAAGTTATAAATACTATTACAGAAAACGGTTCGGTTAAAAGAGGTGTTTTATCTGTAGATAAAGAAGATAAGTTAATTCACTTATTAGAGTCAAAGATTGAAAAAGTAGAAGATAAGATTGTCGCTTCACCACTTGATGGAGCTGTACCTTTTGAAATTACTCCTTCAACACTCGTCTCTATGAACATGTTCTGTTTTACACATGACATCTTAGATCATATTGAGAAAAACTTTGCACCTTATTTAGATAGAAATAAGGATAATTTGCTTACATGCGAATATTTAATTCCAATTTTAACTGAAGAATTAGTTTCTAGATCTAAAGTCGAAGTTAAAGTTTTACCAACAAGTTCAGTCTGGTATGGAATTACTTATAAAGAAGACAAGCCAAAGGTTGTCGCTTCACTTGCTAAGCTTATGGATGAAGGTGAATATCCAGAAGGCCTCTGGAGCAAATAAAGATATTTAACTATTAACTACCATTTCATAATGGTAGTTTTTATTTGGAAAATATGATATTCTTTTAAACGTTAATAACGAGGTAAAAATATGAAATATATATTTGCAAGTGATGTACATGGATCAAGTAAATACTTAAATATCCTTTTACAAAAGTTTGAAGAAAACAAAGCTGATAAATTAGTCTTATTAGGTGATTTATACTATCACGGACCAAGAAATCCACTTCCTGAAGAATATAGTCCAAAAGATTGTATTAAGGCTTTAAATAACATTAAGGATAAACTTATAGTAGTTCAAGGAAACTGTGATGCTGAAGTTGATCAAATGGTTTCAGAATTTCCAATAATCAAAGATGTTATTATTAGCGTTGATGGATTAAATTTATTTTTAACACACGGACATATATATGGCCCACAAAACATTCCAGCAAATGCAGGTGATGTTTTACTTTATGGACATTATCACGTCACTAATATGGAAAAGAAAGATAATGTTTATTTATTAAGTCCAGGCTCCATCTCACTTCCTAAAAACGATACTAAGAGAGCTTATATAGTATATGAAAATAGAACATTTACTTTAAAAGATCTTCTTACTGATGAAGTTATATCGACTTTAAGCATTTAGTTTTAATAAATAAAAGCTAGTCGCATATTTATATAATATGAGATTAGCTTTTTTAGATTCTGGATATGGTTTGTTACCAACGGTTAGGTATATTTTAAAAAATAACGTAAAACATGAATGTTTTTTCTTTATGTGTAACGAGTTTCCTTTAGGTGAATTATCAAATCGTAAATTAAATAAGATTAAGAGAAAATATTTAAATCAATTTAATAATTTAAGTATCGATAAAATATATGTTTGTTGTAACACTTTATCGTTAGTATTTAATGATGTACCAAATTCTTTTTGTATACTAGAATTTAATAAAAAACTCATGGATGAATATACGACGTTTATAGCTACACCTAGAACTATTAATAATTTAAATTATAATAATTCTATAGCTTTAAAAGATATGGCTAAAGCAATTGAAGATAACAATATAAATAACATAATTAATACTATAAGAAATTTAAAAATAAAAACACCTAAAGCTATTTTAGGATGCACACATTATCCTTTAGTTAAAAAGATTTTTAAGTATTATCATCAAAACACTTTATTTAAAGATGGATTAAACAATATGTTAGAGATGATAGACAAAGGTGAAGGTCAAGTTTTATACGCAAATGAAAAAGCATATGAAGTAATTAAAAGATTTTATCCATTTTTAGTTCTAAATAAGATTTATACATCATAGTTTATTGGCGGGAAGGTTGATAGAATATGAAGAAATTAAAGGAAAAAGGACCATCACTTAAAGAAAGAATTAAAAACAAAATTCCTAGAATTTACTTTTGTTTTAAAACTAATAAAAGTAAAGTAGGAAAAGCCGCCTTTGTTATTGTTCCACTAGTTGTTGCTGCTGTCGGTGCTGGAGTAGGAATTTATTTTGGAGAAAAAGGTAAAGCTCCTACTCAAGTTGAAGTTACTACAAATAAAGTAAATCACAGGATTTATTTAGTAAGTTCTGATAATCTTACTATTCCTTTAACAGTGAGTCTCAATAAAAGAGATACTGTTCAAGAAGAAATGTTAGAAGTTTTCTCACTTTTAAAAGAAGATTCAAAAGCAAATTCAAACTCGATTAAAGGGCTCATACCTAAGGATACAAAAATGAACTCTTTAGAGCTATTTGACAACGAATTAACGTTAGACTTTTCTAAAGAATTCTTAGAATATAACGCTAATAACGAATCAAAACTTTTAGAAAGTATTGTCTATACATATTCTGAATTTCCAGGTGTTGATATGGTAACTTTATATGTCGATGGACAAAGAGTAGAAAAGTTACCTAAAAACAATACAGTAGTTCCAATGTGTGCAACAACATCAATCGGAATTAATAGAGAGTCAAAAAGTGCTAGTGAAATTGCAGGAAAACAAATAATCAATGTCTATTATCAAAAGACAATAGATGATAAAAATTACATTGTTCCTGTTTCACAATACGTTTCTAAAGAAACAACATCAGAACTTCAATTTGTTAACGCTATTAATACGCCTTTAACAGAAAAACGTGGGTTAACTAAGTTAAGTGATTATGAACTTATTAATAAAATTCAAGATGATAATGACGATAATAAGTTTGTATTAAATCTTAAAGATGATTCACTAGTAGAAAAAGGCGTCGTTAAAAGAAGCTTATATGACTTGGTATCATTAACACTTGATGGCTTTGTTGATTCTAAAGAAATTTCATTTAAAGTTGAAAACGAAGAAATTATGGTTGAGGGGTTACTTGATCCAGAAGTATATGAAGTTTCAAGCTATATATACAATCAAGTACAATTATAGTCTATCGAATTTCCATTGGTGGCAATTTGCCACCTTTTTTGCTATAAATACAACTAAATTCAAAATAGTGTTTAAAAAAGCGCTTTTATAAAGTATAATTCACATAGGAGTATTTTTTATGACAGAGTTTATTTCAAATTTAGAGCCCTTTGTAGAGAATTTTGCAAAGATTGTAGTAGCAATTTTAGAACTACTAGGTATCATTGTTATTTTATGTGGTGCAATAAAAAGTATATATAGTATGTTTTACGCTTTTATTAAACATAGAAAATATAATATTAAAATTAGTTTAGGAAATTCTTTAGCTCTTGGCCTTGAATTTAAAATGGGCGCTGAGATTATTAAAACTGTTATAGTTCGTTCACTTGATGAACTTTTAATATTGGCTTTCATTATTATTTTAAGAGCAATCTTAGCTGTTTTAATTCACTGGGAAATTAAGACGGAAAAGAAAATGGTGGCTAGCGAAAATATAAACGAAACAAAGTAAATAAAAAGATTTAATTAGAAACTTTAATAGAATCTAATTAAATCTTATTTTTTATTCTTCAGTAATTTTGAACTCTATAGCACTAGTATCAGCATAGACAGCAGATATTTTGTATTTTACGCCGATAATAACAATAGGAGTAATACTCTTTGTAATATTGCTTTCATTATAATTGATAGTCCCACTATTAATTATGTTACCAGCTAAAGCTGCTCCATCAGCTATTTCTATCGTTCCGTGGTTAGTAACTAAAGCTCCAGTGAAAGATGAGAAGTGTGAATACATGTTTTTAAATGAACTGCTTGCTTCAAAGTAGTTAAATGATTCATAAATAATAAGTTGAGAATTAATCTTTAAAAGAGCATTTTCTTCAATATTTATTGAAGAGTTAGGCATTACTTCAAATTTTTGTCCAGAAAGGTTAACTGTTGAATTACTTGTGATATTTATATCCATACCATATAGTGGGAAGAAATACTTATCACCATTAAAATTATAAGAACTAAGGCTTAACTTTATCGAATTAGTGTGGATATCACCAACAATGGTCATCGTTGAATTTCCAGAGTCTTTTTGTAGTTCTTTACTTATATAGCCACTATCAACTGTAAATAAGCCATTAGAACCTATAAGTTCGATATTAGCTGAAAGATTTTGATCAGAAGCGTAGAATGAAGTAAACAAACTATACTTTGCATCTTGATAAATATTTAATTTAGTTGAAATATCAGGTAAGTAGTATTGATAAAATGGAAAGCTTTTACCTTTTAATGCAGTAGCACATACAAGTAAGTTGCTTCCACCCTTCCAGTCTCTCATGACAAATTTATCGTTTACTACACCTTTAATAGCGTTAATAGTCCCTTCACCTGTAATTCTTCCATAAGCGTTTAAAACTGAACTATCACTTGTAAGAGAAATTGATGAATCTTTATCTAAGACAATTTCAGCAAATTCTGATTCATAAACAGCCCCACTATTAGTTTGACCACCACTGGTTGTTTTAATAGTTCCAGTTACATTTAAAGAGCCTTTTAAGTCGATAGAAGAATTATTTAAATTCATGACAACTGAACCATGTTTTTCATAGTTTAATATCTCTTCATCGCTTACAGCGCTTTGGCTATCAGCAAATTTGTAGAATGATGAGTTTGTTGATAAGTCAAAATCGTTTTGAATTAAATTGACATTAACGCCTTCTTCGATGACGTAATTAGAATTTAATTGGATAGAAGAAGTTATGTTTAAAGTATCGTAGTAATTTTTATCATTTAAAGTATAGCTACCTAAAAGAGTAAAAGCACTATCACCATCAGCAAAGAAATAAGAAATAGTCTTTTCATCTTTAGCAACTCTCGTTTTATAGGCAACTGGTTCAAATGGAACAATTGTTTCATCTGATGTGTAAGTGAATGTAAGAGTGTTATCAGTTATTTCAGCAATATCAGAAGTTATTGGCTTATTTAATTCAATTAAAGAGTCATAAGTGATAGAAGAAGTATTGTTCCAGCTACATGTTCCTTGATAGTAATATAGTTCATCAGTTTCGTTATATGTTGAGTTATCAAACTCATTTTTTGATACGTAAATTTGAGAAGAACCGATAGCTATGTTAGACATGAGTCCTGAAGGTAATCTTTTACCATATCTCATAGTAATAGATTTTAGTACTTCTTCATCTTTAACAAAGTTAATAGTTAGGATAGGAGCATCGATATTAGATTTTAATGTTTCAAGATCAATAGGGTATTCCCAAGTATCTTCAATAGATGGCACTTTGGAAGTAGTGCTATCTTTTGTTACTTCTTGTAAGTCTTTATTTATGTTATCTTTTTGGTAAGTAATAGAAGTTAAATTGTTATTTAAAGTATATACACTTATTGTACAAAAATAATCAGCGACAGTTCTTATCAAAAATATGATAGCTCCATATGAATTAGTTACATTTCCACCTTCTGGAATATCTACACTATTTATTAAAGATAAGTTTAAATTTTCTTTAGATACGATATTATTTGTATCTAGATAGTTTAAAAACTTTGTGGCATCAGCTAATAATTCATCGCTTGTTTTGTTATATGAAGATTCAGTTTCTAAATAGATTTTATAAGCATCTTTTACTTTTGAAAGTATTTGTTTAGATTGCTCCATAATAGGATCGGTACTTGAAGAAGAACTGCTAGATGATGAGCTTGATGAACTAGAAGAAGAACTACTAGATGATGAGCTTGATGAACTAGAAGAAGATGAGCTTGAACTTGATGAAGTCGTACTATTAGGTGTTGTAGTTGAACTAATTGGGGTAGTTGATGAAATCGGAGTGCTAGGATTATTTTTACCGCATCCAGCAAGATTTGTTAAAATTAAAAATGTTGAAACTAACAATAAAGCGTTAGTCTTTTTATGTTTATTATTCATATTAAAATATATAAGCTGTTAAGCTTAATTCTCCTTTCTAAAAATAAATAAAAAAAATTATGAAGAGAAAAGAGTTATGGTAAAGGTTTATATTGTAATCCAAAAGATAAGTTTTTATAGGAATAGAAATATTTTTCATCGAGTTTTGGTTGTTTAATAAATTTATTAGTTTCAGTATAAAGCTTTACGTCTTCTTTTTTTAATAAGTTAATAAAGCTGGATGCTATAAGATAAATAGAAGCAATTATAAAGAATAATGGGTTAAAAACGTTAATAAAAGAGTACAAATACAAATCGTTAAGATCGACAAATCTATAAACGTTTGATCCATTGTAAACACAAGCAGTATTGGTAAATATTAAAATAATTTGATCAATTATTTCTTTAAAAAATAAAGCGACCATTTTTGAAGCTCTAAAAACAGTTATTAAAGCTAAAAAGTATAAAAAGGCAGCTATAGTTAATAGTGTTTTGATAACGTTGTCATTATTTTCTTTTATAAATTTTTTCTTTAAAAGAATACCTAAAGTTATTGCTATAAGTGAACCAATAGTTATAAATAAATAAAATTGAACGTATAATTCAGTTCCATAACTTGTGCCAATATATGAAGTAACCATATAAATAGACCAAGCTTGGAAGATAAGTAAGAGAGCAACATAAAGAACTAAATACTTTTTATCGCTTAACTTTTTGATAATGTTTGATATAAAGTTCATTAGCACATCTCCTTTGAGTAAATAGTATAAAGCAAAGAGTGATTTATATCAAACATTGATTTTAGATATTGATTATTTCGTTATTAAAGTTATTTTGATTAATAATAAAAGTTCGTTTATCTTTTTTGCTATATATACTATTTTCTATCAGATCTAAAGACTTTGCTAAATTATCGCTTTTAAAATATAGATAATAATCACTTTTATCTTCCATTAAATAAAAAACAATAAGCATAAGAATATCTTGCTTTACGTTTTTACCGACAATAATAACATCAGCTTTTATAAGATTCTTTAAAAGGTTATTAAAGTTTTTAAACTGACTTATCAACCCGACAATTTTAAAACTCTTGTTTTTATTAAAAGTATTCATTGTTTCTAATATAGAAAGATAATCATCATCTATGATAAAAGTATTAATCATCCTATCCCCTCTTTCCTATAGTGATTATAAAGCATATGTTTAGTAATTTTAAATATTAAAATTATTATGTTATTTAAAGTGTAATATAAAATTAAAATAATTAAAAATTGTATATGCTTATGTCGAACAATTATCAAATAAAAAAGCCTTAGAAAACTCCAAGGCAGAATTACATAATGGTCTAGACAGAGAGATTTGAACTCTCGACCCCACCCACCCCAAGGGTGTGCACTACCAAGCTGTGCTATGTCTAGATAATAGTCAGCTTAAGAATTAGCTGATTTGAAATTAAATTGAGGTCCGTTTTCATCTAAAGTGATGATTAAGTAAGTTCCACTAGATCCATCTCGTGGGCGAGTAAGTGAACCAGGATTAGCAATATAGTGATTTTTATCTAAATTAGAAACCATATGGCAATGAGTGTGTCCAAATAAATATATTAAACAATCTTGAGCATAAGCATAGTTTGGACCTATCGAAGTTATTTTTAATCCGTGTTCCATAAATATTGAGCCATAATCTGTTTTAATCTTTCGCGTCTTAGGATAAATTCCTGGATAATCTCTATTGCCTTCAACAGAGACAAAAGGCTCAATATCACTAGGGAAAAGTTCGGAATCTCCTAAGTGAAAGTAATAGTCTGCGTCATATTCTTGCAAAGCTATTTTTTGTATTATACCTTTATCGCCATGAGTATCGCTTATAACAACTATTTTTAACGGTTTCATTTTAATGTATCTTCCAATTCTATTTGTTTATCGATATTAAATTCTTTGAATTGATTCATATATAACTTATGATAATAACCATTTAATGCCATCAAACTTTTATGATTGCCATCTTCAATTACAACTCCATCTTTCATGACAAGTATTCTATCACAATCGACTATGGTTGAAAGTCTATGAGCAATAATAATAGAAGTACGACCAACAAGTATTTTATTTATAGCCTTTTGAATGACGGCTTCAGTTTCAGTATCAATTGAAGCTGTTGCTTCATCTAAAATCATTATCGATGGCTTTCTAACAATTGCTCTAGCAAAAGAAATAAGTTGTTTTTGTCCAGTAGATAATTCGTTTCCACCATCTTCAAGTTTAGTATCATATCCGTTTGGTAAGCTAGTGATAAATCCATCGATATCGACTGCTTTACAAGCGTCAATAACTTCTTCGTCAGTAGCGTCTAATTTTCCATACTTAATGTTATCTTTAATTGTTCCGTTAAAGATAAAAGGAGTTTGTTGAACAAATCCTATTTTAGAACGTAAAAAACCTAGAGATCTATCTTTATAATCGATATCATCTATTAATATTTGGCCACTAGTAGGTTCATAAAAACGACAAAGCAAATTAACTGTTGTTGATTTACCTGAACCTGTTTCTCCGACAATAGCAACAGAAGTACCTTCTTCTATTACTTTATTAAGGTTATGAATTACTTCTACTCCTTCAAGATAAGAAAAGCAGACGTTTTTAAATTCAATCTTACCTTTGATTTTTTCCTCACAGTTTTTAGCGTTAAAAATATCGCCATATTTTTCTATTACTTCTTTTGAGTCTTGGATTTCAGGCTTAGTATTAAGCAAACTCATTATTTTTTCTACCGAAGCTTGAGTACTTAGTATATCACTAAGGATATCAGCTGCATCGAGTAAAGGGTTATAAATTTGTCCAATAAAGTTAAAGAAAACAACAAATGAAGCAATTTCAAAACCAATGTCAGGTCTTTTCATTAATATTGAGCTAACAACCATAATAGTAGCAATTGTCGCTGTAGAAATAAGGTTTAAAGCTGGTCTAAAGAAAGCTTGTACGTTAGCAAGTTTAATAGATCTTTTTTTGATCTCATCAGCAATTTCAACTGCTTCGGAACTTGTTTTATCTTCTAAGCCTAAAGATTTAATAGTTTTATTACCGTTAATACATTCACTTATCCAGCTTACATAGTTAGAGCTAACCGCTCTTACTTTTCTAGAAAGTTTTAAAATTACTACCTCAAATATAGGACCAATTACTATGATTAAAGGAACAAAAGCTAAGATAATTAAAGAAAGTCTCCAGTCAACACTAAACATGGTAACAAGAGTAACGATAACTTCAAAAGCGCACCAGATCAATTGAATAAAGCCCCAAGCAAACGTGTCTGAAACTTTAGCAGTATCACTTTGAACTCTAGCAATAATCCAACCAGAAGGTGTTTTATCATAATATGAAAAAGATAGTTCTTGTATCTTTTTAAAAGAATCCTTACGCATATCAGACATAATTAATACGTTAAGATAGTGCGTTAAAAACATAATTGCACCAGTGACAATAGAGTTTATAACGATGATTCCTAAAGTGGCTATTAAGAACGTTGTCATATTTAATTCAATATTTAATCCTAAAATAGTGAAAGGTATTTTAGAATTTGTCCAAGATATAATTGTTCCTTTATCTAAAGCGTTGACAGCAGCGTTATTTAATAAAGGTCTTAAAGAATCGTAAAGTAAAGTGTTTAAAAACATACTTATAACTAAAAGAATAAATACCCAGGCGTGTTTAAAAATGTATTTAAAGACACTGCTCCAAACACTGAAGTTAATTTTATTAGCAATTTTTTCTTCTTTGATATCTAACATAAATCACCTCAAACAATTCTGTTTTGAATTTCGTAGATTCTTTGATAAAGTCCAGGTTTATTTACAAGCTCTTGGTGTGTTCCAAATTCAGAAACTTTACCATTTTCCAAAATAATAATGTGGTCTGCATCTTTAGCTGTTGAGACTCTATGGGTAACTATAATTGTTGTCTTATCTTTAGCTCTTTGCTTTAACGCTTGTCTAATTTTAATATCTGTTTCTGTATCTACGGCTGAAAGAGAATCATCAAATATCAAAACTGGAGCCTTAGTAACTAAAGTACGGGCAATAGATATTCTTTGCTTTTGTCCGCCAGAAAGAGAGACGCCTCTTTCACCGACATAGGTATTTAAACCATCTTTTAAGTCGTTTATTGTCTGATCGAGACTTGCAATTTTAATAGAATTAAACATTTCTTCTTCAGTAATATCAGGATTAACAATTTTTAAGTTACTAGCGATTGTTTTTGAAAATAAGAACGGTTCTTGTAAAACTAAGCCAACATGTTCACGCAAGTGTTTCTTTTGAATATCTTTCAATTCGTAATTATTTATTGTGATTGATCCTTCAGTATAAGGGAAAAGAGCTGATAATAAGTTTACTATTGTTGATTTACCAGAGCCTGTTTTTCCCATAATAGCAATAGTTTCACCTTTTTTAATTTTAAATGAAACTCCATCTAAAACAAAATTAGTTCCATCGTCATATTTAAATTTAACATTTTTAAACTCTATATCACCATCAAGATTTGGAGTAATACCTGAATCGATATCTTCAAGTTCTTCGTTTCTTATTCTTTCCATACGAGCATAGGAAGTTATAGCTTGAGCCATATTGGATAAAACTGATGAGAGGTTTCTAATAGGCCAGACTAGCATTCCAGAAAATTGGATAGAAATTGAAAGAGTTCCGATAGAAATATCACCCATTGAGCAGAGAATAATACCAATAATAGTAGTTAGAGCTATTTGACTAAAACAAATAATATCGCAAATAGTAAAAAATACTGCACAACGTTTTCTGTAAAAGAAAAACTTGGATTTATAGTCTTTTAAGTAGTTGTCAAAGTCGTTAATTTCATATTGTTCATTGTTATATGCTTTAACAACTCTAATAGCCTGAATATTTTCTTCTATTTTGGCTGTAATTTCGGCTTCTGATTCATCGACATAGTCATATCTTCTTCTAACTTCTTTGATTCCAAAGAAATTATAAATAAAAAGGAATGGTAATAAAGCAATAGATGAAAGAGCAATTTTAATATTGATAAAAGCTAGAATAATGAAAGAGAAGAGAACCATAAATACTGTATAGAATAAAGATCTAGTCATATCTCTTGCGACAAATCTTCTTAAAGTTTCTTCATCTCTAGTAACAGTTTGAAGTATATCTCCGTTTTTCATCTTCTTTAAAGTTGAGTAAGGGAGCCTTTGAACTTTGTTAAAAAAATCTAATTGATTTCTATAACCTACTTTAGCATTAATAGACCCTTCAAGCTTCCTTCTAATTATATTGATGAAACATGAACTTAATCCAAACGCTATTGCAACTATAGCAGCAAGCCAAAGGTTTTTATGCAAATTATCAAATCCACCAAGCATTTTAACTAAGGCTTTATCGATGAACATTGAAGGCTTATCGTTTTTTAAAGAATCTAAGAATATCTTGTTAACGAAATTTGTTAGCAAGTTAAATATAACCATAAGCATAGTCAAAAATATAAACAAAAACATTTTGTTCTTTTCTTCGCCAATAGTTTCTAAGACAATATTAAAGATTGATTTATGTTTCTTTTCAATTTTTTTCATTAATACTTACTCCGCATTAATTATAATTTATATATATATTTATTTCAACATTGACACAAATTATAAAAAGAAAATATGGTGAAAATCCTGCTTAAAAATATTGATAAAAAACAGTGAAAAAAATAATCAAAAAAACGTATTAAAAAACAGTTTGAAAAATGCAAAGAAAAAATATCGAAAAAAATGTTAAAAATTTATAATTATTTTACGCTGAAATTTTACATCAAAAAATCATGTTGTTAAAAAATAACAAAAGCGCATATAAATTTAACTATTTTAAAATTACATACAATTTTTAATTAAAATTATCTTTCAAAAAAGACGTGTTTTTTTGGCTGGAAAACCTCGTTAAAAAACGTTGAAAAAATACGCTTGAAAAAAATGCAAAAATTTTTATTGATTTTTGGGGTCAATTAAACTATATTTATTTCGTTAATTATGAAAGGGGGCGTAGAAGTGGAAGAAGAAAATAAAAAAGTGCCACTTATCGAACTAAGAAACCTTACGAAAAAGTTTGGTGGAACAATGGTACTCGACAGTATTAATCTAAAAATCTACGAGAACGAGTTTGTTACTCTGCTTGGACCATCTGGCTGCGGCAAGACAACTACACTTAGAATCATCGGCGGTTTTGAAAGCCCTACTGATGGAGATGTTCTATTTAATGGGGTAAACATCAATAAGTTACCAGCTTATAAGCGTGAAACTAACACTGTTTTTCAGAGTTATGCTCTTTTCCCACATTTGAACGTCTATGACAATATTGCATTCGGTTTAAAAATTAAAAGAATGCCATATCCAAAATTAAAGAAGCTTAAGAAGCCAACTGAAGGCGGATTTAAGGCAAACATGAGCTATATAGGTAAGTTAATAGCTCGTCCATTTGTAATCGCCTATCGCAAAATGTTTAAAATGAAAGTAAGCAAAGCTGAAATCGATGAAAAAGTTAAACATGTAATTAAGCTTGTCAACCTTGAAGGCTATGAAGAACGTAGCGTATCTAAATTATCTGGTGGTCAACGTCAACGTGTTGCTATTGCTAGAGCTATCGTTAATAGACCAAAAGTCTTATTGCTTGATGAATCTTTAAGTGCTCTTGACTTAAAGCTTCGTAAAGAAATGCAATATGAATTAAAAGAATTACAAAAAGATACTGGAATTACTTTTATCTTTGTCACACACGACCAAGAAGAAGCTTTAACTATGTCAGATAAAATTGTCGTTATGAGAGAAGGCGATATCGAACAAGTCGGTACAGCTGATGAAATTTATAACGACCCAGTTAATAGATATGTCGCTAACTTCATTGGTGACTCTAACTTATTCCCAGGTGTTGTTATCGATAGAACACACGTTAAATTATTTGATAAGATATTTGGTTGCGATGAAACAAGAATTTTAGCTGATACTGAAGTTGACTTGTTATTAAGACCAGAAGACTTAGATATAGTTGCACCTGAAAAAGGTAAATTGCATGGTAGAGTTGACTCTATCTTCTTTAAAGGTGTTTTCTATGAAGTTGACGTAATGTTAGAAAATACAAATCGAACAGTTACAATTCACACTACAGACTATATTCCTGTCGATAAATATGTTGGCATTTCCTTTGAAGACGAAGATATCCACGTAATGGAGAGAGAATAAAATGCCATTCCACGCACAGGCTGTGAAACAAAATAGAATTCGTTTCAAATTTCGTTTCAACTTATTCTCAAGCCTATCAATTCCATTCTTGTTAGTTTTGTTATTATTTGTTTTACTACCATTCTTCTTTATTGTTTTCTATTCGTTTGCTAGAACAACAGATTCAAGATTGTATTTAACATTAGATAACTTTGCTAATTTTGTCAGCGATGTCGATTTCTTAAAATCTTTAGGTTTATCTCTTTGGTTTGCGTTTTTAACCACAATATTCACCTTACTGATTGGATATCCAGTAGCTTACTTTATGGCTAAAAGCTCACCAAAAGTTAGAAATATCATTAATATTTTAATCACATTCCCAATGTGGATTAACATGCTATTAAGAACAATCGCTTGGAAACAAATCCTCGATGATAACGGACCAATTATATCACTTTTAAAAATGATTGGATTAAATAATGTACACATTATTGGTACTGACTTTGCTGTTGTCCTTGGACTTGTATATGTCTATCTTCCATTTGTTATTATTCCAATTTATACAGGCTTAGTAAAAATAGAGAATAGTTTACTTGAAGCTAGTATGGACTTAGGTGCAAATAGACATAAATCATTTGTTAAAGTTACATTACCACTTTCTATTCCTGGAGTAATTTCAGGTATAACTATGGTTTTCTTACCTGCTGCTACAACATTAGTAATTCCTAAGTACTTAGGTGGTGGCTTAGCACGTTATAGATTAATTGGTAACTTAATTGAAGACTATTTCTTAAAAGCAAATAATTACTATGCTGGCTCAGCAATTGCTGTCGTCCTAGCTATCGTTATTCTCTTTATGATTTATTTAGTTAACAAGTGCGATCGTACAGTAGTTAAAGAAAAAAAGAATCATAAAGGTAAAAAGTTAACAGTAGAAAAGGGGGCTAAAGCATGAGTAAAAAGAATAAACAAGTAAATACTAGAAAATGGCATTCAAGTGTTGGCTATAAAATATTCATCGTCTTAGTAATGCTATTTATTTACGCTCCAATCTTCAGTTTGATATTATTCTCATTTAATGCTGAAAAATCAGCTACTCGTTGGGGAGGTTTCTCCTTAACTCACTACGAATCACTATTTGAAAACCAAGCAATTATGGATTCGTTATCAACAACAATTACAATCGCTTTGTTAGCTACAGTAATTTCTACATTTTTAGGAACTTTAGGTGCTATTGGTGTTTCATATATCAGCAAACAAAAGAGGTCTTTTGCTGATTTAGTTATGAACATTAATAACTTACCAGTTGTTAACCCTGAAATTGTTACTGCAGTTTCCTTAATGGTCGTATTTACATCAATGAGATTTGAACTTGGCTATTTTACTATGTTATTAGCACATATTTCATTCTGCACACCATATGTTGTAATTACAGTTTATCCAAAAGTATGTAGTCTTGACCCTGCTTTAATGGAAGCAGCTCAAGACTTAGGAGCAAGCCCAACAAAATCTTTAGTAAAAGTTATGATCCCAGAACTTTTACCAGCAATTATTGGTGGAGCAACAATGGCTTTTACTATGTCGTTTGATGATTTCGTTATTTCCTATTTCGTCGGTGGTACAGAACAAAATATTTCAATGTACTTATATTCGATGAAAAAGTTTGATCCTGCAGTAAATGCATTATCAACTATTCTTATTTTTGTTATTGCCTTTGTTGTTTTAGGCGCTCAAATCTTTAAATCAAGAAAAAAGAACCTTGAGGAAGAAGAAAATAAACAATCCAAAAACAAAAATCAAAACAACAAACTCAAGGAGGTTTCACTATGAAAAAATTTATGCCTATTGCCTTGCTTTTAACAGCAGGATTTGTCGTTCCATCACTCTCTAGCTGCGGAAGTGCAGACTTAACACTTTTTAACTGGGGCGAATATATTTCAATGGACGCTTTACACAGATTCGAAAAAGAATATGGTGTTAAAGTAAAATTAAGAACATTTGATTCTAACGAATTAATGTTAAATAAACTTGAAAATAGTAATTATGATGTCATTATTCCAAGCGATTATGCAGTTGAAGAAATGGCTGTTAAAGATTTAATCCAACCAATTGATTGGAACTTAATTGATTTTGACCCAAAAACAGAAATGGTTCCAGCACTCTATGATGCTTTACAAGAATTAGCTAAAGATCATGGAACTGAAAAAGGTTTCGATATGCTTAAATATTCCGTTCCATATACATGGGGTGAGTTAGGAATTTTATATAGAACAGATAAAATTTCTAAAGAAGAAATTGAAAGAGATGGTTGGGAAGCTTTGAGAAACCCAACAAACGCTGATGGTTCAAAAAGGACAGCTGTTATGTATGATACAGCAAGAGATTTATACTCAATCGCTTTAATTGCTAACGGTAAATCAATCGTTAATGTCAGTAGTGAAGATATCGACTTAGCTTCTAACTGGTTACTTGAACAAAAGAAAGCTTTTGGCGATAACATCGCATATAAAACAGAAGAAATCTTAGACGATATGCCAGCTTTAAAATATGATATTTGTTTTAGTTTCTCTGGCGATGCAGCATATTCAATTGCTAACGCTGTCGATCCAAAAACTGGTAAACACGATGCTTCCTTGTTAGATTTCTATATTCCAGAAATGGTCGAAGGTGGCGATACAAGAACAAATATCTATTGCGATGCAATGGTTATTTCTAAAAACTGCCAAAATGTCGATTTAGCTCATAAGTTTATATCCTTCATGTCCCAATATGAAGCAGCATATGAAAACACACTTGAAATTGGTTATACATCACCAGTTAAGAAAGTCTATGAAGATGTCACTTCTTCAAATTCTGAATATGAAGAAGGTGAAGGCTCATTCAAAGAAATTGGTTTAGCCTATAACCTTATCGGTGGAGACTATAACGTTTTCTATAGATACGACGAAGAACTCAAGAAAACTCTTGAAGAAAAATGGATTGTCGTTAAGAATACAAGAAACTAGTTATTATGTTAAAAGCAGTAATTTTTGATTTAGATGGAACTCTTTGTGATACGATGGAGGATATAGCTAACGCTGTTAACTTTTCTTTAGTTAAGCACGGCTATAAACCACATTCTCTAAAAGACTTTAGATTGTTCTTAGGCAGTGGCTCTAAATATCTTATTAAAAAAGCCCTTGGAGAAGAAAATCTAAAAGATTTTGATATTGTCTTTGATGACTATGTCAAAAGATATGCTGAGTATGTTTCCGTTTGTACTAAAGCTTACGATGGAATGAATGAATTGTTGAGTTATTTAAGAAAATCAGGATTATATGTTTGTGTTTTAACAAATAAGCCACAAATGCTAGCTGATAAAATGTTAGCAGATGTCTTTCCAGAATTTAAATTTGATCTTGTTATAGGACAATCTGATAAGATTCTACCAAAACCAGATCTAACTGGATTTAATTGCATTCTTAATAAATTCGACTTAAAAAACGATGAAATTATATATATAGGCGATTCAGATGTAGATATGATAACATCTAAAAAGGCAAATGTCGGGTTACAAATTTGCTGTACATATGGATTTAGAACTGTTGAAGAATTAAAACCTTTAGCTCCAAAATATATGGTAAGTTGTCCGCTTGAAGCACAAAAAATTATAGAAAAAGCTTTAAAAAAATGAATTTATTATAAAATATTTAAAAGCAAGTCGGTATTAGCATAAGCGTGTAAAAATGCTGCAAAATACCGATTTTTTTGTCGTCAAAGTCTAAAATGTAAAAAGCGTGAAACATGCTTACATTTTAAATATTCAAATTTTATACATGAATTTTACTAAAACATTTGAAAAATTCTAAAACAAATAGAAAAATTACATATATATATAAGATTATAAAAATTAAGAATTTATCGATATATTTTAATTGTTTTAGCCATGTGAAAAGACAGTCTATTTTTTAATTTATTTTTTAATTTTTGTTGACATATAACAACGCTCAATGTAAAATGTAAGCGTTCACAAATTTGTACTTTTTAAACTAAACGTTATACAGTTAGTTTTGAGGCAAATTAAGTTCAGTGATGAAACACTTTAAAATTTCAACATGAATCAAATTGGATAAAAGATTCATGTTCATTCTTTTCATTGTAACTAATGAAATTCAGGAGGGAGGTTTCTATGAAAAAGAATTTATTATCCTTATCAATTTTGACTCTTTCAGTTATGGGCTTAGTTGGTTGTAACAGTAACGACAAAAACAATAGTTCCACAGTTGAAGCTCCAAAGTACACAATCACATTAAGTGGTTCTGGTGAAAACAGAGAAATCACATTACAATTAGCTGAAAGATTCAAAGCAACAAGTGAAGCTTATTCAGGCTTAACATTTGATTATCGTGAAATCGGTGAAGACAAAGTTGACTCCGATGTCGCTGACTGGACAACTGGACCAGACGTTTATTCCTATGCATCCGATAAGATCATCAACCTTTTCGCTAAAGGTGCTATGAGTGAAGTTCCAGAAGATTACTTACCACAAATTGAAGCAATGGGTCCTGGTGCCGTTGGTGCTGCAAAATTCGCTGGCAAGACACTCGCTTATCCATACGATGGTGGTAACGGTTACTTCCTTTACTACAACAAGAACCTTTTAAAAGCTGAAGATGTTTCTTCAATCGAAGGCTTACTTGCTAAGGCTACAACATTAGGTATGAAGGTTGCTTACGAACTTGAAACAGCTTTCTATTCAATGGGCTTACTCTTCACATTCGGTGCTGATTGGCAATTCACAACTAACTCACAAGGTGCAGTTACAAATATTACAGCTGACTTCAATAGTGATAAGGGTATTAAGGCTGGTAAAGCTTTAGTTAACATCATGACAAATCCTGCATGGCAAAATTCACTAGGTGCTCCAACAGGAAAAGATTCAACAGTTGGTGAAGGCGAAACTGCTGTCAAAACAAAGATTGTCGCTTGTGTCGATGGTACATGGAATGCTGCTCAATATAAAAAAGCTATGGGCGATGCTTATGCTTGCACAAAGCTTCCAACAGTTACAGTTGATGGCGAAACAAAGAACTTAAGTTCATTCTTAGGTTACAAACTCTTCGGTGTCAACCCACAAACATCAAGCGGTGATGCTACAAGATTATCAATCTGCCACGCTTTAGCTAACTACCTTGTTAGTAAAGATGCTCAAGATGCTAGATTCGATGCTAGAACAATAGCTCCAACAAACCGTGAAGTTCTCGCTTTAGATAAAGTCCAAAAAATGGAACACATCGCTGCTATCTGTGAACAAGCACAATATGCTCACGCTCAAGGTGCTTTACCAGATACAACATGGACAGCTCCAACAAATTTGTCTGCTGCCGTTAAGAACGGTGAAATGACAGTTGAAAACGTTGGCACATACATGGCTAACTTCAACAAAGCTATTACAACTCTTAAGTAAAATAGTGTTGTGTTTCATAGTTAAAATTTAATTTATGATTATGGTAAGGACGCAATAGTTGTATATTGCGTCCTTATTTATTTAAAGGAGTCTATATAATGACAAAAATTGAGTATCTATCATATTCAAAGCCAAAAAGAATAGCTCTTAAATTTGTTAATTTCTTCGCATCTATCCCAGCAAAATTAGGAAAAAAGTTTAGAAAAGTTCCTTCTTTCGTAAGAAAAGTTGGAAAGTTTTTTGTGTCTCCATTTATTTCTTTAAAAGATGCTCTTGTACACGGCGATTGGAAAACTAGATTGTCTTTCTTAGTAATGGGCTTTGGTCACGTAACTAGACATCAAATAATTAGAGGTATTCTCTATTTCATATATGAAGTTGTGTTTATTTCATTCTTCATTATGTTTGGCTTAAACCAATTGATAAATTTACCTACATTAGGACAATTGACAATTGTAACTCACTATAAACCTTCTACAATTCCTGGATTACCAGGTGTTTATGCTCCAGTCTATTACGACTATTCAATCAATATCTTGATTTATGCTATTTTTACAATATTGCTTACAATAATATTTGTTGTTCTTTGGTACAGCCAAATTAAAGATAGCTTAAAAATGCAAAGAGAAGGTTATATCGGCTTTATCCATTCTGATAAAGTTACTTTGAAAAACGTTTTGGATAAGAGTTATCATAAAACACTCTTAACAATTCCTATGGCTGGATTAGTTTTATTAACTATCCTTCCTATTGTTATTACTATTATTATTGGCTTTACGAGCTATGACTCATACCACGAACAACCTACAGCTTTAGTTGACTGGGTTGGTTTCCAAAATTTCGGGACAGTTTTATCAATGGGTTCTTCAGCCAATAATACATTAGTTATTCAAACATTCGGTCAAGTAGTATTATGGACATTAGTTTGGGCTATATTTGCTACATTCTCTAACTATTTCTTAGGAATGGCTGTTGCTATCTTAATTAATAGTAAAATTGTTAAATTAAAGAAATTGTGGAGAACAATTTTAATTACTACAATTGCTGTTCCTCAGTTTGTCTCATTGATGTTAATTAACCGTATGTTTAACGAAGACTTAGGTATTGTTAATAGTATTTTAAGTGTTATGGCTAAACATGTCGTTCACGTTAGATGGTTAAGTGATCCAATCATCACTAAGATTTTCATCATTGTTGCAAATACATGGGTTGGTATCCCATACACAATGCTTATTAGCTCTGGTATTTTAATGAATATTCCAGAAGATTTATATGAATCTGCCCGTATTGATGGTGCGAGTCCATTTAAGACATTTGCTAAGATTACATTACCATATATGTTATTTGTTACTGGTCCATATTTAATTTCACAATTTGTCGGTAACATTAATAACTTCAACGTTATTTATCTCTTATCCGGTGGTAACCCATTATTTACATTTGGAACCAAACTTAAACCAAATATTCTCCAAGATGTCGGTCAAACTGACTTGTTGATTACTTGGATTTATAAATTGACGTTTACAAATACTCCAGCATTATATTCAACAGCTTCTGTCTTAGGTATCTTTATCTTTGCTATCGTCGCTGTAATTTCATTAATTTTCTATGGAAATAGTAATGCTGTTAAGAACGAGGAGGACTTCCAATAATGTTTGAAGAAGATGCACATTATACAAGAGCGCGTGCAAAACGTATTGCTAAAAAAATTGCTGCTTATACGGTTCTTGTTTTAATTTCTATTATTTGGTTAATCCCATTCGTTTATTTATTCGTTCAATCGTTTGGTGTTGTCTATGACCAAACAAGATTTATTCCAGCAAAATTAACTTTCAATAACTATGTCTTATTATTTACTGATAAAACATACCCATTCTGGAAATGGTGGACAAATACACTTGTTATTGCTTTGGCCACTGCTGTCATTCAAACGTTGATTGTTTTAATGACATCCTACGCTTTATCTCGTTTAAGATTTAGAATGAGAAAACCTTTGATGAAATTCATGCTTATCTTAGGCATGTTTCCAGGTTTCTTATCAATGATTGTTATTTATAAGTTATTACAATTTATGCATTTAGAAACATCTCTTGTTTCTTTATTAATCATCTATATTGGTGGTGCAGCAATGCAATACTATATCTCAAAAGGTTTCTTTGATACAGTATCTCACTCACTAGATGAAGCAGCTATGATTGATGGTGCTAATAAAAACACAATCTTCTTTAGAATCATTCTTCCATTAAGTAAACCTATTATTATTTATACAATCCTTATGGCTTTCACAGCTCCATGGGGTGACTACATGATGGCAAGCTTTATTGCTCAAGGTAGAACTAATATGTTTACCGTTGCTGTCGGTTTACAACAATGGTTATCTAAATTAGATTTTGCAACTTATTTCAATAGATTCTGTGCTGGTGGTGTTTTAACCTCCATACCGATTATGGTTTTATTCTTCTGGCTCCAAAAATATTATGTTTCTGGTGTCACAGGTGGCGCAGTTAAAGGCTAATTATGAAAAAATGTTTCATGCCACTTGTACTTACTGCTTTAGTTCTTAGTGGTTGTAACCCATCTAGAGGTAAAGGAATTGTAGAAGACGATTTAATTAAACATAACATCGAAGATAAATATCGCAATTTTTATGAAATATTTGTCTATTCTTACTGCGATTCTAACGGTGATGGAATAGGTGATTTACAAGGAATAATTTCTAAGCTTGATTACATTCAAGACTTAGGATATACCGGAATTTGGTTAACACCTATATTTACTTCCTCAAGTACACATAAGTACAATACAACAAATTATCTAGAAATTGATCCAAGCTTTGGTACTATGAGCGATTTAGAATCACTTATTAGTGAATGTCATAGTCGTAATATAAAATTAATTCTCGACTTAGCAATAAATCACTCATCAAGATCAAACGCCTATTTCCAAAAAGCTGTTCAAGCTCACTCAATAAGCAAATCTGGTTCTACACTTCCTGATACGTTAAAAGGATATGAAGATTTATATTCTTTCTATGATACAGCTGAAGAGGCAAGTAACGCTAACACAGAACGAAGCCCTCAAATTGTTCCAGGTCAAGATTTCTATTATGAATGTAATTTTGATAATGATATGCCTGAGTTCAATATGGATTCAGAAATGTTCTGGAATATTGCAGAAGAGATAATGTCTTTCTACCTTAATAAAGGAATTGATGGATTTAGATTAGATGCAGTCAAATATTACTATTATAACTCAGCTTCTAAAACTCAAGCTGCACTTTCAAGACTTAAAGAAATTGCTAACTCAATAAAAGAAGACAATTACTTTGTAGCTGAATGTTGGGCATCAAGTGGTATTATTTCTGGTTACTATACTAATAGTTCTATCGATAGTTACTTCTGGTTTCCAGCTTCGGTAGGATCTCATAGCTTTATAACTTCTTCAACAAATTTAGATGGAGCATATAAAGATAGTTACCTAAGAGGCTATAGTGAAATGTTAGTTGCTTCTGGTGATAAAATACCAGCTCCGTTCTTATCAAATCACGATATGAGTCGTGTTGGTACAGGTAATGAAGGATTAACAAAGTTTGCTTATGGAGCTTTATCGATGCTTACAGGATCAACATTTACGTATTACGGAGATGAAATAGGAATTAGTGCTTCAGTATCAAATTCAGATGCTAATGCAAGAACTCATATGGATTGGTCAGATACAAATGAGAATGAAACTATTGATCCTGGTTATGGACAAGCAACATATAAATACGCATCTGTAAAAGAACAACTAGAAGATGAAGGAAGCATACTTAACTATTATAAAAAGGCAAATGCCCTTAGAAATTGTATTCCAGAACTTCAACGTGGCGTATTAAGTAGTACTTTTTCAGATGAAGAAGAATCATACATAACCATGGTAAAGACTTATAATGGCAGTTCAATAACAATAGTTATGAATTTCTCACAGACAAAATCAATTGAATTTAATTGTTCACAATTGAGATTTGCTAATTCATTATTAGCATTAAGAGATACAAAAATTAATATAAAAGGCGATACATGTGAAATTCCAGCATTAGGAATCGCTATTTTCAGATAAAAGGAGGCAATTATGGCTGGTTTAAGACTTGAACATATTTATAAAGTTTATTCAAACGGAACCAAAGCAGTTAATGACTTCACTATGGAGATCAAAGATGGTGAATTTATCGTCTTCGTCGGTCCTTCAGGTTGTGGTAAATCTACAACACTTAGAATGATTGCAGGTCTTGAAGAAATCACTGCTGGTGAATTATATATCGATAATAACATTGTTAACAATGTTGAACCAAAAGATAGAGATATCGCAATGGTTTTCCAAAACTACGCTCTCTATCCACATATGACTATTTACGAAAATATGGCTTTCGGTTTAAAGCTCAGACACGTACCAAATGATGTAATTCATGAAAAAGTATTGTGGGCTGCTGATGTTTTAGGTATCAAAGAATATTTAGATAGAAAACCAAAGGCTATGTCTGGTGGTCAAAGACAACGTGTTGCTTTAGGTAGAGCTATTTTAAGAGATCCTAAAGTCATGTTACTCGACGAACCACTTTCCAACCTTGATGCTAAACTTAGAACACAAATGAGAAGTGAAATTGCTAAGTTACATCAAAAATTACAAACAACATTCATTTACGTTACTCACGACCAAACAGAAGCTATGACTTTAGGTACAAGAGTTGTCGTTATGAAACTTGGACATGTCCAACAAATTGATACACCAAAGAACTTGTATAATTATCCTGCAAATAAATTCGTTGCTGGATTTATCGGTACACCTCAAATGAACTTCTTCCAAGGTACCTTACTTAGAAAGAAAGATTCAGTTGAAGTTAAGTTTGCTTGGTCAGAAGCTAAGATTGAAGTTCCATATAACGATTTATTAAAAGTTAAGCACACATATTTAGATGGAAATCATCAAGTTTATATTGGTTTAAGATGTGAGCATATTTCTTTAGCAAAACCAGAAGATAAAGAAAACGTTGTCGATGTTGTCGTTTCTCACTTTGAAGAGCTTGGTTCTGAAACTCTTCTTTATGGTGATATTAACATGCAAGGTGATGGATTTGCTGAAACATCAACCCGTGTTATTATGAAGATTGACGATATTGGTGATATTAAGATTGGTGATGTTGTCAAAGTTAAATTCAACATGAAGAAGGCTCACTTCTTTGATAGGGACACAGAAGAATCCATTCTACCAAGAGTTCCATCAAATAACGTCTTTGATTGTAAAGTTAAAGACAATACAGTTGAATTTAATGGTTATAGCGTTAAACTTCCAGGTGCATTACATGTTGAAAATGACGATAATGCTTCATTAATTATTCCAAATGATGCTTTAATTTTAGGTGAAGGAAATCTTGAAGCTGTCGTTCGTAAGATTGAAGTAATTGAAGGTAAAAAACTCGCTTATCTTGAACACAATGCACGTACTTTCTTTACACTTTGTGACGATAAAGTTAAGGAAGGAAAAACAGTCAAGTTTAATATTGACTACACCAAGATTGACGTTTTAAAGACAATTGATGGTAAAGAAGTATCTATTGCAAATCCAATTGTATTAACAGATACATTCCAAGCTGACTTCTATAATTATCAAACAGTTATCAATAACAACAGCGATCCAAAATACGTTGCTGAGTATAATGAACGTGCTAATGCTTGCAAAGCAAAATATGATGAATTATTTAAAAAGCTCGATGCTGATTTAAATGCTGAAAAAGAAAAGTATGCTACAGCTGAAATAAAAGAAAAGCTTGCAATTGCAAGTAAAGAATTAGAAGCATTAACAAAAGAAAATTCTAGTAAAACTAACGAAGCAAAAGCTAAATATAAGCAAGATGTCGCTGTTCTTAAGACCAAACATAAGAATGATGTTGCACATATTAAAGCCGAAAACAAAGCTACATTTGCTGCAAGAGTTAAAGAAGAAAAAGCATCTTATGCTAAATTCTTAAAAGAAAATAAAGATAAACTTACAGTCAGAAGAAGAAAAGAAGAACACAGAGTTTTCAAAGAAAGTACACCTGGTGAAAAGGAACTTGAACTTAACAATGCTTTAACAAATGAAGGCTTAATCTATGAAACAGAAAAGAGTCAATTACATTCAGAAATGAAGCGTACTGTTGAAATCCTTAAAAACCAAGTTAAAGAAAAGAAAGCTGAAATTCAATTCTTATCAAATCCTAACGCTAAGTTAGAAAAAGACTTTGCTAAGAAGAAGAAGGAATTATCAAAGGCTTATGCAAGTGATATGAGAAAAGCCAAATTAATGTTCTTCTTTAACTTAAATGGTTACTACTTAGAAGTCGGTGACTTAATTTCTGGCAAGTTAGTCCAAGGTTTAGGAACTAAAGTATTCAATTCATCATTCTTATTAGATATTCCACACGATGCTTATCAATTAGTTAATGAAGGTGGCATTGAAGTTAAAGTTGTTGAAAACCTTGACTACGATGTTACAAAATACGCTAAGTGTGAATTAAAAGTAAATGGTGAAATTAAAAACATTTACATCACAACAAAAGACGCTATTGAAGTTGGAACAGTTTTACACGTTATTCCAGATGTAAGTAAATCACAAATTACTGAAACAAGCATGAATATTAGACTATATTAAGGAGGTGCTATATGAAAAAGCAATTAATAGCATTGTTAACTATCCCAGTTCTTGCTCTTACTTCATGTAATAGCAGCAAATATAGCCTTGAAGAAGTATTAAATTTTGCAACAGAAAAAGTTAATACTTTTACAAATCCTGAATCAGTTTATAGTAAATATAGCGTTGTTGGCGAAGGACACGTTGTCGAATATGATTGTGATCCTACTTATTCAAAGAAAACAATTATGGATATCAATTATTCTAAAGATGAAGAAGGTGTTTATTCACTTTTAGTTTCTAACAATTCTTTATTCCTTAGATTGCCAATGATCGTTGAATCTGGTTCTTTTAATACAGATGTAGTTGTTGGTTTTGAAGATTCGAAAGAAGTATATGCATCTGCTTTTGATGAAATTAACGCTATTCTTTCAAGCACTATCGATAAAAGCGGTAGAATTAACGCTGAAGAAACTGAAGATGGTGGTATCCATTTCTATACTAGAAGATGTCAATTTAAGCAATTAAACTTATATAACGTCGATAGTACTAGAGCTATTAGTGTCACATCAAGATTCGATATTGATTTGTATTACAATAACTATGGATTATTGGTAAAAGAAATAGTTAAAAGCGACAATAGAGTATCTAACGCTAAAGATAAAACTATTGCCTTGACTGCTAATTATACTTATTCAAACTAATGAAGAAAAATAAAAAAATATTAGTTAGTGCTAGTGTTGGGTGCATTCTTTTAACAGGATGCACCTATAACACTCCACAAGAAATAATCGATTAT
Organism: Clostridium sp. CAG:288; assembly: GCA_000437395.1. Taxonomy (GTDB): domain Bacteria; phylum Bacillota_I; class Bacilli_A; order RFN20; family CAG-288; genus CAG-288. Next base: position 59,511 of record FR898168.1, on the reverse strand, counting down.
CTTGATCCAATAACTTTAAATAGAGCTAAAGATTGGGTTAAAAATGTCACTCTTCGTTACACAATAACTGAAAAGAAAGTTGATAGTGAAGAAATTGTTGGAACTCAAGAATCATTCTTTATGGGTGATTTCTCAAATTCTTTAGATTTGTATTCATTTAAGGCTGAATACTACACAGGAAAATATAAAATTGATGTCGATGGTGACGAAGAGCAATCGTTAAATGATTCATATCGTATGCTACGTTATTTAAGAGACGATAAAAACTATATTTATACCGCTGAACGTATGGTTGACGATCAAAGAATTGATGATATTGCTATGACTCATAATGAAATGAGTGGAAGATTAAATAACTTCTTTGTATCTAACTCTGCTGAAGCACTCGCTTCTGGTGGACTTTACTATGGCGATAGAATGAAAAGTAGTCTTAAATACAATAGATTCATGTCTATAGAAGATGGTCTATTTGTCTATTATGTCGATAAAGAAGGCACATTAGACAAAGATGGAAATCTAGCAACAGTAATTACTCAAAGATTTACTATGAATGAATATGGTATGCTTTTAACTCATCATCAAGAAATTCAAAATTTAGTAGAAAATACGATTGCTATAACTGATTTAAATATTGATTATAACCTTGATTCATTTACTAGAATTATGGATATTAATATTCCAAAGGATAGTCTTTTTAACAAATAAATTGAAAATATAAACTGCAAATTTAGTTTTAATTGCTAAATAACTGATTTGCAGTTTTTTTGTTAAAAAATTCAAAAAAAACTACCATATTAAAATTTAATGTGCTATTATATTCAAGCTGATTAAATAAATCGGCAAAAAGCAATAAATTTCGGATTTTCCTAAGAGAGAAGTTGTTAAAAATTAAAAAACTTGTAAACAATTGCTTGTAAACTATCATATATTGTGGTATATTTATCGAGCGTGGTTCCTTAGCCAAGTTGGTAAGGCAAGTGACTGCAACTCACTCATCATCGGTTCGAATCCGGTAGGAACCTCCACGTTTATTAGATGCGCCCATAGATCAACTGGATAGATTGTCTGGCTACGAACCAGGAGGTTGGGAGTTCGAGTCTTCCTGGGCGCGCCATTAGATTTCGGGATATTGCGCAGCTTGGTAGCGCGCTTGTTTTGGGAACAAGAGGTCGTCAGTTCGAGTCTGACTATCCCGACCATTTGAAAACAATAAGTGCAGTGCTTTCACACTGCACTTTTTAACATATAATTTATAGAATTGTTGAATAAATATAAAATAGGTTAATATATGATTCGAACTTGTTTGAATCATTGGTTCGATTTAACTTTCCATAGTAAAAGTTTTTCTTGATCTATTGAATTTAATTTTGACGATTATAATTTAATCAAAAAATAACAAACCAAATACAAATACATAATAATAATTTATTATTGTATTTTATTTTGTTATACTTTCCTTATAAGGAAGGTATTTTTATATGGGGTTATTTGGAAAAATTAAACAAGGAGTAACAGGGAAAGAATATATTGATAACTTTTCATGTCCTCGTTGTGGCGGAAGAGTATATGTAAAAAAATATTTATATTATTGCGATTCATGTGGAATGTTATCTGCCGAAGAAAGTAAGAAAGCAAGCAGAGCGTATTATTCTAAATATGATACGCCTGAAACAATAGCTTTAATGCAAAGAAAAGACGAATTAGAAGAAGAAAGAAGACAAGAAGCTTTAGCTTGTGGAGACACGAGAAAAGTTAATGGTGATGATTACTTTGATTATGTCGATGACTTGTTAAATAAGTATTTTTGTAGTCCTTTTTCACATGCTAATGAAGGATATTCTGGCTATAAAATGGGTCACTTAGATCCTGAAGAAGAAAAAAGATTTGGCACTATACAACTATTAAAAGTAGACAAATTTGATGGCTCAAGAAAAATTGATGAAGTAAGAATTTATGTAATTTATAAATCAATAGGTGTTGATAAATCACAAAGTAATAACGAAAGATTGGTTATTAATTTTAAAGATTTTAGAACTATAGCATTAGATTGGAATAGTTCACGTAATAAAGGATATACGACAGCTTATGGCTCTGTTGATGATGCATATAATTATCTTGAGCAACAGTATTACGAAGCTTTTGAAAAACATATGTATGAAATTATTAAGGAAGATTTATATATATATCAATGTAATTACTTCGGTTTTGATGATATAACACTTGATGAAATTTACTTTCAATTTGAATAGTTAATAGAAGTGAGATTTTTATGGAACTTGATGAAGAAGAATTGATTGAACAAGAATTCGATAATATATGTAATAAAATATTTTCTATTAATTCGTTAATAGATATTTATGGAAATTTTTTGAATGAAAAAAGTCAAAAATATGAGACTAAACAAAAAGAAATAAACCAGCTTTTTAAAAAAAGTTATGGCTTTAAACCGTCTAAATTTGAAATAATTAATTTAGTTGAAAACAAAAGAGAAGTAAGTTTAAATAGAAAGAAAATAACATATGACGATTTAAAAGATAATAAGGCTTTATATAAAATTCTTTTAGATGATTCACCTTTAAAAGCTAAAATTGATCTCAATAAAATAATTGAGTTAATGACTAGTGAGCTTAAAGCTTATTTGATTGATATAATCGATAATTCAATAGTAATTGATCCAGATAAAACAAAAGAAAGTGTTTATGAACAACTATTAACTTCATCAAGCAAAATCGAAAATTTCTTTTCTGGTAAAGCTAAATTGAAACTATATGAATTAGATAACAACAAAAATATAGTTTTAATTTGGCAAGAAATAAATCAAAGAATTAAAGAAATTGTTATTCCATATTTAAAGTGCACACTATTAGATGATAACCTTTCTGAAGCTACTAAAAAAACTTTAATTCAATTAAAAACACTTTATACTGTTATACTTCAAAATAAGTTTAACGATTTTGATTTTATTTATAATAGCGTTACTGATAACGATACAAAAGAAGAAATTATAAAACGTTATGAAGCAAAGTATAAGAAAAAGATAAGTAACGATGAGTTAAATGCTATTTTAGATACTAAGATTATTACTGAAGAGTTTAAGAAAGAAGTCTTTAAAAAAATTGAAGTTAAAAATAGCGATGAAGAAAATGAAGAAGTAGAAAACGAAACTACACAAATCAATCAAGAAGAAATAAAAAATAATAGTCGACAAGAAATTTATAAAAAATATAATTTTGACGAAGAACAAAAAGAATCTTTTAATGACTTAGTTTTAGAAAGTACAAATAATATAGTAGATAAGATAAAAATAGGTGAATTCAAAGAAAAAATAATAAATATATCAAATAAAGATATTCGTAATAGAGCTTTAGAAATAACTAAATTTTTAAATAAACAATATAAATGTAATTTAGATTCTAAAGACCTATATAAATTTGATAATAGTTTAAAATCAATGAATTTCTTTTATGAAAAAGGTTTAGATATTACAAGATTTAATAGGGAATATCCAAATGTCTATGGTGATTTAATAAATATTTCTAACGAATTAAGAGAATTAAAAAATTGTGTCGATATGTTTATATTTACTATAGAAAATGAAATGGATAATCCAAAAGAATATATAAAATACTTTTATCTAACAATAATTTTAAGCGATGTTTTTGGCTTTAAGTACGATTATAAAAAAGATGTTAATGATGAAGCTGAATTAGATGAAGTGTTTAAAAAATGTATCTATAGAAATGGTAAAGAGCAAATAAGGCTTTGCAATCTTATAAAGAAAAGAATTTTGCCAATAATCGATTTATATAAAGAATATTCAGAAAAAATATCAAACATTTTAACAAATATTTTTGATAATAATTGCGACTTAAAAGCAATAAAAGACATATTTAATTGTTTTGAAAAAGCTTATGATTTTGCTATTCAAAGTAGATATACACTTTTTGATAATTCAAAACTTAAAATTAGCAGCGATGAAATTAAACAAGAAATTTATAATGAAGTATTACTTAGATGCCCAGGCATTCAATATACGGATGTAGTAAATCTATTAAAATATGATGTAGAAATTTCTGATGCTTGTAAAAATGCTACTATAGAAATTAATAAGTTAAGTAGTGAATATCTTTCTTCTAAAGAAGGAAAATATGAATATTTATGGTGTCATAATGATTTAGATAAAAAACTAAAGACATATACAGATATATATGTGTTGATAATAAAATTTGTTAAATGTTACTCTAGTGTCTTTGGTGAAACTACTTTAAATAAAGACAAAACATTATTAAATAATCTTTCTGATGCATTGAATAGATTAGACAATATTATTACTGATTATGCTTATAGCTATTTTGCAAAAAAAGTTTTTTTTGCTATTTCAATCGGTGGAAATAATTCTTCATCAATTAAGTCAATGATTTATCAAATTGGAACTACAAAAGTATTAGAAGAAATGTATAGCAAGGATTTGTCAGTTAGTGAGAGTGAAAAAAATGAATTAGAAGATTTAAATGAAGATATTGTAAGATATAGATATTGTGTTGATAAAGTTAATAAAATCATAAAAGATTTATTGCAAAATAAAAACACGCCAGATTTAACTGAAATAAGAAAAGAAAATTTATCAAACGGTATTTCTATATTTTCGAATTATATTATTTATAATAAACTTAATGAATGTATTGCTGAAACTAAAAATGAATTTAAGAATAGTAAGGAATATTGTTTATACTTCTTCATGCGTATGGTAGAAAAAATTGGTGGCTATAATGTTACTGAAGAATTTATAAATAAATGGTTTAAAAATGTTGAAGAATCTTTTACTAGACATAAAAAAATTCAAGAAGATAAAAGAACCATGAAAAAGGAACAAGAGGAAAGAGCTAGAAGAGAAGCTGAAGAAAAACGTAGAAGAGTTGAACTTGAAGCTCAAAGAAAGAAACAAGAAGAAGAGGCTAGACGAAAGGCTTTAGAAGAGGAAAAGAGACAGGAAGCTTTAAGAAAAAAGAGACTCGAAGAAGAAAGAAAGAGAAAAGAAGCTGAAAGAATTAGATTAGAGCAAGAGAGAAAACGTCAAGAAGAACAAAGAAGACTCGAACAAGAAAGACAAAAGAAGGAAGTTGAAGCTAAGAATCTTCAAATGTTAAAAGAAAGATATCTTACGCTCATGACTTATACTATTCGTGAATTTAGAGACTGTATGGGATATGATGTAGCTCAAAAGGAAAAGAATCTTGCTAAAAATCAGAATTACTTAGATTTACTTGATTATATCCATAATAAATTGGGAATTACTTCACATGAAGCAAGGGATTATTTAAATGAAGAAACAGGTGATTTTATAGTTCATAGAATGACAAGTTTCTTTACTCCTGAAAAAGATTGGCAACTTGGAAGTTTATATAATGAATTTCGAAAAAATACACTAGTTTATAATAGGTTATGTGAAAGAGGAGATGAATGTAATCAAAGCATCTTATATGTTAAATATCGATCTTTATATCGAATGATTGTTGTTAATATAAGTAAAAGACTTAGTATAGATGAAGAGAGTGCTATGAAACTAGTTAGTGAAACAGGTGAATTGTACGGGGCAGCTAGAATTGATTCGATATTATATAATGAAGATATAAGAGACTTTAGAGAAAAATTAAAATCAGCTAAAAAAGAATATGATGATTATTTGGCTGCTGACTGGGATGGACGACAAGCAATGGTTCCGCAAATATTACAATGGAAATTAGCCGATGTTCGTAAAAAAGCTAGTAATACAATTAATAGACTAGGTTATATTACAGCTTGTGAAATATTTGTAGCTGCTTGTAAAGAATTAAAAGCTGATGTTAGGGCTTTAGAAAAATTACTTGAAATGCAGATTAAAAGATAATTTTACATTTAAATTTAACTATTTTAAATTTATTTTGACCTATAAAAATATTTAAAAAAATGTACTTTACAACTAAATTAATTAGCGATAAATCTTAATTATAAAGATATTAGTCTTTAAACTATGGAGGTTCTATGAAAGATTATTCTATTTTAGCAACTTCATTAAAAGTTGGTGGAGTAACATTACCAAATCGTTATTGTGTTGCACCTATGACAGGTGGTAATACAAATAATCATGACAGCTCTTATACTGATCAAGCTATCAATTATTTTACATTAAGAACAAAAGGTGGCTTTGGATTGATTATTCTTGGTGCATTATGCCTAGATTACCAAGTTGATTCATATAGCGCATTAGGTGCCAGTCCACTTCCAAACAAACATGTACTTTAATAAAGTTTTTGCTGAAAGATGTGTTGAAGTTAAAGATGATGGAGTTGCCGTTTCTCACGATGATAAATTAGAAGAAATTAAGGCTGACAGCGTTGTATTAGCTTTAGGCTTTAGAGCTTCTAACCCACTTAAAGAAGAAAACGTTCATGTAATTGGTGATGCTAAACAAGCTAAGACAATTATGAATGCAATTTGGGAAGGCTATGAATTATCTAATACTCTTTAATCTAAAAATTAAATATAAATAAATAAGCATATAACTCAAATAAGAATAAACCTAAATGAGGATATGCTTATTTTTTATTAAATATTAATGCTTAGCTTTTAAAATAAAATACTATTTACAATATATTTTCAAATTCTATTTAAGTAGCTCTATAAGACTTTTTTAACTGTTTATAGAAATATAAATGTAAAATACTATTGCTTTTTAGACGTTTAAAATAGATAATTAAAACAAGTTCATAATCTTCTGGAGGATTAATTATGAAAAGAAAAATTGTCATCTTATTACTAAGTGCGTTTATTACAACTTCCTTAACAAATCAAATAAGTAAAAAAACTAATAATTATATCGAAAGTGATAATGAATCAATAAATCTGAAAGAAGAAATTAAAGATAATAAGGTTGAAGCTAAAGCAAATACAACAACAATTACAATGCAAGATATCTCAGACTTTTTGACAAATAAAAAGGAACATTATCCACTTTCTGATGAGTTTATAGAAAGATATCAACAAACAAGTGGCGGTTATATAGATTACGCAAATAAAAAGGGACATTTAGTCGATAAAGAAAGACATGAACCGAATCAAAAGTGGCACTTTTTTGACTCGTGGTTATATCAAAGTTTAGATGATGGAAGCATAACTATGGATGCTGATGCCAAAAGAAGAGTATATACAGGTCTATTATGTCCAGAACTTCTTCTTTGGATCTATGAAGCAAGTGGAGTAGATCCAATTAAGGTTAAAGCGGCTAAAGAAGTGGCTGAAAAAGGAAAAGTTGAAGGTACCAACGTTTCAACAATTGCTAAAAACATGAGAGCTTGTGTTCCATGGGAAGACATTCAAACTAATATTGTTAAAAGTAAAAGTGTTAACTCTTAAGACAAAGGATAATAAATATGAAACGATTTATACTTAAATTTAAACAAATAATATTTTTAATTCCAGTTGTGGCTATTCTATTATGTGGATGTAGCAAAGAATTGAATGTTTTACCATCTAAATTGAGTGTAGCATCAAATGAAGTAAAACTTATCGTTAATAGTGTTAGAGACTTAAACGATATTGTTACTCTAAGATTTGAGCCTAAAAATGTTACAAATAGAGATGTAATTTGGTCATGTGAGACAAATGAAGTGTTCACACTTGATGGTTCAACCATAAAAGCTAATAAAGTTGGAAATGCCATCGTAAAAGCGACAAGTGTAGAAAATGAAGATCTATATGCAAATATAAATATAAAAGTATATGATCCAAATTCTATAACTCATAAAGTTAGTGTAACTAATCAAGAAGGTTTTGAAATACTTGGATTAAAAGATACGTATGATGAAGATGATATAGTTGAATTTGAGATAAATATAATTGATACGACAAAGAAGTTAGATAAAGTTTATGTTGATGGAGTGGAAATCTTGGCAACGAGTGACTTTAAATATAGCTTTGATATGCCTAATAAAGATGTGACAATAGAAGTTAAACTAATTGAAGATAAGAGTGCAAAGAAAGTAACAATAAATCCAAACACATTAGATTTAACGGTTGGAGATAGTAACATAAAATTAATAGCTAATGTTACTCCAATTGATACAACTGATAGTGCTTTGTGGAGTGTTATAGAAGGTAGTGATGTAATACAATTAACATCTAATAATAACGAAGCTACAATAAGTGCTTTAAAGACAGGAACAGCTAAAGTTAAGGTAACATATAATTCTAATACAAGTGCTGAATGTACTATTAAAGTTACCGAAAAGGTATCTTTGACAATTGAAAATTTGCCAAATGCAATAGATTTAGATTTAAATAATTCTTTAAAGCTTTCACCTAATTTAAATCAAGGAGAAGGAACGTTTGCTTATAAAATAAAAGATGAATCAATTGCTTCAGTCGATGCTAGTGGCCTTGTTAGTGGTTTAGCATATGGAACTACTACAATAGAAGTTAGCTCTATTGAACATCCTGATTTGATTAAATCAGTCAATGTTGAAGTTTGTAATCATGGTTCTATTGAATCTCCTTTATCTGTTGAAGAAACACTTGCTATAGCTAATAAAGTTTGTGCAAATGAAAACGATTATACATCACAAGTAATTTATACCAAAGGTATTGCAAGTAATAATTCAACTAGTACAGGTAAATTTACTTTGCTTGATGAAAATGAATCAAGTATTAATATGTTAGTTTATAATTCGACAAATAACGAAGGTGTTGCTAAAGTTGGACAACACGATGAAGTAGTTTTAAAAGGATATATAATGAACTATAAAGGAACTATAGAATTTAACAAAAAAGATAATAGTTCAGTAGAAGTTATTTCTAATAAGCGTGGTAATTCAACAATATCTCTCAATTCTAAAAATGTCATTGTTAGAAATAAAGGTGTTGAAGTTAATAGTTCAATATTAGTACCTAATGGCGAAACATTTGAATTTGAAGTAGAGGGCATTAACGGATTTAACGTTGATAAAGTAAAGGTAAATGATAGTGTAATTACACCAGTAGAAGAAAAATATTCATTTGAAGTGTTTGGTGATATGATTATTTCTATTGAAACAGTAGACTCATCTATCACATTTACTTCACTTGCAAAATATAACGTAAAATATGATTTAGGAACTAGAAAAACAGCAAAACAAATTACTACTTCTGAAGACTTAATTAAAGTATTTGAATTAGATGGAACAGGTATTAACTTAATTTCTTCAATAGATAAATTTGAATATATTTATGGTGGTGGTAATGGAGGAAGAAGTGAAACTGCTTGGTATACTGGAGATATGCTTAAGTTTGGAACGACAAGTTATAACGGAAGCGTCACTTTAAAACTAAGTGAAAAAGTAAATAGAATAGTTATAACTGGATATGTAAGTGATAATGCTGCTAAGATTCAAGTTGGTGATAGCCTTTCAACAGATTGGACGACTGAAGCTAACGATAATAAGACAACTACAATGGTTTTATCATCAATGAACGAAGCAAGCAAAGATATAATTGATGGAAAACAAACAACAACGGTAATAATTGACTTTGAAAGTACTGATAGTTTAAAAATTTCAACATTAAATAAAAAGCCTATATATATTACTTCAATAGAGTTTATTTCTATTGCAAGTTCGTTGTAAAAATAGTGAGGTATTAGATTATGAAAATAAAGAAAATATTATTGCTATTTTTATTAGTTACTTGTACAACTATTACTTCGTGTGGAAAGAATTCCAATCAAGATTATGTAGAAGAATATACAGTTATTTGGCAAGACTATAATGGTGATATTTTAGAATTAGATAGAAACGTTAAAGAAGGTAGTTTGCCTTCGTACGATGGTTCTAATCCTACAAGAGAAAAGACAAATAAATATAACTATACTTTTGTTGGATGGGAACCAGAAATAAGTGCAGTATATGAAAATGTAACATATACCGCCATTTATACTTCTAATATAAATAACTATACAGTTACTTGGAAAAATGAAAATGGTGAAGTACTTGAAACTGATCTTAATGTTCCTTACGGTAGTATTCCAACGTATGATGGACCTACACCAAGCAAAGAAGATACTGAAGAATATAAATATATTTTTAAGGGCTGGAATCAAAAAATAGATAAAGTAAAAGAAGATGTAACTTATGTCGCTTCGTATATAGAAAAGAAAAAGAATGAGTTAATTCCTGGGAAAGATCCAATTATATCTGAAGATGGAAAAACTATAGAATATGGTTTCTATCCACAAACGCATGTTAAAGATGAAGCTCTTATAGCTGAACTAAACAAATTGACTAAAACTGAAGTTAATGGTTGGTATTTATATAACGAAGAATATTATTACAAAGAAGAAGCTAAAGTTTATAACAGTGAAAGTTATACGTTTGATGATGGAATAAATATTGTTTCGGGTACTCAATATTGGTATAAATGTGAAACGATTAAATGGCAAATATTGTACGATGATGCGGGTTCTTATTTCTTGCTTTCGTCATTACTTTTAGATGCGAAAGCTTATTATTCTAACTATGATATTAGAACTATTGATAATACGACAGTTTATGCTAATAACTATGAATATAGCAATATAAGAAGTTGGTTAAATAACGAATTTTATAATTCTGCTTTTGCTTTTAATAATTCTTATATCTCTACTACAATGGTTGAAAACGTTTCTACTACTACAGATTCTTCAAATAGTGAATTTGAATGCAACGATACAAATGATAAAGTATATTTACCATCATATGTAGACTACTTTAATACAGATTATGGATTTGAATGGGAAAGATATAACACTTCAAAAACTAGGGAATGTAAAACGACAGATTATGCAAGAGCTAGAGGTGCTTGGTGCAGTAAAGATACAAGTGGACTAAAGAACAATGGATCATATTGGACTCGTTCACCGTCTAGTGAATTTTCTTACTGTGCTTGGAACGTTAATTCGGCTGGTTATTTAAGCTCTTATGCAGTCGATGGTGAAAGTCACTGCGTTAGACCTTGTATCAATATTACGCTAGCTTAAAAGTTATATTTAATTATGCACTTAATATTTAATGCTTAATGTTTTAAGTGCATTTTTATTTTGTAGTTTAATGAAAAAGATTTAATTAAGAAGTATAATATAAAAGTTGCGAGGTTTTTTATGAAAAAAAGTAAAAGTTCTAACAAGATGTTAGAGTATTTTAGCGGGTTAAAACTGCGCTCTTTTTTAGCTCCGTTTTTCAAATTATTAGAAGCAATATTTGAACTTTTAGTCCCTCTTGTTGTTTCTAATATTATGGATATAGGTGTAAAAAATAACGATAAAAATTACATTATTACACACTTTATTCTCTTGATTGGTTTAGCTGTTTGTGGACTTATATTCTCATTAACAGCCCAATATTTTTCTTCAAGTGTTGCAAATAAATATGCATGCAGATTAAGACAAGGTGTTTTTGAACACGTTCAGACTCTTTCACATAGAGATTTAGATTCTTTAGGCAACTCGACTCTATTGACAAGAATGACAAGCGATGTCAACCAGATACAAAGTGGTATTAATATGTTCTTACGACTTTTCTTAAGATCTCCTTTTATTGTATTAGGTGCCTTAGTAATGGCATTTATTGTCGATGCCCAAATAGCTATTGTCTTTGCAATTGTCATTCCAATTTTATCTTTAATCGTATTTTTAATAATGCGCTTTACATTACCAAGATATAGTAAAATTCAAACATCGCTTGACTCTTTAACTAAAGAAACAAGAGAAAACTTAACTGGTGTTAGAGTAATAAGAGCTTTTACAAGTGAAGAAAAACAAATTAGAGACTTTGAGGATAAAAATCAAAACTTTACTAAATTACAAATTGCTGTAGGTAAAATTTCTAGTATGATGAATCCTTTAACTATTGTCGTTATTAATATAGGTGTAATTTGCATCTTATATTTTGGTGGTATTAAAGTTAATCACGGAAATTTATCTGATGGCCAAGTATTCTCACTTTATAATTATTTGAACTACATTTTAATTGAATTAATCAAATTTGCTAATCTAATTATTAACGTTTCAAAATCAATTGCATGTTCTAAACGTATTAATGCTTTATTCAATGTTAAATCGACATTAAAATTTACTGAAAAAGAAAGTGTTTCAAGTGACGACTATATTAACTTTGATAATGTCACTTTCAAATATAATAAAGATGGTAAAGCAGCTATAAAGAATATTAACTTTAAAGCTGAAGAAAACCAAACAATTGGTATTATAGGTGGAACTGGTGCTGGTAAGAGTACTTTAATCAATCTTTTATGCCATAACTATGATGCGACTGAAGGAAAGATTATTTATAAAGGACAAAGACTCGATTCATATTCTTTAGATGAAATAAGAAATGATATTGGTTTAGTACCACAAAAAGCAGTTTTGTTTGAAGGAACAATTAGATCTAATTTACTTTGGGGTAAAAAAGATGCGACAGATGAAGATATTGCAAATGCAATTGAAATCTCTCAATCAAAAGATATTATAAGTCATAAAGCAAAAGGCTTAGATGAACCAGTTGAACAAAATGGTCGAAACTTCTCAGGTGGTCAAAAGCAAAGATTAACTATCGCTAGAGCGCTTGTTAAACATCCTAAAATTCTTATTTTAGATGACAGTAGTTCAGCTTTAGATCTTAAAACTGATAAAGATTTAAGAATGAAACTTAAAGAAATTCACGATATGACTATATTCATTATTTCTCAACGTACTTCTTCTTTAGTTAACTGTGATAAGATTCTTGTTTTAGACAAAGGAGAACTTGTCGATCAAGGTACTCATGAAGAGTTATTAAAGCGTTGCAAGTTATATCAAGATATCCACTATTGCCAATATGAAAAGGAGGAAAAGTAAGATGAAAAAGAGTAATTTTAAATTCTTATTAACTTATTTGAAAAAATATCTTCCTTTATTAGCAATATCGATATTGTGCGCTATTGTTTCAAGTTTATTAACTTTACTTGTTCCGTATATTGTCGGTAAGTCTATCGATTTACTTTTAGGAAAAAATTTAGTTGACATGGAGAAAATAGTTCAAAACTGCTTGATAATTTTAATTGCAATTGTTGGAATTTGTTTTACACAATATTTTGCTAGCATAATTAACACTAAGATATGTTTTTCTATGACACGCGATTTAAGAAGAGATTTAAATAATAAAATTCACACTCTTCCATTAAAGTATTTAGATAATCAACCTGTCGGTCAAGTTGTTAATAGAATTATTTCTGATGTTGAAGTAATTAGCGATGGTTTAATCATGGGCTTTAACCAATTGTTCTCAAGCATTGTAACAATCATAGCATGTTTAACAATTATGCTTTGTATGAACTATAAAATAGCCTTGGTTGTTATTTTACTTACTCCATTACCATTATTTGTTGCTAGATTCATCTCTAAATCCACATATTCATTATTTAAAAAGCAATCTGTTATTAAAGCCAAACAAACAGGCTTTATTAATGAAATGATTACAAATGAAAAAGTTGTTCAAACATTCCAAATGGAAAAAGAAAACAACGCTAAACTTCAAGGAATGAATAATGAACTTGAAAAAGTTGGTATTAAAGCGGTCTTCTTCTCAAGTATAGTTAATCCAACAACAAGATTTATTAACGCACTAATATATGCAGGTGTCGCTTTAACTGGTGCTATGTTATGTTTATCTCCTGATCCGATTAAAGTTGGTGTATTATCTACTTTCTTATTTTATGTAAACCACTATACTAAACCATTTAATGAAATTACTGAAGTTATCGCTGAACTTCAAAACTCTTTTGCAACAACTAGCAGAGTAAAAGAGCTATTAGAAGAAAAAGAAGAAGTTGCTGATGGAACTTATGTTTTACAAAAAGCTGAAGGCGATTTTGATATTGATCATGTTTATTTCCAATACACTGAGGAAGTACCACTTATTACAGACTTCTGTCTAAATGTTAAAAAAGGTACTAAAGTTGCTATTGTCGGTCCAACAGGTTGCGGTAAAACTACTCTTATTAATTTGTTAATGAGATTCTACGATCCAAAATCAGGTTCAATTTCTATTGATGGACATAAAATAAATGAAGTTACAAGGCACTCATTAAGAAACAACTACGGTATGGTTTTACAAGAGACATGGCTTAAAGAAACTTCTATTAAAGATAACGTAAAGATGGGAAAACAAGATGCTACTGATGAAGAAGTAATTAAAGCTTTAGAAGAATGTCACTGTATGACTTTTGTCAACCAACTTGAAGATGGAATTAACACTATTGTTAAAGAAGATGGCGGTGGTTTATCTCAAGGTCAAAAGCAATTGTTATGCGTTAGTAGAATTATGTTAACTCACCCACCACTTTTGATTTTAGATGAAGCTACATCTTCAATTGATACCCGTACAGAAATAAAAATACAAGAAGCATTTAACAAATTGATGGAAGGTAAAACTTCATTCATTGTTGCTCATAGACTTTCAACCATTAAAAATGCTGATATTATTCTTGTTATGAATAACGGCAATATAATTGAAATGGGTAATCACAATCAATTATTAGAGAAAAAAGGTTTCTATTATAATCTATATAACAGCCAGTTTAAATTAGATTAAAAAATATGCTCTATAGTTTTTCACTATAGAGCAATTTTTATAATTCGATATCTGGATTAAAACCTGTATCCTTATTAACTAGTTTAACTACTAAGTTTGAATCAGGGAAGACTTTTGGATCAAAAACTGTACTAGTTTCAATGTTATTTTCAACTATTTTCCACTCGTAGTTTTTAATGCTATTTGCTGTTTTATAAGTTTCAATAGCATTTTGAATATCATCTGTTAAATTAATTTTTAAGGATTCACCACCAATTAAATCGTAGGTTGAATCTCCGATAACAAAGGAAATTGTTACTTTATTAACTACATATGGATATAAAGTGAGACTTTTATCGGATGTGAAAGGGAACGAGATTGGATTTCCAACAGGTTTATTTGTCGCACTATCGATTTGTTCGTACCAACCGACAAGCCATTTTGAATCATCAGCTAATTCAGGTGAAGTTAATATTGTTGATCCATCAGTTAAATCGTATGATTGTTGATTCGTCTTGGCACCTTCAAAATTAACAACAACTTGTTCTTGCCATAAGGCATAGAGGTTGAGATTTTCTTTTGAAATTAAAGTATTTTCTACAAATTTGACATAAATATCGTTACCTGAACTATCGGTTTCTTTAGTGTACCAACCTAGGAACAGTGCATTATCACTTGAGTGATTTCCGTGATTTATTCCATCGGTTGTTATTTTAGTTCCTGGCATTTTTGAATCTGAAGAAAGTAAGATAGGATTATTTTTGTCGTAAGCATCGTAATATGATACAACTGGATTATCGATCCATTTAGCGTAAAGAGTAATATCGCTATCTGGCATAACATCAAAACTAAATTTTGTTGAATCGTCTGATAAGTCAGTATACCAACCACCTAAATAATAGTTTGCTTTTGTTGGAGCAATAGGAGCGCTTATTGATTCACCGCTAAACGCTACAATATCAACTACATTACTTCCGCCTTCAGAATTGAAAGTTATCGTTCTAAGATACGACCACTTAGCAACAATTGTTGTATTTTCATCAGGCATTTTTGTGAAGTAGAATTGCGTGTCGGTGTCTTTTATAAACCACCCTACAAATTTTCTTGTTTGATCTTCAGGAATCCAATTGCTATCAATAGGATCAAGTGTATCGCCCTTGGCTTTGGTTATTTCAGGAATAATAACTCCTTCTATACCTGTTTCAAAATATAAAGTAGGGTATTTAGACCACTTAGCATATAAAGTTAAATCGTCAACACCATATTCAACTAAATTAAATGGAGTTGAAAAATCGCTATCTAAGTACCAACCATCAAAATAGTAGTTTGTCTGAGTTGGATTTTCACCTAAATTGACTATGTTACCTTCAACTTCAGTTAGGCTTTCTTTAGTTACATCAGTGAAATTTGTTACAAAGTTAACAGTAATCTCTTTAGCCCATTTAGCATATAAAGTTACATTGGCATAAGGATATGTTGAAAGTTCAACTTTTGTTGATGTGTAATCTTCTTTAGTATACCAACCTTTGAAGACATAGCCTTCTTTTGTCGTTGAAATATTTTGCGTTATTTTTGAACCAGAAACACCTGAAATTGAGTCGACTTCTGTTCCACCTTTAGTATCGAAAGTAATTGTTCTTTTTGGAGTTGAAACACAACTTGAAAGTAAACTTAATGTTGATAGAGCAACCAAACTGATGAAAAACTTCTTCATTGTAATCGCCTCCTTAAAATATATATTAAATTATATTCTATTTATTTAAAATTAACAATCTTAGTATTAGATATTTAATGATTTAAACTTACATATTTTTTTTGGTATAATAGAGCTAAGGAAGGTTGTATTTGTGTTAGTAATAGATATTGGAAATAGCGTTACCAAGATTTTGGCTGTAAAAAAAGATAATGCTAAAAGATATAAATTTAATATTTCAAACGATATAGATATAAAAAAGTTAGAAAAATTATTTGCTGAACATGTTAATGAAGAAGTATATGTTTCAAGTGTAAATAGTAATTCTTTAGCTTTTATAGTTAATATGTCTAAAAAATACAATTGTTTGATACATACTTTAAATTCTAATATCATGAAAGAGTTTGCTTTAAAGAATAATTATCAAATAGATAATATTGATATTTTAGGAAGCGATTTATTTGCAGATATTGTCGGTTCTGATTATAATGGTAATCAACTCATAATAGACTGTGGAACGGCTACAAAATTTTTAATTGTAGATAAGAATAGAAAGTTTTATGGTGGGGCAATATCTCCTGGAATCACAATGTGTAGTAACATGTTAGATTCAAATACTGATTTATTACAAAGTTATAATATTGTCGTTCCTAGTAACCCTTATTCTCTTAAAACTGATGAGGCGGTTAACGCTGGAGCTATTTATGGCACTGCTTTTATGGCAAAAAGCTATATAGAGTTCATAAATAAAGAGTTTCCAAATGTAAAAGTTACCTTAACTGGAGGTGCTAGTGCTTTTTTAGTTCAAGCTATGGAGAAAATAGGGTATAATAACTTCGCGCATGACCCAGATCACATTATAAAGGGTATTTGTCGCGCATTTAACATTTTTAGAGAGGTTTATTTTAAATGAGAAATGAAAAAATTAGATGGCTCACTTTTGATGCCATGGCACTTGCAATTATTGCATTATTAACTTTGGTACCATTTTTGGGCTTTATACCAGTTGGACCATTATCAATTACAATCTTACATGTTCCAGTTTTAATATTTGCTTATTTTGGTGGAATTAAACGTGGTTGGTTATATGGATTAATGTTTGGCATTATGTCTTTAATTAGATGTACATTCCCGCCTCATGGTGCTTTAGATGCTTATTGTATTAACCCACTTATTTCAGTTTTACCAAGAGTAATATTTGGATTTTTAGCTGGTTTAGTATTTGAGTATGTTAAAAAGATTAAAAACAAGACAGGTAGATATGCTACAGTTCTTGGCTCTTCTATCGTTTTAACTTTTATACACACTATGTTATTTATGAGCATGCTCGCTTTAATTTATTTCCATCAAATTGAAGAAGCTTTCGAAAACACATTTGGAGTCTTATTAGCTGGTACTATCGTTTCAAGCTCTTTGCCAGAATGTGCTGTTGCTGCTATATTAACTCCACTCGCAACATTTGCTTTAACACCATTATTTAATAATATTTTTCAAGTCAAAGAAATCGAAAGGAGATAAACTTATGAACGAGTTTACACAAAAGACTGCCTATAGCGAATTAGCTAAAAAGTATTATCCAGAAGCTTTAGAATCATTAGTTAACTTTATCAAAATTAACTCTGTTAATGATGAGAGTACAGTTAGTGATGATAAGCCGTTTGGTCAAGGTGTACGTGATGCCTTAGACTACGTTGGAAACTTAGCTATTAAATTAGGCTTTAATGTCGATTGGTGTGATCACTACTGTACTGAAATCTCATATGGAGAAGGTGAATTAATCGATATCTATGCTCACGCTGATGTCGTACCTGTTTCAAAAGATTGGATTCACGAACCATTTGGCGCCCAAATTGAAGGTGACAATATGTATGGTAGAGGAACTTCAGATGATAAAGGCCCAGCTATTGCAGCTTTATATGCCTTGAAGCTTTTAAAAGATGAAGGAAAGCTTGAAGGCTTTAAAGTAAGAATGGTCGTCGGTGGCAACGAAGAATTAGGAAGTAGATGCTTAGAACATTATTTCAACGTTATGCATAAACCATATCCAAAGTATGGATTTACTCCAGATGGAGATTTCCCACTCATATATGCTGAAAAAGCAATTTGCACCTATACTCATACATTTGAAATTCCAGGCTTAGCCAATCCATTTGAATGGGGAGATGCTTTAAATATTGTTTTAGCCGATGCTTCTATTACTTTAGATGACATTTCTACTGAAAAACTTGAACAAGCTCGTTACATTTATTTAGAAAACTATCCACAAGCTAACATTAAGATTGAAGGACATACTGTAACATTTAAAGGTAAAGCAAGCCATGGATCTTTACCATGGTTTGGTTCTAATGCTGGCTTGCATTTACTTAACTATATTGCTAGATTAAGACATATTCCAGAATTAAGATCACTATTCCACTTATATCACCACGGTGATGGTAAACGCTTCGGTGGTGATTATAAGTCTGATAATTTTACTGATTCTTCATACTGTATTGGTAAAATCAAATACGATGGAGAAAAATTAACATTCTACGTTAATATGAGACTTCCAGAAACTATAAATCCACAAGATGCTTGCGATAATGTCGCAGAAAAGATGGGTGGAGAAGTTAAATTGTTAAGCTCTTCCGAAGCTTTGGTTATCGATCCTGAATCAGATATGGTAAGAGTTTTGATGGACGCTTATCAAAAAGAAACACACGATTATACTTCTAAACCATTAGCTATTGGCGGTGGAACATATGCTAAAGAAAGTAAAAACACTTTAGCTTTTGGTTCTGCTTTCCCAGGAAGAGATAATAGAATTCACGACAATGAAGAATATATTTCTTTAGATGATTTCTATAATTCGATTGCTATTTATGCTCATGGTATAGTCAATTTAGCAAAATTAGTTAAAAAGGCTTAAAAGATGAGACTTAGACACAAATCTTGGGCTGAAGAACTATTAGCCAATAATCGCAATTTGGCCCTAAATAAAGAAGATATAGAACAAGGTAATTTACCACAGTTTACTGCTTTAGAAATAGGTAGCGGTTGTGGTGAATTCTTAATAGGTAAAGCTTTGGCTCATCCAGAAATAAATTTCTTAGGCGTAGAAATAAATCGCACTGCATTTGCAATTGCAATAAAAAAGCTTTTAGCACTTGAAAAAGTGCCTAATAATATTCATTTCTTAAATGCAGATATCGCGTTGTTACTTCCAGCAATCAAAGATGAAAGCTTAGATGCAATATATTTGAATTTTAACGATCCTTGGCCTAAGAAAAAACACAACAAACGCCGTTTAACTTATCCGACAAAACTTAATGAATATTATCGAATTTTAAAAACAGGTGGTACATTATTTTATAAGTCCGATAACGACGTTTATTATGAAGGATCAAAAGAATACTTTACAGAATTTCAAAAATTCGATGCTGAATTTATAGACAATTACGAACAAACTGATGTTGATGATGTTCAAAGTGAATATGAACAAAAGTTTAGAGCAATTGGTAAATCCATTCACCGCATTATTGCAACGAAGGGAGATAAACATGAATAACGAATTAAAAGAATTAATTGAACTTGCAAATTTGACTGGCCCATCAGGACAAGAATATAGAGTTGCAAGATACTTAGAACCAGAATTAGTTAAATATGGTTATGAAATTAAGCACGATGCTTTAGGTAATCTAATAGCATTAAAGAAGTCAAAAGTAAGCAACGCTCCAACGTTAGCTCTTTTTGCTCACATGGATGAAGTTGGTTACATGGTAAAAGAAATCTGTAACGATGGAACGTTAAGAGGTTATGCCTTAGGGGGTATTAATCCAGATATTTTACCAACTACTAGAATGCGTGTTTTAACAAGCACAGGTAACACTTATAAAGGCATGATTCGTGGTATTCCACCACATTTAAAAGACGTAGCTACTCAAACTGAATATATATTTGACTTTGGTTTTAACTCCAAAGAAGAAGCTATAGAGGCAGGTATTGCTATTGCTGATCCAATGGTTTTTGATGAGGATGCTTATGAAATAGCTAACGGCAAGTCTGTTTTAGGAAAAGCTATCGATGATAGAGCTGGTTGTGCTGCCTTATTAAAGTGTGCCAAATACGTTTCTGAATATGTATTTGACTATAATTTATATTTTGTCTTTACTACTCAAGAAGAAGTTGGTACTCGTGGTGCTACAGCTGCAGCTTATGCAATTAATCCAGATTTAGCTATTGTCTGCGATATTTCACCAACTATGAAAGAATATGGTCATAGAGGCGAAGGTGTATTAATTAGACACGCTGATAGAAATATGGTTTCATTCCCAAGATTAATTAAATTTGAAAAAGAATTGTTTGAAGAAAACAATATCAAACATCAAGATTATATTTCTTTAGGTGGAACTGATGCTGGAGCAATTCACTTAACTCGCGAAGGGGTTCCAACATTGACGATGTGTTTAGTTGCTGAAAGCATTCATTCTCCTAGTGCAATTGTCGATGTAAACGATTATTTATCATTAGTAGAATCAATTAAAACTTTGCTCACAAAAGTTGATGGAGCAAAGATAAGACATCTTAAAGAACATGACTAGTTTTGCACTTTTTTATAATCACCTTTGCTTAGGTGATACTATTGTTATGGTTTCAGACTTTTCGGCCACAATTAAAAGATGGGAAAGGAAAGATGATGTCGTAGCAATCTATGATGAGAAAGATAACGTTGTAGGTATCAATATTTTTAACACCCTAAATACGTTAAAAATAAAAGCATTAGGTTTATTACACACAGTAAGTAAACCTGTTGAAGAAATTGTTAAAGATATAGTTTATGAAGCGTTAGGATTAGAAATTGAAATTGAAAAGAACACCTATGTTTTAGGTAAAGTTATTTCAGTTGAAGGAAAAAATATAGAAGTAGATATTAATGGTAATACTATATATTGTAAGAGCGATTCTAATGTTAACGAAGATGACTATGTAGTAGTAGCTAGGAATAATGAACGTCTTCCTAATGGAAGATTAGTCAAAGACGTTGTTCCAAATGGCTATGGATTCATAACAGAAATTGCATTTAATGCAACTGATAGTGACTTAGGGAAAAACATTTATTAATTTCAATATTTACACTTACATGTTAAATATGCATAATTTTAAACGAGGTAATTAAAATGATAGTTATTAAAGTAAAAGACTATGGTGAAATGAAATTCAACCTTGACTATAAGTCAGCCCCTAACACATGTAAAAACTTTGTCAGTTTAGCAAGAAAAGGTTTTTATAATGGTGTTATCTTTCATAGAGTTATTAAAAACTTTATGATTCAAGGCGGTGATCCAACTGGTACAGGTATGGGTGGCCCAGGCTATTCGATTAAAGGCGAATTTAGATCAAACGGATTTAAAAATGATTTAAAGCACGACCGTGGTGTAATTTCTATGGCTCGTAGTTTTATGCCTAACTCAGCTGGTTCACAATTCTTCGTTATGCATAAGACAGCACCACACTTAGATGGCGAATATGCTGCTTTTGGTACTATGGAAAGTGGATTTGATGTTTTAGATGCTATTGCATGTACTAGAACAAATAGATCTGATAGACCATTAAAAGATATTGTCATTGAAACTGTTGAAGTCATCGACGAACCAGAAGAAGAACCAGAAATTATTCAAAAGTAAATTAAAAGCTTCCATTGTTAAGAAAACGAAATTTTATTCTTAAATGGAAGCTTTTTTTAAATATCTAAATTTTATCGATTAATTGTTGATATTTGTTATTTAAAACATTGTACATTAGGAAGTTCAAACCAATACCTAATAACAAAGCAAATATACAAAGTAAATATGGTGGAACTTTAATATAAGTTAGTGAAGTAATAATACTTATAAGAATTGTATATCCAAACGATATAGCCATATGTGGTAGCATAACGTTGATACGTTTAGTGTATTCAACTTCGTTTTCCCAGTCTATGATGACGTGCTTTAAGTCTTCATATAAGTCGAATAAACTAAAGAAAGAAGCAAATGCTAAATTTGTTAAAAATATGACTATTATAGAAGCATAATTGATATTTCTTATAAACATAGATGTAATAAATATACAGACAAGAGGAATGATCTCAATCATATATGAAGATAAAAACTTTGCTTTAATAATATTTTTAAAATCTATTGGAAGTGATTTTAAGGATGTTAAGTTATGACCTTCTTTAGAAAAGGAAAATATAGCCGACGATGGAGCATAAAAACATACGGAGGAAAGAGTTCCAAACATGATTGTCATTAGTTCTTTATCAGAACCTTCAGCCTTTGATAAAGAAAGTGAAATCATAGTTACTATATTAACAATTGTAAAAATAATTGTTGGAACAAGTACTGTTACTGCATTGCTAGCTTGTTTGAAATTTGTTTTCAAATCGTACTTAATAAATGTTTTTAAAATACTTTCTTTTTTATTAAATGTTTTATAGGTATTCTTTTTAACTTTATTTTTCTTTTTTGTACCCTTATTACCTTTAAGCAAATTTGGTAGATATAATGTTTTTGCTACTAATAGAGAAATTAGTAAAAATGCTAAACATACACCTAAAATAGCTAAGCTATATAACAAACTTGTTGGTGTAGAAGTAGTACAAGCTTTAGTTGAAAGCCATATAATAAAGTCTAAAGGCCTCAAAGATCGACTAACATTAATATAAGCTTCTTTGATTAATTCAATATTTGTTATTTCATCACCTGTTGGTCGTAGTGAAAAGCTTACATAAAATGTCGATCCAGTTATACAAACAATTAAGAAAATAGTCATAACAATTGTTAAAGCTTGTTTATGACTAGCTAGATTAAATAGTTTAGCTAGTATGTTACCAACTATAAAGCTTAATGAGTTGATAACTGTGCTAACAGTAATTATTGTAACTATCATGGCTATTAGTGAATAAAAAGAAAAGCCATAAATAACCATATAAGGAATAAATGCAGCACTAATAGCTGAAAATGATGTTAGAAGTGAGTAATAAGATGTTGCTAAGAAATAAGCTATAAATAAATTAGTAGGTTTAATAGGCATTGCAAGATATGTGTCAATATTTTGTCCTAAAAAATAAATGTTGAAACACGAGACAAAGCTTAAACCAAAAGTAATTAATATTGTATAGAATATTACAGGTCTAAACATTTCATCTTTTAAACCTATAGATGGACCAATTGACATTAATTCATAAGAGAAAACACTGAATACAATTAGAATGATTAAGTAAGAAAATAAGGTTAATATTTGATTATTTCCATTTACTTTTTTGTTTTTTCTACCATTAATAATAGCTGAATTTCTTAAAACAACTTTGGTTAAAGATAATATTTCACTCATTTTGTAAGCTCCAAGAATATGGATTCGAGTGAATCATCTGTTCCACTTTGTTTTTTAAGTTCATCTAAAGTGCCAACAAAAAGTAATTTACCTTTATTTATTATTCCGACTCGATCACAAATTTTTTCAGCAACTTCTAAAACGTGAGTAGAGAATATAACAGAATTTCCATTGTCAGCGTGTTCACGCATCTTTTGCTTTAATATATGGGAGCTATTTGGATCTAAACCAGTCATAGGTTCATCTAAAATCCAGTTTTTCGGTGAAATCATTAAAACACCAATAATTAGTATTTTTTGTCTCATACCATGGGAATAGCTTGAAATATAATCGCTTAAAGAGTTTTTCATACCAAATTCTTTAGAGTATTGCTTTATTCTTTCTAATGCTATGGTATTATCAATTTTATAAATAGAAGCTAAGAATTTTAAGTATTCAATACCTTTAAGTCTTAAGAAAATGTTTGGGTCATCAGGTATAAATGCAAATTGTCTTTTAGCTTCTATAGGGTTATCTTTTATAGATATATTATTAATTCTAATGTCACCAGAATCTATTGGGATTATTCCAGTTGTCATTTTTAGTGTGGTTGACTTTCCAGCACCATTTGGACCTAAAAATCCAAATATTTCGTTATCTTTAATTTCTAAAGAAATATTATCGACCGCTGTTAAAGATCCGTATTTTTTAGTTACATTTGTAATATTTATCATGATTGCCTCCCATAATTATAATAAAATTATCACTTTTAAAAATGCATGTGTCAAGATTAGAAGAGTATTCATAAAAAAATATTGATATTTTCATAATAACATATATATAATAGTAAAGCTCATTTGTCTTAACTGGGGATGAATTGGTTTCGACGGGTAAAGATGAGTTCACATGGCAGCCGAGTGGTGACGTTATCACCGCCAAACGATAAATGGCAAATCTTATCAATTCAATCGTGCTTCTGCCCCTATGGCAGTCGCTTGCTGCTAGTTTTAACTAGTACCAACCGATTTTTGGCCGATACTGGCCACGCACCATCTTAAACATATCGCTAGTTCTTCGGATAGTTTAAGGTGTAACCAAGAAGAAATAGTTGCTTATTACTGACAAATAAGTAATGAAATTTAGTCAGACCCTTTGTACTTTGTTCGATCATTATAATTGTATGAAGGTAACAAAATGATCTAAGCTGTAGTCATCTGAATGGTGCTTTATTCGGACACGAGTTCGACTCTCGCCATCTCCACCATTAAAGATACAATAGGTTTGATGCAAATTGTGTCGGACCTTTTTTCTTTGCAGATAGGAAACTTTATCCTTTCCGCAAGCAAACTATAGAGCCTTGTAGAAGTGTCAAATGGCATTTTTATGAGGTTCTTTTCCTTTTTAGATATTGCTACGGAACGGAAGCCTTATCAACGGAACGATAGGTGCTACTACGGAACGATTGATTTTTTATAAAATGCTCATTTTAGTCTCGTCATTATTCCGCAGTTTACTTGATATTTTCTCAAAAAGTGCTATAATTTTTAATATCGTTTAATAATTTGCATGGAGAAATGAGATATGAACATTGACTATCCTGCAACTATAATCAAATTGAGAGCAATCCTAGATCTTTCGCAAGCAGCATTGGCTGAACTTTTAGGAGTTTCTTTTACTTCGGTTAATAGATGGAAAAATGGCAAATATGAGCCAACTAGACTTGTTAAAGAAAAAATCAGATTGATATGTGAACAAAATAACATTCAAATGGAAGTAGTTAAACAATGACAAATAAAAGACAGATAGATGCACTATGGGGCGATAATCCAATTATTATGCCTACGCAAGCTTTAATATAGGAGTGATTATTTTGTTAGATTTAGATGAAAAAGAAGTGGTCTTTAAGGCGAGCAACAAGAAGCATCAAAAACTATATGACCATTACGTTGAGAATTTTAAACAGGAACCATTTTTTTGCTTGAGACTTAAAAAGAATGTCATATCGGATGAAATGAAACCAGTCACCACTCTCGTGTTTGAACCAACAGAAGATATGCCATTTTGGAAACTATGCACCATTGGCGCAAGCGACTATCTCATGCCTGAACGTGATATTGGTTGGGGACGAAAAGCCAACCGCCGCAACGAGTATATGATGCTTATTTCGCCCGACGTCGATATTCGTAATCCTTCGGACGACGAAGACGCGCCGACAGACTGGCTATCGTTAAACTCGCTTCTTTGGGCAACTGCGGAATACGCATTCAACGAAAAAGATAACATAACCGTTTCGGACACGATAGATATGGGAATCGACGGGAAATATTGCGGCACGGTACTGTTGTTGCCCGAAATATTCAAAACGCCGAAAATCGTAAAATGCTACGTTTCCGAACATAAATACATCAGTATATTTCAGGTAATGCCGATAACGAGAGAGTTGCTTACAAAGAAACTCCGGAAGAAAGCCAACGGTATTTATTGGCTTATGGAACAGTTTTATGCGCACGACGACGATTACAAACTTATATCGTCCAAACCGTTTGCAACGTTGTAATAATGGGGGATGTAAAATGAGGTTTAACTTATTAAAGCGAGAAACAGAGCATATAGGAAAAATTACTACTACAAAGAAACGTGTTGTAGTAATATCGTTAGTTGTTGTTTTGCTTATTCTGTCTGCTACAATGTTAGCTTGTTGTACAAAAAAGCACTATGATCCCAAATATTTGACGGATAGTTGCGAATTGAAGGTTAAAGACTTAAACACTTCAAATGAATTTGATTTTGATAAAGTATATAGTAAAGAGAGCGTTGAAATTTATCTTGGTTCAGACATTAAAGACGATAAAACAATTGACTTTTTAATAGAAAACTCGATTGGCGCATATTCTTTGATAAAAAGTAACACCTTGCTAAAAACAGATTTTACCGTTATAATAAGCGATAATTTTGTTTCTAATTGTGGGATTAACGAAACGTTAGGCTTGTGCATTTCATTACCGTCAAAAACATCTTATGAAGAAATTGTAAGTTGGTTTTTATATTCGCAAAATATAGAAAGCGATTTACCGTTTGGTGTTTATGCGGGTATTTCCGCATTGCTGACAAATTCGCCTCTTTGCGAAAAATTTCCTTTATCCATTATCAATAAAAACTCTATATACTCCGACTTACAATTTCCGTTGTATGAAATCGACAATCTTGCAGATGACGAACGAAAAATCGCATTCAGTTTTACTAAACGCCTTATAGAAGATTTGTTATCCGATAATAAAACGTATATCGACATTCTTTCTATGAGTAAAGACGATTTGAGTTCATTTTTATCTGAGAAATACGGCGTCTGTTTACCCGAATATTCGTTTGAGCCATATTCAAAAGAATACGAATATAAAGTTAAACAAGGCTGTTTCACCTATTATATCAACAGAGAATATAACGATATAATATTGCCTGCCGATGTTTTTTCTACAAAATACAGTGTTTTAACCGATTGGTTAAAAGATAATGCTAAAACTACAAAAGAAAGCGACGAAGTGTTCAACATAAGCAATATGTATGACATTAACGTCTATTTGGACGATGGTCTAAAATCTACAGGTATTACGGGGTATGCGTATAGCAATTACATCAATATGTATTCTGTCGGTTCTTTTTCGCACGAATATATTCATCATATATTATTTTATCTTGGGAAAAGCGGTTATGCGCGTGAAGTGATACCCGAAATGCACGCAAGCACATCAAAGTATGCTATGGCAATGTGGTATTATCTGTTTACGGGGCAAGCAAAGAATTTTCCTTATAACAAAGAAGTAAAAGAAAAAGAAACATATTTGCAAACTTTGACATTGTATAAAAAATAC
The DNA here is from genome assembly GCA_000437395.1 of Clostridium sp. CAG:288. Lineage (GTDB taxonomy): Bacteria > Bacillota_I > Bacilli_A > RFN20 > CAG-288 > CAG-288. Next base: position 32,026 of record FR898168.1, on the reverse strand, counting down.
AAAGTCAAAACACCGACGGTTGATGATTTTGATTTTTGGTTATTTGCCGATTGTTTTTCGGCAATTTATACCGAAAAAGGAACGACTTTTATACACCGTGTGCAAACTGATAGTTTGGCATATTATATCGCAAGAGTTTATGGCACTAATTATGTTTGGCAGATCAATATGAATACTCAAATTGTAATAGAGGGTAAACCGTATTTAGATGTTGTCGATGAGTGGTATAATTACATAAAATCGCTAAATCATTAACTGATCAGTAAAAAGGTAATATGAACACTATAAACGATAAAATAAAAAAATACGAACAGCTTGCCGTAAAAAAGCCGAAGTACTACGTTTCTATCGGCGATTTATATTCCGATGACGGCGATTTCAAAACCGCAACGATTTACTATCAAAAAGCCGTCGACAACGGCGTTTTGGCATATACTGTTCTTGGCGACACTTGGGGCTACCGCTCTCAATACAAAAAAGCGTTCGAAGTTTATAAGGAAGGCGCAAACAAAGGCGAAGCGGAGTGTTTTGCCCGTCTCGGATTTTGCTATGAAACTGGTTATGTAAAAATCGATATTCAAAAAGCAATCGAGTGTTACGCCAAAGCCTCTGATTTGGGTGTCGCGGCAGCAGCAAGATCTCTTGGCGATTTGTATTATTTCAATACTCCGATTGAAGATTCTAAGATTGAAAACGTTAAAAATGCGTTGAAATATTACGAGCGTGCTTTTTATCTCGGAGATATAGAGGTTGCAAAAAAGATAGGCTTTATCTATTTAAACAATGAAGAACTGAAAGGCGTTCCCAAAGCCATAGAGTGGTACGAAAAAGGATTGAGTCTTGGCGATAGTTCGCTCAACTTTGATTTGGCTTACGTTTATCTCAACGACAGGTTTGTTCCGCACGACTACAAAAAAGGTTTGAAATATCTTTTGGACGGCGTTCACCTCAACGATCCCGAAAGCCTTTATATGTACGCAAGAGTTCGCGAAACGGGTATGTATAAGGTAGAACCCGACAAAAAGGCATATATTTATTATCTTAAAAAAGCGGCGGCACTCG
>FR898168.1:0-30806 GCA_000437395.1 Clostridium sp. CAG:288 | reverse complement strand
CGACGATTTACGAAACCAAAAAAGCCGATTACAAAAACGCGCTTTTCTATTATCGTATGGCAATGGAAGATGATTATCCGGACGCTATCGAGAGAATGGCAGAAGCGTATCTCGGCGACGAACTTGGACTTGAAAAGGACGAGAAAACCGCCCTTAAACTTTTCAAACGAGCCGCAAAACTCGGCAATGCCGCCGCGCAATATAATCTCGGTATGGCGTATGCTTGCGGATACTACGGCGTAACACCCGATAAAGATAAGGCACTTCATTGGCTGAAACAGAGCGTGAAAGGCGAAAATCCGTCTGCATGTTTGCAAGTGGGACTTTATTACTATTACACCGTCAAAACCGAAGCGGCTTATAAAAAAGCCTTTTATTTGTTTACCGACGCATACAATCTCGGCGAGAACGAGGCGATTATCAATATCGGACTTTGCTATCTTCAAGGCAACGGCGTGAAAGAAGACAAAAAAGAAGCGGTTAAATGTTTTAGGACTGCTGCTGAAAAGTATAGTTCGGGCGTTGCGTATCACAATCTCGGAATCTGTTATGAAAACGGATTTGGTGTGAGAAAAGACTATAAGAAAGCAATTGAAATGTACGGCAAAGTGGTAGAGAATGGCGAAAAAGCAGGACTCGAAGCGATTAAGCGAGTCTACTTAAAAATGAATGTTAATCAGGCTTAGTTATTTTGAATTGTGGTTGTATGCAATATACCAAAGATGAGCATTTATTGCAAAATGGCAAGGAAATCACAATTTAAAAAGGTGGCTTTTTTGAACCCTATATTATTTAAGCAGTCTAGAATGCTTATGGTCATTGACTATTATCCACTCGTGAGACTGGATCGTGGACAGCGTAGTGTCTAGGACCACGTTAAAAGGCTAGAGCACATTCGGTAACAGAAATAGTTACAGATCTCCTACTTGTTGGGAGGTTTTTTCTTTTTTCAGCTGTACGCATTTTCAGCAAACTGTACGCACTTTTTGAGGGGTGTACGCAAATTGTATTAAAATAGGTTATTGTAAACATTAAATATACAATAAGTTTGATGCAGTAAAATGTGTCAAACTTTTTTATTTATATGATGATTTAATTTTTAATTTAGTTCATATTTACGAACTTTGATAAACTAGAAATTGATTCGTTAGTATCTTACAAATATTTTAATATAAGAATTTATACATTTGAGACTTCTACAATTAATTAAAATAAATATTTTGAAAAATGAATAATATGCTAGATCTTAGTTATAAAGAAAAAGAAATTTATCATAGCTATTTAGATAATTAAGGCAATAAAAAATTGGATATTAATCCAATTTTATTACCAATATCTAATTTCTTTTCCTTCAGCATCTTTAGCGTTTCCGCATAAAATAATGATAAAATCAATTAAGGCTATAATTAAAGGAATTCCAGTCCAACAAAATAATAACATTAAAACTCCGGAAGTGTTTTTTCCCATGTAGAATCGATGAATTCCTATTCCTCCAAGAAAGAATGCAAGAACTGCGCATACTATTCTTGAGCGATCAGAGACATTTTCTCCATCACTAGAAGCAAATTTTTTTAAATCATTTGATACATTGACATTAATTGATTCCTGTTTTGATCCACATTTTGGACAATATGATGCATTATCATTAAGTTCTTCACCACAATTAGTACAATATTTCATAAAAACACCTCGTTTTGTTAATAATTATGCTTAGCAGAGTAAGTTTATCTAATATCTTGTTAATTTTCAACTGAAATAGCAGATATACCTGACCTTAAGGTATATAAGTTAACGAGAAGTTCGTTTTCCATATTATTACCCCCATAATACGCAAACTTATTAATTTCATTATATCAGTTGAAATAAAAAAATAAAACATTTCTTTAATTCTATTTATTTTCACTTACGCTTTATTGATTAAAAATAATTATTTATGTATATTCATTAAAGAAAAGGAAATTATATTATGAAGGTAAAAGTAAACGATAAATTATATTTTGCTACTATAAAAAAGATAGATGAAATAAGTCGACAAGAAGCTGGCTTAGATAAGGCTGGATCATATTATGAATGTCGAATAGGTTTAGGTTTAAAGCCTTGTGGCAAATGTGTTTTTGCTGTTGATCATGTCCTAGTTGATACAATCGTAGTCCAAAGTATTGATGCAGTTGATGATGATAGTGCAATGGCAATTATTAAATTAATTAAAAAGTATTGCTTAGAAAAACTAATAATGGATTTAACAGTAAAGCCAGAAGATAGTGAATCTAAATTTAAAGATGTCTATTTAAGTTCTGGTTTTGAATATGACGACACAGAAAAAGAATATACTTGGGCAGTATATTTAGATGAAGAAATAGATAATGATGATAGTGTTATAGATTTTGCAGTTAAAGAATAATTAAACTACAAAAACATGACAAAATATATTGGTAAATAAAGTATATTGTTCTTTTCAAATATTTTCTGTTCGTTTGAAAGAACGATACCTTGCTTAACATTGTAACTTTTATTTGATAAAAATTTATTTATTGCACTATGAATAGTGTAATTTTTTCCTGATTTAATTTCTAAAGGTAAAAAAGATAAAGTGTCATAATCGTCAATTAAAAAATTAACTTCACCATTTGCTTTATTATCATAATAAAATAAGTTATGACCATGAGCTTTTAATTTGCTTGCAACAACTGATTCGTAAACAGTTCCAAGATTGATGCTTTTTTCATCGCTTAATATAGCTTTTATATTAGTTTTATATAAAAATATTAGACAATAGACCTGCATCGTTTAAATAAAGTTTTAACAAATTTTTCCCGCTTGATTCTATAAGAGGAAAAACAGGAGTTGATATTGCTTTAACTTCTAAGGCGATTCCTGAATTTATTAAAAAATCAAATTCATCTTGATAATTTGAAAATCTTTTGCCTTTAATATTTTCTATATTTTTAACAACAACACGTTTTTTCTTATCTTCAAGATTTGAAGGAATTAAATCATAAATACGCTTTATTTTTAGTTTATGATCTTTATCATATTTGCTAGCACCATCTCCATAATAATCATAAATATCAGATTGAATTTTTCTAATATTAAAAATATTTCTATCATTTATAAAACTATTAATTGCATCAGGCAATCCACCAGTCAATAAATATTTTTTAAAAAGATCTAATAGCCTATTATGAATAGTGCTTTCTAAACTTTCTTTTTTTATAAATTTTGCATGTATTGAATTAATTGCAATTTCATTAAAACCATTAGCATATAAAAACTCTTCAAAATCTAATGGGTACAAGCGAACTACATCAATACTATCAATTGGAATAGAAGGAGTTTTTGCTAAAGTTACTCCTAATAAAGTTCCACTACATATGTATGTGAATTTATCATCTTGTTTTAAGAACTTTAGCATTGTTAAAAATTGAGGGTATTCTTGTATCTCATCTATAAATATTAACGTGTTATCTTTTTCTTTCATTTTATCTCCAGCGATCATGCTTAATTGGAGATAAAAGTCTTCCTTATTATTAATATTCGAAAATAATCTATCACTTAAAGAATCTTCTACAAAATTAATTTCAATATAATTAGTAAATTTTGACTTTAAAATCTCAGTTGCTACATATCTAATTATAAAAGATTTTCCTATTTGTCTAGCTCCATCAATAATCATTATCTTATTTGAGTTTGAATTTAAATAGTTAATTATCGTTTTTTCAATTTTACGTTTTAACATTTTGTAGCTCCATTTCTAACCGAATAAAACGCTTTTCTTATAAATTAATAGCGAAAAAAATACACTTTTCCAAAAATCGACTATAAAAGATAATATTTGACATAAGTTAATAGTAATTATTTTCTTTCAACTATACTTTGAGTTTCATATGAATTTTTATATGTATCGCAAGAACGTAGTTGCATAAAAACACCTACTCCTATATAAAAGCATAAGACAGATATTATAATTAAAAGATTGGTAAGATATTTATTTTTGCTTTTCATAAAAATTACCTCCTTTTGAATATTTAGTTAATAAGTTAGTTATAACTAACTTTCTAACATAAATATACCGCTTTGATTAAAAAAATACAACTATGATGATAATGACTTAATATTTTTATCTTTTGCTTGATTGTTGCAATAAGGTATAATTTTTTATGAAAAAATAAAAAGGAAATTTATTATGAAAAAAAGTATTAAAATTCTAAATTATGTCCAGCTTGCATTATCTATTTTAACAATGCTACTATTTTTAACGCTTAGATTAGACAAAAATGAAAACGCATATTTACCATCAGGAATATTATGGCTGCCATTTTTGTCTATGATCGTATTTTTAACTTGTTTAATATTAGAGTTTATAGTCAAGAATAAACCAATTGTTAGAACTTGCCTTTTGTCTATTGGTTTAGTATTTACAGGTATTTGTTTTTCAGATAGTATTAACTTAGCAGCTATTTTTATTGCTTTATTTTGTATTCCGTATGCAATAGTATTAATAGTTGTTGTAATAAAAAAACCAGGATTAACAGAAACTATATCAAATTCTACAAATACGAAAATTATTATGAATAAAACGTTACCAGAAGGTGTTTTAGATAAGAAAATATTAATTGCAAATTATATTTATTTTGCTTCTTTAGTACTAATAGTTTTTATCACAGTTATAACTTTAAATCATTTTAATATTAAAATGACTTGGAGCTTGTTATTAATTCCAATTGCAACTATAGCTTTAATAATTTTAAATCAATTACTCAACCCATTAAGAAAAACGTTGAAATTGATAAATAAAGATCTTAATTATGCTGAATTTCAAAAATCGATCGATGCATTACTCGTTAAAAATATTCATCCAGAGACATACAATTATTTAACAATAATAAAAGCTAACTATATGTTAGTCGAAAATGAAGAATTAGCAATTAAGATATTTAAGAGTACTCACCAACCTAAAAAGAATAAACAACAAATAGAGTTTTATAAAGTTATTGAAGTTGAAATTTTTTTTAGAGAAAAGAAATATAACGAAGCATTAGAAAAGATTAAATATTTAAATCCAATTCATCAAGCTAATATGACTAATTTATATAATATAGTAGCAACTGAGACTGAAATTTTAAATATTGAATCTATATGCTCAAACAAAGCAAAATTAAAATTTACAGAAATATCGAATGTAAAATTAAAAATGTATTATTATTACACTAGAAATAATATAGAAAAAGCTAAAGAGAACGCTAAAAAGATTTTAGATTTCTCGTGCGATTTTAAAGTATATAACGAAGAAGCAAAAAGAATAATTTCTTTGTAAAATTTATATATAAAAAATGTAAGCGTTTAAATTTTTGCTAAAAAGTGCTTTTATTTAAAAAAATTAGTGCTAAAATAAAATATAGTGGGTGAAATTATGAGCGCATTTAGTAAAATAATTGAACAATTCGGAGAAAAGACATTATACGAATTACTTATAGGTGATAACAAGGCCTGTATATTTAAAGTAAAAGATACTAATAATATTTTAAATGAAGAAATTGATTATCTTTATAGCGATATGCAAATGTTCGGATTTGTCAATTTTAAAAATATTTCTGAAATGCTTGAAAATATCGATAGAAAAAGTGAAATTATTGAAGTTAATGGCGTAGAAAAATACTATAATTCTTTAGTTTCATCAATTACTAGTAATTCTAAAAGATTAGATCATCTCTATTTACCACTAAAAAACGAATCAATTACAGTTTTCTTTGAAATATCAATGTTAAGAGATTTCGATAATAAGAACGTTTTATTTTTGTTGAAAGAAAGACTTCAAAGTGATTTAAGTTACGAATCGTTATTTGCTGATTCATATAAGGATAAATTAACAGGATTATTTAATTATAATTCTTTAAAGCTTCATTTAGATTCAATTCACGGACATAGATATATCGGCTTTATGGATTTAGATGATTTTAAATCAATAAACGATACGTATTCCCATAAAGCAGGCGATGAAGTTTTAACAAAAATTGGTTGTGCCTTAATTTCAATTGCTGATGATAACGTTATATTCTATCGTAAAGGTGGCGATGAATTTGCCTTTATGAGCGTTGATTTAGATCAAAATGGCGTTAAGGACTTAATTAGAAGATTAAAGAAAACCATGACAAATATAGTATTTAAAGATTCTAAGATTCAATTTAGTATAGGTTATTCTGAATACAAAGATTGTTGTGGCTTAACAGGACATGAAGTACTTCAAGCAGCCGATTTAGCAATGTATGAATCAAAGGCAGAACATGTAGGTAAAGAAGTTTTCATTTCTATAGATACTGTTAAAAGGATTATGAAAGAATCAAGCTTAGAAAAAGAAATAGCTAAGTTTGATTTAAAAAGAAAAAGATAGATATTAAACGGCGCTTTTCATAAGCGCTTTTATTGTGTAAAAAGTAAAAAATAATTTAGACTATGCCTCCGTGTTGCTCACATAAATATTTTCACTTATAATTTTTTGTGTAAAGTGTGGTGCCTATGAAAACAGAAAACAAAGTTAACAAAGTAAAAAATACAAAACAAGATAAAAAAGTAGAAAAGAAAGATAATATACTATTCAAAAAAATTATTATTTTTTCATTTGTAGCTATATTGCTTATTGGCTTTGGCGTAGGATTATCTATTTTTAATAAAAGCCAAAAGAAGTTATATTCAAACGAAATGTTAAACTTAAACAATACAAAAGTTCAACAGAATTTCGAAGATTTAGGTTATGTAGAGAGAAATATTTCTAAAGATTATAATAACGAAGGAATATGTGAAAGATATCCTGTTTATGGAAAAGAATTGGATAATATTTCCGATACCGAAAAAGATAACTTAATTGCTGAAGCAAATAAACTTTTTGCTGATGAAGGAAATTATGATGCTATTGATCAAAACGGGAATTATATTTTAAACGGAGTAGCAACAGGTAAAAAACTATATAAACATACAGCAAGTAAAGATATGTATGAAGGAAACGTTTCTGATACAGAAAAAGCAATTATAAGAAAAGTAAATGTTAATCCAACAATATGGAGAAACTATATTACTGGTTTGTATGCTGCTCCTGGAGAATTAGTAAAGATAGAAATATCAAAGAGTGATTTAGAAAAAATCGGCTCACTAAAAGTTGCGGTTGGACAGGTGACGCATAAAAACACTAGAAACAATATTTGGAAAGCTGATAAAAATATATTCTCAAGATTACCTAATATCGCTAACACATTAAATATAACAAGTACAACAGCCTATGTAGGTAATCCGTTAGGTGGTCCAATATATATTTATCCTGAAAAACACGATTCTTTTAGCGTCACTATTTCTGGTGCTGTCGAATATCCATGCTACATCCATGGTTATACAACACGCGAAGAATTTGAACGTATGAAGACATTGTCTGCTCCATATTATGATTTTGAAGTGTGGGACAAAGGAGTTAGACACTCTGGACCAAAAAGTAGAGCTAACTTTGATTATGACAATTTAATAAAAGTTGGAGATTTGTGGGAAAAGATATGTCGAACTTCTTCAAGAGTTCCAACTAATTCGAGTGCAGAGTCTGGTGTTGGATATATTTATGATCCTTTTGTTGCAGCTGGTGAAGCAGTAGCGTTTGTCGGTGGCCGAATAGCTGTTAATGCTCCTCTTTATTGGATGAGTGGTGCACTTGATTATAATGGTATGGTTAAAAACGGTTTTTGGGGAACTATTCATGAATTTAATCATCATTTCCAAAACTATGGAATGGAGGGAGCTTCTACAAACGAAGTGACGAATAATGCTACAAGCTTGCTTTCATACGCTTTGTATACAGATATATCTTCAGCTAGAAGTGAAGATGATAGTACGCTTTCTGGTTGGAATAGATATACCGATCCATCTAGAAGTTTACGCGAGACATTAAGTAATTATGGTAGTGGAAATAAAGGCCTAAATGTTTATGCCGATATTATTCACTCATTTGGAGTAGATAAGTTTATAGAAGCAACAAGGCTTGATGCCAAAAAGTACACACCGACATCTTGGTATGAGGCTTTATGTAAAGCGACAGGCTATGATATGACTTATTATTTTGAAAAAGTATTAGGTCTTACAATAGATGCAGATGTCAAAGCAAAATACACTGATGGTACGCTTCCAGTCTTTGTACCAATAGCCTCTTTATATCAAACAGGTAGAAATTTCTTTAGTGGAAAAGAAGAAGTAAATATTGAAACTGTCAGACCATATTTGATTGAAAGAGATAAAGAATTTATTTTAGATCTAGATAATTATTTGTACGTTCCAAAAGACTTTGAATATAAAATTAAAAAGATAACTAAACCAAGTAATGGTACTTTGACAAAGATTAACAATAATAAATATAAGTATAATCCTAAAGAGTGCAAAAGATATAGTGGAACAATAAAAGTAACGATAGAATTGATTAACTCAGAGATTAAAACTCCTGATGTGACTTTATCAATTAATTTAGGATTTAAAAATTCTGATCCTGAAAGAGTTTTATATACTTATGAAGAAAGAATTTTTAACACTCCAGATGAAGCGCTAAATGCAAACTTTGAAGGATATACCGAAAAGGAGGAATCTAATTCAAGTTCTACATTTATGAATCATATTTCTGCTAATAAGATAGGTTATTTAAATGGTAAAATACTTGTTCCTGAAGATGGAAAATACACTATTTGTTTAAGAGCAGGTCGAGGAAATCACGCTTTATATATATCTTTAGATGGCAAAGAATATGAGAAAAAAAATAGAGTTTTCAGGTGATAAAGGTGGATTCGATTTAGATGAAAATCACTGTTTAACTATAGAAGCAAAAAAAGGACAACTTATATGGTATAAGCAAATAACGATTTCAAATAATCACCCAGATGCCTTTACGGAATTAGGATGGACTAATAGTGAACAGGCACCACAATCAATTGCTAAGAACTATTTATATAATTCGAATGCTATTATAGAAGAGTATTCTTTTGAATCTGATATTGCGTATCCATACGTATATACTGAAAATTTAGTATTTTATAAAACAAATCCACAAAATCAAAAAGTAATATCTATAAATCAAGATTCTTGGGATGATACAACTAAAATAGACAATATTTTAGATGGTGATGATTCTACTTACTATCATTCAAATAAAGGTAACTTTTTATCAAGCGACAATCCATTTGAATTAGTTTTAGATTTAGGCGAAGAAAAAACATGGAATAAAGTGAGATTTGTCGGTAGAGCTTCTGGTGTTAACCACATTCCTACGACTTTTAAAATTTATGGAAGTAAAGATAATGTTTCATATTCGTTAATAGATGAATTTAAAGATTTAAAATGCACCGGTATTGAACTATCTACTTTCTTTAAAATTAGTAGCTTCAGATATGTAAAAATAGTTGTTACTGACAGTAGTCTAACTAGTGGAAATAAATATGTATGCCTATCAAGAATTGATTTTTCATATGAACTTGATGGAACTAATATATCGTGTAACGAATTAAACTATTATGGTAAATGGACAGTTGATAATAGTGAATTATCATCATACGGTCATGTAGTAAAAGGTAGTGGTACTATAAAATTTACTGTTAATAAAGGAAGTACTGGATTAGCTATATTCGGTAAAACAAGCGATAAATTTAGAGCTAAGATTTATGTGAATGGAAAAACGATTGAAATTAATTCTGCTGTTAATGAAAAAATAATATTCAAAAATGCTATAGAAAGTTCAAAGAAAAAACAAACTATACAAATAGTTGTTGAATCAGGAACAATTTCAATTGATTCTATATTTGTAGGTAACTAAAAAGGATCTCAACGAGATCCTTTTAATTTCTAAATATTAAGCGTGTGCAATTTTTACTGTTGTTCCGTCAAAAGTATAATTAAAGTGACTTGAATTAACTTTTGTAATATCAGTTCTATCCGTATAATTTTCATCACGGAGGACAAAGTATACATCTTTACTTTCACTTGTTTTTGTGAAATAAGAACTCAAATTTGTTAATTGAATAGAAAATTTAACTCCGCCATATGTTCCATTTGATTTTTTGGTTGCTTTCATCATATCACCAGTTAATCTAAGTAAAACTGATTCGTTATATGATGAAGAAAATACAGGATCACTATCAGCGATAGCGAAAACGTAGTTTGTTTCTAAATTAGCATTCTTTTTAGCTGTAAATTTTCCGCTAATTTTATAACCAGCTTTAAATGAATCGGCAACACTAAAATTAGCATATATAGCATCATCAGGTATTTTACCATTGCCTACTCCTATGGAGACATTGGTTCCACTATAGCATGATGCTAACAATAAAACTGCGCTGAGTGATAGTATACAATTCTTAAATTTTTTCATAGAAATGAATTCTCCTTTGTTATTAATATTTTAACATAAAATTTTATTTGATAAAATATTATGTACCGTTAATTGTAGCACTTTCGAAGAATATTTTTAATAAATGTGATAGTATTTATATAGAGTAATTAAAAGGAGTTTAGCAATGGAAAAAAGCAAAGTAATGGAAATTATTTCAGATGAGACATTAACTTATTCTCAACAAGTTTTAGCTTTAGCAAGATTAGCTGAAAGTGAAGACAAAACTTTATCTAGAAATCCTTTATGGATAAAAGCTTTAAAAGAGGGAAAAGTTTGTGATTTAAACGAAGGATTAGCTCCTTATAGACCTAGATATATTCTTCCAGATTATAGCTTATTAATGAAAAATGGTTGTGTATTTTTAGAACTTGAACCAGCTAAAAATATTTTAGAAGCATGCAATAATCTTCTTATATTTTATAAGCATGTTCCATCAATTACTTCTTATCCTGTTTATTTAGGAAACTTTACAGATATTTTTGAACCATTTGAAAACGAAGCTGACAGTCCTCAAACAAAAGAAATTTTAAGATTATTTTTAAAACATATCGACAAAACTTTATGCGATTCTTTTGTTCATGCTAATATTGGTCCTAAAGATAGTAAAATAACTAGAATTATTTTAGACTTAACTAAAGAAATGCAATTAGCAATACCAAATATCACATTGTTATATGATAAGGATATAACTCCACATGACTTAGCTATTGCTTCAATTGATACTATGCTAGCAACATCTAAACCTTCTTTTGCAAATCATAAAATGTATAGTGCTGAGCATAAAGATATTCCTTATGCTATTGCCAGTTGCTATAACGCCTTAAATATCGGAGGTGGTGGTTATACATTACCACGATTAAGACTATATGAAATAAGTACTGAGGCAAAAGATATTGACGATTTCTTTAATAACGTTTTACCAAAATATGTTAATTTAATTCTTGAAATAATTGATCAAAGAATTAAATTTATCGTTGAAGACTCTAGTTTTTTCAAATCTAATTTCTTAGTTAAAGAAGGATTTGTTGAAAGAGAAAAATTTACTGGCATGGTTGGCTTAGTTGGTGTTGCTGAATGTGTCAACACTCTTTTAGGAATTAAAGATAAATCAAAAGGCTTTGGACATAACGTTGAGGCTTTAAAACTAGCCGACAGAGTTTTAAAAGCAATTGAAGATCAAGTTAATGCTCATCATGGTTTATATTGCAGCAAATGTGATAATCACTATTTGATGCACGCTCAAGTTGGCATCGATTCAGATGGAACTGATAATTCACCTGGTTGTCGTGTTCCAATTGGCTATGAACCAGATTTATTTGAACATTTGCAAATTGAATCAACTCTTCATAAATATTTTCCATGTGGTGTAGGTGATATATTTAAATTTGATCAAACGTGGTTAAATTCAAAAGAAGCTATTTTAGATATAATCAATGGATCTTTTGAAAAAGGAATGCGTTATTTCACGGCTTATAATTGTGATAACGATGTAGTTAGAGTTACAGGTTATCTTGTTAAAAAGAGTGAAATTGATAAATTAACTAATGGAAAACAATCAATAAATAACTGTACTATTTTTGGTAAAGGCGCAAAAGAAAAAGGTAAAGCCTTAGATCGTAAGATTTATGGAACAAGCACAGATAAATAAAATAATTAATTTCTCTAATGTTGATGGGCCAGGAAATAGAATGGCAATATTTTTTCAAACATGTCCTTTTTCATGTCTATATTGCCATAATCCAGAAACTATTAACGCATGTATATCATGTGGTAAATGCATATCAACTTGCCCTGTAAAGGCATTAAGTTTTAACGAAAATAAAAAAGTAATATGGAATAAAGATATTTGTGTCAATTGTGATACATGTATTCATGTTTGTACTCATAGTGCTAGTCCTAAAATAACAATTATGACAGTTGAAGAGTTGGTTTATAAAATCAAACAAGTTTCTCCATTTATTAGAGGAATAACTGTTTCAGGTGGAGAATGTACAAACTATTATTTGTTTCTTAAGGAATTATTTATTGAAGTAAAAAAACTTGGATTAACTTGTTTAATAGATTCAAATGGTGCTAACGATTTAACTGAATTAGAAGATTTAATAGATATAAGTGATGGTGTAATGCTTGATGTTAAAGCAATTGATCCCAAATTTCACACTTATTTAACTGGTAAAACAAACGATATTGTTTTAAAAAATCTAAATTTCTTATTAGAAAAAAATAAACTTGAAGAAGTTAGAACGGTTATATTACCAAAATATGATGAGGAAAATATCAAAACTGTTAGCGCAGTTTCAAAAATTATAAAGTCAAAAGTACGTTATAAATTATTAAAATATAGATATTTTGGTGTTAACGAAAAAGGAATAAATACTTTTGGAAGAGTAATTGTTGATGATGCAAAACTTAATGAACTAAAAGAAATTGCACATTTAAATGGTTGTGATAGTGCTGTAATTATTTAAAATGAGTTTTTATGCCTTATATAAGTGAAATATATACAAGTAAACCTAAAGAGTATAAAAGTGATTTAGAAAAAATAGCTTTCGATACTTTAGAAAAACTTGATATTAAATATGAAAGAATTGATACAGATGAACTAATTACTATGACTGATTGTCTTGAAGCAGATAAGAAATTAAATGTTGATATAGTTAAAACATTATTTTTAGCAAACCAACAAAAAACGAAATTTTATTTGTTATTAATGTCAGCAAACAAAAGATTTAATACAAAAAATTTTTCTAAGAGTTTAAATATTTCTCGAGTTTCTTTTGCTAGTGAAGAAATAATGAAAACTCTTCTTCATACTGAAATAGGATGTTGTTCTATTTTTAGTATTCTTTTAGAAAGTGCTAAAGATGTTCATTTAGTAATAGATTCAGATGTTTTAAAAAACGAATTTTACGGTTGTAGCGATGGAACAAAAACTTGTTATATGAAATTGAAAACAGATGATATTTTTAATAAACTTATTCATTTTTCAGGACATAAATTTGAAATTATTGAAATTTGATATAATTTAATTGAATTTATCACTTCTATTTGTTATATTAACGTGGGTTAAGAAAGACAGTTCGTTTGTACCATCCTGTCTATAAATAAAACTAGGGCATTATCCTTTAATAAATATTTTATGTGGGATTTTTGCATCTAGCTAATCCCACTTTTTATTTAGGAGGTAAATATGCATTTAATTACTAGTGAATCGTCATTTGATGCGGCCCATTTTCTAACAAATTATGAAGGCAAGTGTAAGAATATCCACGGTCATAGATGGAGAGTAGTTGTCACTATTAAAGGTGAACTTACTAATGGCATGTTAGTGGACTTCGGTGATTTTAAAAAAGATATAAAAGACTTATGCGATTATTTTGATCACTCTTTTATTGTTGAAAAAGGCTCTCTTGACAAAAAGTTATTTGATCTCTTAAATAAACAATTTGTTTTGAGAGTTGTTGAGTTTAGAACGACGGCTGAGAACTTTTCGAAATATATATTTGAAGAAATGTCAAAGAAATATTCAGTTAAAGAAGTTTGCGTATACGAAACGCCGAATAACTGTGCGAGGTATGTATGCGAGTAGTAGAAAAGTTTGTTAGTATTAATGGAGAAGGCCTTAGAAGCGGTGAATTAGCAGTTTTTATTCGTTTTGCAAATTGCAATCTTCGCTGTTCTTATTGCGATACAAAATATTCTTTTATAAATCCTATATATACTGAAGAGAGTATTGATGAATTAGTTAAATATGTTAAATCTACTGGAGTAAAAAACGTTACTTTAACTGGTGGAGAACCATTGATTCAAAACGAAATAAAAGAACTAATGATAGAACTATCAAATATTGGAAACAGAATTGAAATTGAAACAAATGGTAGTATAAATATAGCTCCTTATTTAAATATTCCAAATGTCACATTTACTTTGGACTATAAATTAAAAGGCAGTGGTATGGAAAAGTATATTGATTTAACAAATTACGATTTGTTAAGAAAAAATGATGTGATAAAGTTTGTTGTTTCTGATTATGATGATTTAGAAAAAACTAAAGAAATAATAAAAAAGTACGATTTAATAAATAAAGCAAATTGTCTTATATCTCCTGTTTGGGGAAGAATTGAATTTGAAGAAATTGTTAACTTTTTAAAAGACAACAAGTTAAATGATGTAAAGATGCAACTTCAAATTCACAAGATTATTTGGGATAAAGATAAAAGAGGAGTTTAGTATGATTGATCAAAAAAGATTAGAAAATGCTATTCGTGAAATGATAATTGCTCTTGGAGATGATCCAACTCGTGAAGGATTGGTAGATACCCCTAAAAGAGCAGCTGGGATGTATGCTGAATTACTTGAAGGTATGAACTATACAAACGATGAAATAGCAACAATGTTTGATAAAACTTTTGATGAAGATTCATTAACAGATAGCAAAAATATAGTTGTAATTAAAGATATAGACATATTTAGTTTTTGTGAACACCATTTGGCGTTAATGTATGATATGACAGTAGATATTGCTTATAGACCTAACGGGAAAGTAATTGGTTTATCAAAACTAGCAAGAATAGCTGATATGGTTGCTAAAAGGTTACAACTTCAAGAGAGAATTACAAATGACATATTAGAAATAGTTTCTAAAATTACTAATTCAAAAGATGTCTATGTAAGAGTAAAAGGATGTCACTCATGCGTAAGTGCTAGAGGAATAAAAAAGAAGTCTTATACTATAACAAAAGCTTCGATTGGAGATATTAAGGAGAGCGATTTATTATGAAAAAAGCATTAGTTTTATTTAGTGGTGGTGTAGATTCTACAACGGCATTAGCTTTAGCAATTGAAAAGTATGGAAAAGATAACGTTATTGCTTTAAGTGTCGTTTATGGACAAAAACACGATAAAGAATTCGAATGTAGCTGTAAAATAGCTAAGTATTATGGCGTAGAACATATTTACTTAGATTTATCTAAAATATTTGAATATAGCGATTGTACACTTTTAAAACATTCATCAAAAGAGGTTCCACACGAAGCTTATGAAGAACAAATAAAAGAGACAAATGGAAAACCAGTTTCTACCTATGTTCCTTTTAGAAACGGATTATTTTTATCATCAGCGGCTTCTATAGCTATATCCAAAGAGTGTGAAGTAATTTATTATGGCGCACATAGAGACGATGCTTGTGGCAATGCTTATCCAGATTGCAGTGAAGCTTTCACAAAAGCAATAAACGAAGCTATATATTTAGGTAGTGGTAACCAAGTAAAAGTTTATGGTCCTTTTGTTGGAATGTCCAAAAAAGATATCGTTGCAATAGGATTAAAACTCAACGTTCCATATGAATTAACTTGGAGCTGCTATGAAGGACATGAAAAAGCATGTGGCAAATGCGGAACATGTATTGATAGAAAAAAAGCCTTTGAAGCAAATGGTGTAAAAGACCCAATAGAATACGAGGAATAAAATATGAGAGAAGACAAATTAAATGCATTAGGAAAAAAGACTAAATATTCAATGGACTATGCTCCAGAAGTTTTAGAGACTTTTATTAATAAACATCAAGAAAACAACTATTTTGTAAAATTCAACTGTCCAGAATTTACTAGTTTATGTCCAATAACAGGTCAACCAGACTTTGCAACAATTTATATTTCATACATTCCAGATGTAAAAATGGTGGAATCAAAATCATTAAAGTTATACTTATTTAGTTTTAGAAATCATGGCGATTTTCATGAAGACTGCGTAAATATTATCATGAAAGATTTAATCAAACTTATGGAGCCAAGATATATCGAAGTATGGGGTAAATTTACCCCACGTGGTGGTATATCAATTGATCCATATTGCAATTATGGTAAGCCTGGAACTATTTTTGAAGAAATGGCTAAGAATAGATTGATGTGGCATGATATGAATCCTGAAAAGGTTGATAATAGATAATAACCAAGCGCTCAGAGAGCGCTTTTTTTAGTCTATATTAATAAAAAATAATATTATTTTGTCTCTTTTTAATATTTTTTATCTAAAATGAGAGATAGTAGGACTAAAAAATGAAGAAGGGTATTACTATAGTTTGTGGTGTCCTTATTCTAAGTATTGGATTTGAACATGTTATTAGAGCAGTTTCAGGGTATTGGAATTAAAACATGGAAGGATAATTTATCAATATGAAAAGAAAAATAGAAAATTATTTAAAATCCAAAGAAAAAAAGAATATAGTAATTTAGATAAAATCTTTGAATTATATTTACATGGTGATATTAAAAAGCTATTATCAAAATATTCAAAAGTAGAAATTTATCCTACAATAAATAAGTTAGACAAAACAATTCAATTAAACTATAGCTATAATAATATTTATGTTATTATAGACTTCTTTGAAGATAAATATAATGTAGTAATATATCATGCTGGTATAAGTAATGAAGAATTTAAAAAACTTTTTACTAATTATGATTATTAAGATAATTTTAATTTAGAAAAATTAATTAATGAAATAGATACGCAAATTAAAAATCATCCTAGATTAAAAGATACAAGTTCACTTAAAAAAAGAAAAAATATATTTTATAATAGCATTGATTAGTTTTTGCATACCTATTATTTTTTTAGTTGTAATGACTTTATATTGTTTTATTACTGGAAAGAGTGTACAAGGAAATGTATATTGGTTAATATTTTTAATTGTAATACCTTTAATTGTTTGGTTAATATTTGATAAAAAATCAAAAAAAATAAATTAAATTAATAAAAGATAAAGTAAAAATTAGTTATTAAATGATCATATGTTAGTAATTGATTAGATAAAGTAGGAATTTGATAAAATTATTTTAATTAATATCTGTATAATTAGAGCTTACTATTTTATTAAAATTAAAAATAAATGCTATCGTTGTTTTGTTTTTTTAGTATTACTTTACAAAATATGCTTTTTGTAACATGATTTTATTTGTATTTAGTATAGAAAAAATATAAAATTATTATAGGAGGATTAATATTTATGAAGTCAAAAAAATATTTATGTCTATTAGCTCTTTCAGTTCTTACTTTAACAGGTTGTGGTGAAGCAAAAGTTTCAGCTATTGAAAAGTCAGATGCAATTAGTAAATTAAATACAGCCTCTGAAAACACTGAAAACTGGAAAGGTTTCACTATAAAAGAAACAGCAAAAATAAGTGTTAGTGGTGATTTTAGTAGCGAAGTTAACAACCTAGTTACCTCATCTTTGAAACTTGATGTTAATAGTAGCCTTAAGGGAAGCGCCGAATTAAATGCTGATGAAATGGCTAAAATTAAATCTGGGGATGTTGAAAATGTTGATTATGCTAATTTAGTAACAGCATCATTAACTACATCGAATAGTGTTAAATACGATTTAAAAACAACAATTAATTCAAATGAAAGTTATGTTACAACTGATGTTAATATCGGTGGTTCACTCAAGTATGGTAAAACTACTTATAACAACATTACATCCGATTTCTTAGTTGGCAATATTAATACAAAAACAAAAGTAAAATCAAATATGCAAGGTACTAATAATGGCACAACTGAAAAAAGTGATTTCTATGGTGTATATAACATTGCTTCTTCAGTAAAGAATATTGTTGGTAACATTGATACGAGTGATACTCCATCAACAGATGTTACTATTGATAGCTCATTGTTAGAAAAATTGGTTGCAAAATTAGATTCTTATATCTCATTTGGAGCTAATGATAACATGATTCAAGTTAAAATTGATGTTAATGATCAATTATTAGCTGATATTATGGCAAATGGTAATATTAAATTGCCATCTGAAATAGGTGATATTACTTTACCAAAAGTCACAGCTGAAAGTGCTATTTATATTAACGCTTATCTTGATAAAAATGGTGGCTTTAGCAAATTCTCAATTGATGTCAGTAAATTATCACTTTCATTCAATTATAATTTGAGTGGCTTGAATATGGCATGTCAGGCTGATGTTAATTATTCTTTAATAATTAGTAACAGTTCTAAAGAAGTTGATTCAATTACTGCTTCTGATTTTTCAAAAGAAGTCCAATTAATTGATTTATCAACATTGCTTAAATAGAAAATATATATGGTCTTAAGACTTATATAGCCTTAAGGCCTTTTAAATTACAAAAAAGTTAATTTTTACTTTTAATCTAAATTATAAGTAGTATAATTATCTTTTCGAGGTAATTTAAGTGAAAAGTAAAGAAATGGATATGACTACTGGCAACTTAGCAAAGAAAATTATTATCTTTGCATTACCAGTTATGTTGAGCAGTATTATTCAATTATTATTTAACGCTTGTGATTTAGTCGTAATTGGTCAATTCTCAGGCGATAATTCATTAGCAGCTGTTGGTTCAACAGGTGCTTTAATAAACCTAATTATTAACATGTTTATCGGTGTTTCCGTAGGTGCAAATGTCATCTGTGCGAGAGCTATTGGAAATAAAGATATGGAAAAAGCACAAAGATGTGTACATACAGCTATTACTTTTAGTTTTATAGCTGGAATTATTTTAACAATATTTGGAATTTTTGCTGCTAGAGAATGTCTTATTTTAATGGATACAAAAGATGAGTGTTTAGACAAAGCTACTTTATATGTTCAAATATATTTTGGTGGTATGATTTTTAATATGCTTTACAACTTTGGTTCAGCTATTTTAAGAAGTGTAGGTGAAACACGTAAGCCATTATATTTTATTACAGCAGCTGGTATCATCAATGCTGGATTAAATTTATTATTTGTTATAGTGTTTAAAATGGATGTAGCAGGAGTTGCTTTAGCAACAATTATTTCTCAAGCAATTTCAGCTGTTTTAGTATTTATTTGTTTAACTCGAAAAACAGGCTATGTAAATTTAAATATTAAAAAGCTTAGAATTCATGGCCTAGAACTAAAAGAAATGATTTTTAATGGCCTTCCAGCGGGTATACAAGGATCATTATTCTCAATTTCAAATGTCTTTATTCAAAAAGCAGTTAATTCCTTTAATATTACAGCTATTGTCAGTGGAAATACTGCATCGTCTAACGTTGAAGGGTTTATATACCAATCAATGAACTCTTTCTATCAAGCTTGTATTTCTTTTACAAGTCAAAATTTTGGCGCAAAAAACAAGAAAAACTGTAAGAAAGTTTTGATATATTGCCAAATATTTGCTGTTTTAACAGGAGTAATTTTGGGCGGAATAGTTTTAATCTTTAAAGATCAATTCTTAGGCTTTTACACAAATAATCAAGAAGCAATTAATTACGGCGTTCAACGTATTGTAATTATTTGTACAACTTATTATTTATGTGGAATAATGGATGTCTTTGTCGGGGGAATGCGTGGATTAGGATATTCCGTAGTTCCAATGATAGTTTCCATTATGGGTGCTTGTGTATTTAGAATAGTGTGGATTCATACAATATTCGCTGCTAATCACACCTTGTTTATTTTATATATTTCTTATCCAATATCTTGGTTATTAACTTCGTTGATTCATTTTATTTCATATATAATTGTTTATAGAAAAATAAAATTTGAGCCAGATAATAGCAACATGTCAATTGCTATAGCAACACAAAATAATTCTGCTTGTTAATAGTGTAGGTTTTTGTTGAGTATATTGATTTTAATCAATATAATATTCAATGAAAATGAGGTTTTATTGTGTACTATTTTGACTATGCAGCTAACTATCCTGTAAAAAAAGAAGTCTTAGACGAATTGTGTAAAGTTGAGACTGATTTTTTTGGTAATGCAAATTCATTACACACTTTAGGTCAAAAAGCTAAGCTAGCATATGATATTTACGATAGTAAAATTAAAAACAGATTAAAACTAGATGATAATTATGAAATAATATATTGTTCATCGGCTAGCGAAGCAAATAATTTGGCAATTAAAGGATTAGTTAAATCTTATTCTGGTTTTGGTAAGCACATATTGGTAAGTGAATATGAACATAGCTCTATAAACGGATGCTTAGGATATTTAAAAACAGAAGGTTTTGATATAGAATTTATTCCTACAAAGTCTGATGGAAAAATTGATATCGAATCGTTAAAAAAGCAAATTAGAAAAGATACAATTCTTGTCTGCGTTATTTTAGTCGAAGGAGAAACTGGCGTTATTCAAGATTATCAAGAATTATCTAAAATAGTAAGTGAACATCAAAATTGTCATTTGTTGATGGATGCTACTCAAGGAATTGGAAAAATTCAATTTGATTTAAATAAAATCGAACTTGTTACTTTTACTCCACATAAGTTTGGCGGTTTAACTGGAACTGGATGCTTGATAAAAAGAAAAAGCACAGTTTTAACACCGTTAATTCATGGAGGTAAAAGTGCTTCTATCTATAGATCAGGTACTATACCTTTAGGATTAATTTCTTCTACATATAAGGCATTAGAAATTGCTTATAGCAAAATAGATGATAATTACACATATGTAAAATCGTTATATGATTATTTTATAGATAATATTAAAAGAGTTCAGGGAATAAAAAATAATTCATTAGGTAGCCCATATATTATAAATTTATCGATAACTGAATATAGAGGAAGTTATTCAGTAAGCTGTTTGAATCAATTAGGAATATGTGTTAGCCAAAAAAGTGCATGTTCAATAGTTAACACACCTTCTAAATCTATTATGTCTATATTTAAGGATAAGCAAAGGGCACTAAGCAGTTTTAGGATATCCATATGTGAAAAAACAACAATGGATGAAATTAATTATTTATTAGAAAAAATACGAGGTTATAAAACATGGAAAGATATGAAGAAATAGAACACGATATTACTACTGGAAGTAGATTCAAAATTTGGTCAAAATTTTTAGCAGCTATTAAAAATTACGATTTGATTCAACCTAAAGACAAAATTTGTGTTTGTATATCAGGTGGTAAAGATTCCATGTTAATGGCTAAGTTATTTCAACTTTTAGAGAAATTTAAAATTTATGATTTTGAAGCAAAGTATTTAGTTATGAATCCAGGCTATAATGAAATAAACCTTCAAACTATTAAAAATAACTTAGAAATATTACATATTCCAGCACAGATTATTGAAACAAATATTTTTGAAGTAGCTAACTCTCAGGATAAAAGCCCTTGTTACTTGTGCGCTAGAATGCGTAGAGGAAACCTTTATGCTTTTGCAAAAGAAATGGGTTGTAATAAGATTGCTTTAGGACACCACTATGATGATGTTATAGAAACAACGCTTATGAATTTGCTTAATGCTGGTTCGTTCCAAGCAATGCTTCCTAAACTTAAGTCAACAAGTTTTGGTGGAATGGAATTAATTAGACCTATGTATTTGATAAGAGAACAAGATATTATCAACTGGAAAAATAAAAATGGTCTTCAATTCATTCAATGCGCCTGTCGATTTACAGAAAACTGCGCTATTTGCGATAATGGAGGCGGTGGCTCTCAACGTCAAGCTACTAAGCTTTTAATACGTGATCTTATGAAAAACTATAATGATAGTGTTGAAAAGAATATTTTTAAAAGTGCAGCTAATGTTAATTTAGATATGATATTAGGCTATAAGCATGCAGGTAAAATGTATTCTTACCTTGATGATTATGAGAACAAGGAAGCTATAGATGAAAAAGAATAAAGTAATAGACTTAACTTTATTTTTAATAATTTATATTTTTGCATATGCAATTGGTTTTTTAAGTAGTCTTATCATAGAAAACATGCTTTTAAAAACTCTTGTTTTTGATGTTGTTTCTACTATTGTAATTTGGATATTTTCATTAATTTTAAAAAATTCAAGTTTATATGACGCGTATTGGAGTTTGACTCCGTTTGTAATTTTAACGTATGTTTTATTAACTGCCGAATACGTTAATATATATCACATTTTATTTTATGTATCCTTTAGTTTTTGGTCATTTAGATTAACAATTAACTGGATAACTACTTTTAGTGATCGTAAATGGGAAGATTGGCGTTATAAAATGTATAGAGAAAATTATCCTAAACTATGGCCTATAATTAACTTTTTTGGAATACAAATGATGCCGACTTTATTTGTTTATAGTGCTTTAGTTCCAGCAATTTTACTATTTGCAAAAAATGCCTCTCCTTTATCTTTATTAGGTAGTTCAATTATAGTCGTTGGTACTTTATTAGAGTTATTTGCAGATAGACAAATGCATGCTTTTTTAAGAACAACGACAGAAAAAGTTACATGTAGAAAAGGTCTATGGAAATATTCTAGACATCCAAATTATTTAGGTGAAATATTAATTTGGGTAGGAGTATATTGCTCTTTATTATTAACTGATTACTCATTGTGGTTTACTTTTATAGGTATAGTTATAATGTTGTTCTTATTCATAGTTATATCTATTCCTATGATGGAAAAAAGACAAGTTAATCGTAGAAGCGATTATAAAGATTATCAAAAAAAGACATCAATTCTTTTAATTCTTCCAAACAAAAAATAATCATTTACCTAAAGTAGACTTTAGGTTGTATTATATTAAAAAGGAGGCATTATGAAAGTTTTATTAATAAATGGTAGTCCACACGTAGATGGTGTTATAGCTTTAGCTTTAAAAGAATTAAGCGATACTCTTAATAGATGTGATATTGAAACTGAGATTATACATGTTGGTAACAAAGATATCAGAGGCTGTATAGCTTGTAGATCTTGTAAAAAAACGGGTAAATGTGTTTTTGATGACTGTGTTAATGAGATTGCTTTTAAACTAAAAGATGCTGATGGATTAGTAGTTGGTGCCCCTGTTTATTATGGAAGTGCTAATAGTACAGTCGTTTCATTACTGACAAGACTTTTTTATAGTATAAATTACGATTTGTCTATGAAAGTAGGAGCTAGTGTCGTTTCAGCTAGACGTAGTGGTTGTACAGCAACTTTCGATGAGCTAAATAAGTTCTTTACTATTTCTGGTATGCCAATTGTTTCTAGTACATATTGGAATAATATTCATGGAAACAATAAAGAAGATGGCATGCAAGATTTAGAAGGCTTACAAGTAATGAGAAATTTAGGTAAGAATATGGCTTTTTTAATTAAAAGCATAGCTTTAGGAAAAGAAAAATACGGTGAAGTAGAGTTAGAAAATAACGTTCGTACAAACTTTATTAGATAGGAGATAAATATGGAAGATATTATTATTATTGGTGCTGGTCCAGTTGGAATATATGCTGCAACTTTGGCAAATTTACATGGTCTTAAGGGCATAGTTTTAGAAAGTTTATCAACAGCAGGTGGACAACTTACAGAACTTTATCCTCAAAAAGATATTTTAGATGTTCCAGGTTTTTCAAGAATCGCAGCAAAAGAATACATTGAAGCACTTTTGAAGCAACAAGAAAGCGATTCAAATCACTTGCAAATCGTGTATGGAGAACAAGTTAAAAATATTGAAAAACAAGAAGATAAATCTATAAAAGTAACTACTAATAAAAATACTTATTTGACTAAAACAATTCTTTTAACAACTGGAATGGGTGTCTTCACACCACGTAAAACAGGACTCGAAGGCGAAGATGATTTGACTAACATATACTATTCAGTTAAAGATAAGTCGATATTTAAAGATCAAGAAATAGTAATTCTTGGTGGTGGTGATTCAGCTGTTGATTGGGCTATTGCTTTAAGTGATATAGCAAAAAAAGTTAATATAGTTCATAGAAGAGATGAATTTAGAGCACAAGAATCTTCAGTAAATTTAATGACATCTAATGGTGTAAATATTTATAAACCATATGGCTTAGTTTCATTTGTTAAAGATGGAAATAAGGCTAAAGGCATAGTTATAAAGCATAATGTTGACGGCAGTGAAATAACATTGAATTTTGACTCTATTATTGTTAATTATGGTACAGTAACTTCAGCATCAAATTTTGCAATTGAAGAAACAAATAGAGCATATAATGTCGATAGAACTTTTAGAACATCATTTGAAAACGTCTTTGCTGTAGGAAATAGCTGTTACTATGAAGGTAAAGTTAAAAATATTACTTGTGGTTTAGGCGAAGCCGTTATAGCTATTACAGAAATAGATAGAATTGTACACCCAGGTAAGAATATACCTGTTCATTTCTAAAATGAAAATTTAATAATAATAGTTATAGTTTTATTAATAGCAATAATTAACTATTTATTAATAACTCTTATTGTAGATTTTATCATTATGGGTAAGGTCTCTTTTAGAGTATCAAATGCAAAACATAAAGATAAGTTTGTTATTAAAAATAAAAATAAGATAGATATTCAAACTGGATTTAAATGTTCAGCCTTTGCCTCCGCTTATCTATTAAGGCATTTAAATATTGATGCTAATGGTGATGAAATTTATAATATGATTCCACACAAAATGAAAAGTGGATATGTTTATCCTAAAAGGAATAGCTGATTTATTTAAAGAAAAGGGATTCAACGTTTGTTACCATAGCGGAAATTTAAACACTTTAAAGCACGATTTAGAAAATAGTGGAAACCCCATTATTGTTATGATTAGAATACAAAAAGATAAAAATTATCTTCATTATGTACCAGTTGTTGGGTTTGATGAAAATAATATATTCATTGCAGAATCGCTAGCTGAATTAGTTAATGATAATAATGAATTGTATAACAGAAAAATTAGCAACAAAGAATTCTTGAAATTATGGAATACTTCAATGCTAAGACAACCATTATATAAAAATACTTATTTCGTAACATCAAATAAATGATATATTGGTATAGTTAAATAAATTAAGGCAAACTAAAACCGGCATGGATAATCATGCCGGTATTTTTTTAAGCTTGTAATGCAGCAATTCTTTCAGTAAGAGCGTTTTTATATGAGCTGATAGCGGCTTTAGCTTCTTGTGTGTTTTCAGAAATAACGGAGTCAGTACTTGTTAATATGTAACTAAGTTTGCTTTCTAATGTTGTTAATTTTTCAAGTGAAGCATTTAATGCTATTAGATCACTTGATGAAGCAACATCAGCAGGTTTTACGTCGTATGTATTAAGTGTTTCAACAACCCAGTTTTTACTTTCGCCAAGTTTGAGACCAGCTAAATAAGTAATAGCTTCTTCTGTAACATAATTGAAATCAGAAATCAAAGCATATAATGATTTTTGTCTAGCTTTCAAAACGTTATTAAATGAATTTGTTTCATCGAAGTATTTGCCGATATATGTTCCATCTAAATATAAAGGCATAATGACATTTTGTAATGGATTGACAAAGTCTTTTTCAGTTAAATCACTAACTTCAGAAGCACTTTTAACTTTTTCTTGAGCAGCGACGATTGAGTCATAAACGTATTTAATAGAAGCGCCATAAGCAGCGTAATCTTTTTCTGTAAATACAAATCCTAACATACTGTCAATTGTTCTTTCGTCAAAGTATGTTAATGGTTTAACTTCATCTGTACCGATATAAATGGCACTTGTTAATTCTTTAACAAAATTGATTGCAACCTTTGACATATCACCATCGATTACTTCATCGACATATTTATCAAGTATTTGAGAAATTGTTTCGCTTGTAACAAGGAATTGAGCTTGTGTTTCAGCTTCTTTAATAGCTACATGTTCAGTATATGCATCAATAACTGATGTAAGTTTGACTGTTAAATAAGAGTTTTTAATGATATTTGAATCATCAAAGTTCATAATTTTTTCGATTTGGTCAGCAATTTCATCCCAGTTTTCATCGGTCCATTTGCTTACATCAGCATCGTAAGAGGCAATAGCACTTTCGAATGTGGATAATAAACCCATACCTTCAACATATGAAGTGAAAACTTTATTATCACCAGATTCATCAACTCCTAATACATTGAGGACATTACCAACTTTTTCTTTGGTACTTGTACTTGCATTTTCAAGAGCTGTTTCAGTTTCTGTAATGACTTTATTTTGTTCTACAGCTGATTCTGCTTTATAAGAAATATTTTCACTTGCATTAACAACATTTTCAACAACTTTTAAGGCATTGAGGGTATCGACATAATCTTGTTCGTATGTTGTTGATGGGAAA
Organism: Clostridium sp. CAG:288; assembly: GCA_000437395.1. Taxonomy (GTDB): domain Bacteria; phylum Bacillota_I; class Bacilli_A; order RFN20; family CAG-288; genus CAG-288. The sequence goes on along the minus strand of FR898168.1, from coordinate 4,374 downwards.
ACATTAGATGCTGGAATTGTATCTTTAAATTCGAATTTTAATAAACTATCACTATATGTAAAGCCATTAACTTCATTTTGTGTTCTAACATCAACTAAAACATAGTGATTAGGTGTTCCAAATGAAGAGCTTCCAATTACATCAGTAATTTTAGGTAAAGTGACAAATGAAGCGTAGTCTTCAGGAATTAAACTTGCCAATAAAGTATTTAAATTTTTAATTCCTTCATCGTTTAATTTAATACCGACTTCACCTTGACCCATGGTAATGCATAAGCTTGATATAACTTTAATAAGCTTACCAAAGTCAATTTCGATTTCTGGCAATGCAACATTAATATTAGCCAAGAAAGCTAAAACTGTTTTGAAATTAACTTCACCTAAATCTTTGAAGTTGTTAAGCATCATCATAACTTGGGCTATGATTTCATTTATATCAATCATTGTTGTACCAAGTGAGTGTACTTGATCAAATTCATATTGGCCACTTTCTTCACTTAATACAGGTGCATTTGAAGAACCCATGACAGAAATGTATAACTTGCCATCAGCATTATAATCAAAGTCGATTGATTTGATTTTTGGTGCTTCATCTTCAGCGTAGAAGTCGCCATAGGCAAATGGTGTTCCATCAAAGAAGTTGACTAAACTACCATCTCCACTTCCTGTTAAAGCACCGACAATAGAAACTAAAGAATTAGCTAAACCATAGAAAGTACTTGTAGTAGTAGTGCTATTTGAACCGCTAACTCCAAGAACTAAATCAGCTCTTGAACCAACGTCGATTGAGAAGTGGAATTTGACATATTGCAAAACTTTATTTGGATCAATTTCTTCATTAGCTACTTGATAGTTTAAAGACATTGGTACATTGAGATTTAAACCTGCATTCATAGCTCCGCCAGCGATAGGCAACTTTAAATTAGCATCTAAAGAGCCTGACATTGATTCGATTTCGCTATATGTATATTCCTTTTTAATATTTGAATTAGTAGTTGAACTTGTACTGCTATCTGTCGAAGGTTTAGATGCCGACGATGAATTACTGCTACTGACTGGGGCAGATGAACTTGAAGTGTTATTTCCACCACATGATGTTCCAACAAAGGCAGTAAGCAATGTTGGTACAACTAATAAAAGCGTTCTTTTTTTCATATTTTCTCCTTTTTAAAATGAATAAAATCTTTTATTATTAATACAGAAAAGAGTTCATAGGACATCTTTTCTAATATTAGTCTATTTACTAAATATTGTTTAGTCAATTGTTTTATGATTTAACTATTAAACTAAAATAAATATACTTAGCTGATATTAAATAATTAAAATTTTCATTTATGATATAATTAATGACAAGGGGTAAACAATTATGACGCAAAAAGAACTAATGCTTAGCGGTGAATTATATAACGCTTCTTCTGACGATTCACTTTATCCAGATTATGTAAAAGCTAGAAATATATTAAGTAAGCTAAATACAATGCCATTTGATGATTTAAGTAGAAATGAACTTATAAATAATCTCTTTGGAAAAATAGGCAAAGATTGTGCGATAATTACACCTGTATATTGTGATTATGGATCTAACGTTTATATTGGTGACAGATTTTTTGCTAACTATGATTGTATCTTCTTAGATGTTTGTCCAATTACTTTTGGAAATGATGTTTTTGTTGGACCAAGATGTACTTTTGCTACAGCTTGTCATCCGACAGATTATTTGACTAGAAATGAACATCTCGAATCTGGAAAGCCTATTACTGTAGGTTCTAATGTGTGGTTTGGTGCTAACGTTACAGTGTTACCTGGGGTTACAATTGGCGAAGATGTTGTAATAGGTGCTGGCTCAGTCGTTACTAAAGATATTCCAAGTCATACAATTTGTGTTGGTAATCCTTGTCATGTTATAAGAGAAATTACAAATGAAGAAAGACAATATTGGCGCGGGCAAGGCAAAAAATGGCACGATATGTTCGATAATAAATAAGGTGAATATATGATTTATTTCTTTTATGGACCTGATTCAACTTTGCTTTCGCAAAAAGTAAAAACAGAAGTTAGAGGCAAAGTTGATATAAGTGATCAGCTTCAATTTATCAAATTCAATTCGTTTCAAGACACAGTTCAAGATGTTGTCATGGAATCTTTATCGACTTCTTTTTTAGGTGAGCCTAAAGTCGTCGTATTAGAAAACTGCTATTTCTTATCAAATTCTAAAGAGAAAGTACCACCACTTGATAAGCAACAAGATTTTAAAAGTTTGATCGATTATATTAATTTTCCTAATCCAGACACTAATCTATATCTTCTTATGGTTGGAAAGCCGAATAAGAAAAGTGAAATTGTTTCACTTTTAGAAAAAAAAGCAATCGTTGTTGAAGTAAATAATTTGACTGATGAAGAATTTGTCGAAACAGCAAACGCTTTAGCTAAAGAATATAATGGTGATATCGATAGAGAATCAGTAACTGAGATTGTTAAACGTTCAGGTAGAGACTATACAATGTTTGTCAATAATGTAAGAAAGCTATTTACATATACAAACCAAATACGAATTATGGATGTTCAACAATTAGTTAATAACCCTTTATCTGATGATGTATTTAGTTTGTTTGAATCACTTATAAATAATGATAGACCTACTCAAGCAATTAGAATTACTAGAAATTTATTTAAGATGGGTTATGACACATATAAATTACTTCCAGTATTAGCTTCTCAATTTTCATTTTTAGCCGAAGTTGCATATTTAGATAGCCGTGGTTCAACAGAAAAGGAAATTGCTGATTCATTAAGATGCCATCCATATAGAGTTAAATGTTCAAGAAGAAACCTTAAATATTTAGATTTTAATATTATAATTGAAATAATGGCAGACTTAAGCGAGTTAGAAAGGAATTTAAAATATAACTTAGGCGATCCTCAAACAGCATTAGAGCTTTTTATATGTAACTTTAGGAAAAATTATCTAATGAGAAAGTAATTTGTTAATATCGAAATTTTGTTTAAAACTTCATATAAGAAAAAGTTGAAATTTAGTTAGTTTTTTACTTTAAAATCAATTTTTTCTTGATAATTAAATATCATTCGTGATAAACTTAATTGTTATGTGAAAGGAGTGACAATATGGCTCAAATTAAATCCCAAAAAAAGAGAATTCTCACAAACGAAAAAGCTAGAGTTAGAAACGCTGCAGCTATTTCTGCATTGAGAACTGCTACAAAGAAAGTTCATAAAGCTGTCGAAGCCAAAGATCTTCCATTAGCCGAAGCCAACTTGGCCGCTGCTGTCTCATTGATTGATAAATCAGTCTCAGATGGCCGTCAACATCAAAATACAGCTAACCGTCAAAAAGCTAGCTTAATGCGTCTTGTTGATACCATTAGAGGTTAAGTTAAATAATTGAAGTCGTTAGCGACTTCTTTTTTTTATCAATAAATTATTATTGCTTTAAATAATTAAAGCATGAAATTATCAATGTAAGCGCATAGCATTTTCTTTCATTATGAATGGATTTCGCTTAATTTAACTGGATTATATGACAAAATACGTACATATTTAGACATTTATGAAAAAATAGTATACCGCTTACATTAATTTTTTACGAAAGTGTTCGACTTTCATAGCAATTATCGATATAATGTTAATAGATACAATAAAAGGAGTGCTATACATGCTATACAACAAATATATTGATCACACTTTACTTAAACCAGATGCAACTGAAGAACAAATTAGAAAATTATGCCAAGATGCATTAGAATATGATTTTGCCTCTGTCTGTGTTAATCCAGGTTATGTACCACTTTGTCACGAATTGCTTAAAGGCAGCGATGTTAAAGTTTGTACAGTTATCGGTTTCCCATTAGGTGCCACTCTTCCTGCTGCTAAAGTATTAGAAACAAGAGAATCTGTTTTTGCTGGTGCTCAAGAAATTGATATGGTTATTAACGTCGGTAAACTCAAAGACAAAAAAGATGATTATGTTAGAGAAGAAATCACTAGAGTTAAACATGCTTGCCACGGTCATTTATTAAAAGTAATTATTGAAACTTGCTTGTTAACTGATGAAGAAAAAGTTAGAGCATGTAAATTAGCTGTCGAAGCTGGTGCTGACTATGTCAAAACATCAACAGGTTTCTCAACAGGCGGTGCTACAGTTGCTGATATTAAATTAATGAGAGAAACAGTTGGCCCAAACATTGGTGTTAAGGCTAGTGGTGGCGTAAGAACTAGAGAAGATATGATTGCTTTAATTGAAGCCGGTGCTTCAAGAATCGGTACATCTTCTGGCCCAAAATTAATGAAAGAGTAAAAACTTCTCTCCAAGTTTTTCAGGCTCTGTTGAATCTTATGGGGTTTTATGGGGTCGACTAAA
>FR898167.1 GCA_000437395.1 Clostridium sp. CAG:288 | reverse complement strand
TCGACCCCATAAAACCCCATAAGATTCAACAGAGCCTTTTTATTATAAGCACTTTTTAACAATACTAGCTAAGTTATCAGCTGTAAAGCCATAACTTGGAATAACATCATCAGCTGGGCCAGAAGCGCCAAATCTTTCGATGCTCATAACGTTCTTAGCAAATTTATGCCATCCAAATGAACTGAGCATTTCGACAGCGATTCTCTTTTCGTATGGTGCACCTAACACCTTTTCTATATAGGCTTCATCTTGTTGAGCAAAAGCGTTCATTGAAGGCATAGATACAACTCTTGTATCAATACCATCAGCTAATAACTTCTTTTGTGCTTCAACAGCTAGTGAAACTTCACTACCAGTAGCAATAATTGTAAAGTCTAACTTTTCCTTTTCTGGTGAAACGACATAACCGCCTTTAGCAACACCAGCATAGGATGTTGAATAAATCATCGGTAACTTTTGTCTACTAAGAATCAAGCATGTTGGAGTTCTAGTTGATTCCAATGCTACTTTCCAAGCAGCGGCCGTTTCTCTTGCATCACATGGTCTAATAACGTTGACATTTGGAATAGATCTAAGCATAGCAAGTTGCTCAATTGGTTGATGGGTTGGTCCATCTTCACCAACTGCAATAGAGTCATGGGATAATAAATAAATAGCTGGTAATCCGCTTAATGCTGCCATTCTAACAGCAGGTTTTAAGTAATCAGCAAAGACTAAGAAACATCCGACATAAGTTCTTAATCCACCGTGAAGTAACATACCATTTTGCATTGCAGCCATGGCAAACTCTCTAATACCCCAGTTTACATTACGACCACTTCTATTAGTGGCAGTAAAGTCTGTTTCATCTTTAATATGTGTCATGACAGAGCCAGCGACATCAGCTGATCCACCAATCAAGTTAAATACTTGTTTATTAAGAATATTTAAACAAGCTCCAGAACAGTTACGTGTTGAATCAGCAAACTCTTCTGAATAAGAAGGAATATCTTTGTAAACTAATGTTGAAACATCGTTATCAACTGTAGATTCAATCTTTAAAGCTTCATCATAGTTTTCATCTTTATAATCTTTCCAAACTTTAGCAAAGTTGGCATAAGCTTCTTGTCCACGTTTTACAAATGATTCTCTGAAAGTATAATAGACTTCTTCTGGGACTTCGAATGGTCCATAGTTATAGCCGTATACTTTCTTAGCATGTTCACCGTCTTCAATTCCTAATGGGCTGCCGTGAACCTTGTGTGTTCCTTGTTTAGCTGAACCATATCCAATAACTGTATGAACCATAATCATTGTAGGCTTTTCTTGTGATTGCTTAGCAATTGTAATTGCTTTATCTATATCTTCTACACTATTTCCATCTTCGACTTTAATGACGTTCCATCCAGCAGATTGGAATCTACCAACTGTATTTTCTACTGATGAATTTGAAAGTGGTCCATCAAGTGTAACATCGTTACAGTCATACATTAAAATAAGTTTGTTTAACTTTTGTAAGCCTGCAAAAGAAATAGCTTCTTGAGAAATACCTTCTTCTAAGCAACCATCACCACATAAGCAATATGTATAGTGATTAAAAATCTTATCACCGTCTTTATACATATGGGCTAAAGATTGTTCAGCCATTGCCATACCTGCAGCTTGGGCAATGCCTTGGCCTAATGGGCCACTAGTAGCATCTATACCAGGAGTATGTCTATATTCTGGATGTCCTGGAGTTTTAGAGCCTAATTGTCTAAAGTTCTTTAAATCGTCCATAGTAACATCGTAACCACATAAGTGTAATAAGACATATTGAAGCATAGAAGCATGTCCAGCACTTAAGACAAATCTATCTCTATTAATCCAATTTGGATGAGTAGGATCACTTACTAAGTGTCTTGTGTAAAGTGTATAAAGAATAGGTGCACTACCTAAAGCCATACCTGGATGGCCACTCTTTGCCTTGTTAATTCCATCAATACAAAGAGATCTAATTGCAGCAACTGCTAAAGAATCGTATTTCATTATATCCTCCATTTATATTATGAATACTAATAAAAAGGTCCAAAAGACAATTCATATTCCCTTTAAATAAAGGTGGTAGGCTCGACACCAAATGCTTGGGATTCCTAGTAAAACTAGGCATTCAACGCTACAAACGGCTATTGCCCCCGAAAATAAATTGTAGGAAACGCACACAGTCTTTCGGACATTTATATAATAACAAAAAAACACTCGTTCTTGCAACGAATGTAGATAGATAAATAGAACTTTAATTATTTATTTACTTTTAGTAAAATTTACTAAAATATTATTTGTCTTCAATAGTATATTTATAATTGTTTTTACCTGTTTTTTTAACTTTATATAAATTTTCATCCATTATTTCAAAACAATTATCATATGATTCGTGGTTTTTAGGCTTAAAAACATAGGCACCAATGCTAACTGTCAATCTAAAGTTAGGAACGTCTTTTATTCTAATACACGAGACTTCACTATTTAGTTCAGCAAGTATTTTATCAATGTTTTCTATACTATCTAATTTGAAAGCACAAATAAATTCTTCACCACCATATCTGTACGAGTAATTAGACCATGAGTTAAGAAGCTTACCAACTCCCTTTAAACATTCATCACCAAACAAGTGGCCATATTTATCGTTTATCTTTTTAAAATCATCTATATCAATTAAGCAAACCAAAACATATTTACTGTAATTTTTATTTTCTTTATAAAATTTTTCTTTATCTTCCGCAAAAGCAAATCTATTCTTTAATCCAGTTAATTCATCGTTTAAAGCAAAATAAGCCAAATTGTTATTTTCTTCTTCTAATTTTTTATTTTCTAAATTCTTTTCTACTAACAATTTAAAGTATCTTTGACGTTGATTATAATTAACATACGAAATTACTAAGCAAACAACAACAGCATTTAAATGATTAAAAACTAAGCCAAAACTAAAATAAATCTTACCATAAATTAAACTAGAAAATACCGGAATACTTATAGCTAAGGTTAATAACGACATAATATAACTATATTTTCTATCCATTACAATGCCACACATAACTACCATATAACAAATTAAAAATGTCATATTAGAAAATTGTCTTCCCCTATATAAATCCAAAGAACTTATTGCTATACCCCACAAAACTATAAAAGTGCAATAAGAATATAGTAAGATTTTAATTCCTGTTTTATGCTTTTCTATATTGCTTTTATTTAGTCTTAAATATAAATATCCTAATATCGAAAAAATCAATAACACTATATAGAGAACCAAATAGTGATAATAAATACTTTTTATCGGTGTACCAATTCTAGTAAATGTTCAAATTAAATTTAGAATTAACTCAAAAATACTTACAGTAAACCCAATCAGCATTCCTGAGAAAATGTTTATACTTAATAAATAATCTTTTAGTGAGTTAAGTGATATATCAACTTTAGGAAACAGTATTCTAAATAACTTCATAATGCTCTCCAAAACTACCAATATAATATTACTTTTAAAATAAAAAGTTAATTATGGGCGAATATTCTATTATTTTTATTTAAGTTTGTCTACTAAATTATATTGATATGTATAGAAAATCATTGACACAATAATAAAATTCTATTATATTTTAATACGCATATAAATCACTGCCTTGTTAGTTAAGTGGTATAACGGATCCATGGTAAGGATCAATCGCTAGTTCGATTCTGGCACGAGGCACCATATAGAAAGCATAGGTTTGATACAAAGAAAATGCGTATCGAACCTTTTTTTGTGCTTAAAATATCATAATTTGAGGTAGTACCTTATTTTTTAGGCACTTAATCTGATATTTAAATATTTTTGCTTTATTTTTTAGGCTTTATTTTCTTTTTATAATCAACTAGAAAATAAAAGATAACAGCAAGAAAACGAAAGCTGTTTTTTGAATGGTATAGACATAATTAAAAGTATGTTATATAATTTAAGCGTCCGATAAGGAATGATTAGTTTTCTCAAAGTACTTGAGTAATGGAATTTATTTAAGATATCTTATGCAAGTGGGATATTTTAGATGGGTTGATTTACAAAAATTATTTTGATTAAATTAAGACTTAAAGCTATAGGATTAGTCTATCTACGCTATGGGTGGATTGTATTCTTATCGGCCATAAGTCTTTTTTGTTTCCTCGGACAAAATAGGAGGAAAAACAAATGAAAATGATTAATTTAAATGAAGATTCACATTTAGAAGAAGTTCAAAGAAAAATCGATTATTCTTTCAATACTATTGATTTACTTCTTCAGGCTTTTATAAGAAGCTCATATTCAGCTCAATTCGGTGGTGAAAATAATGAGGTTCTTGAATTTATAGGCGATAAAGTACTTGACATGTACGTTACAAAGATTATCGCTGATAAATTTGGATTTATGAAATCTCAATCTGACTATTATGACAAAGAAGAGGATAATGATGAATATTGCATTGTTGCTCATCATAATGAAGGAGATTTTACTGAATTAAGAAAGACTATTGTTAATAATAAAACACTCGCAAAAAGAATTGATAAATTTGGTTTCGCAAAATATTTATATCTAGGTGATAGCGACTTAGATAATAATGTTGTTAATCAAGAAAAAGTAAAAGCTGATTTGTTTGAGGCTATATTAGGTGCAATTGCAATTGATTGTGATTGGAATCCAGATGCACTTCAAAATTCTGTAGATGTCATGCTTAATATTGATGAGTTTCTTGATGATGTCGATACTGAAGAAAAAAAAACAGCAAAGTTTCAAGAAGATAACGCAGTCAGTACATTAAAAGAAATGGCAGAGCATGGAAGGTGTTCAATTCCTGAATACATGTATGAAATGGAAGATGGAAGAAAGATGTGGAAATGCACATGCTATGTTAGAAGTTGGAGAATAGAAAAAGTAGCATATGCTATATCAAAAAAATTAGCTAAAAAGCATGCTGCTTGTCTAGTGTTACGTGATTATTTTAATCTAGAAGATGAATATAGTAATTAGATAAAAGAGTGCACTTAGAGTTATGCAAAATAGAGGCATGGTTACGCAAAAAAACAAGCGTTATGCATTTTGTATCATAATAATTATTACCAAGTTAAATCTAATAAATTCATTTAATTTTAATAGGCAACATTTTCCTATGTTATAGAATTGATTTCTTTTTTATGTAATAATAGTTTTGTGTTCAAACACATGGAGATCAATCAGATGGATAAACAAATGCTAAGCAAAATAAACTCTGCCTATTGCTGTTTAGAAATAAAACAGAAAGAACTTATCAATGCTCTATTTTATAAAACTTTTAAACTAGAATTTGGTTGGTATAACGGACATTATGATAAAGATGAAACTGGAAATTGGTTTTTAGAATACTATCCTATTCCAGTAATTAGTGTAAAAGATATTTGTGATATTGAGATTTCATTTGATAAAATTTCAATATCTACAAAGCTTAAACAAAACACATCGTTAACATATAATTTTGAAAAGTTTATCCAATACGAGTTTGAAGCATATGGAGTAGATGATTACCTCGCTGACTTTTATCATTCTGGAAAAACAATCCAATATTTGAAAGAAAATATTCGTGCTTCCAATGAAAATGAAATCGGATTCTCATTTATTTTTCCTTTTGATACAGATGGAAAACAATTTTATGAATTTGTACAATTGCTTAAACAAGAAGGTTTTTATTACTAATAAAACAAGATTATTTAAATGTGAAATAGAGTTTAAAACAAATTTATATAATAACGTTCATACTCTATTTTTTCCAAAGAATGGTGGTTATATGAAAAATACACTTAAATTAATTACAGGTGCAATATTGGTATCTAGTTTATCTTCATGTTCTTTAAGCTATAAAGTTGATAGCCTAGATGAGTGTGTTGTAGGATATAGTAAAAATAATGCCTTTATAGGATGCGTAAAATATAATTTAGATACTTCTGAGATTCATTTACCATCTGAATATAAGGGAGTTAGGGTTGAAGAATTAGACTGGTACTATGGAAGAGGTGTACCAACTCCTTTCTTTTTAGAATATGATGACAACACAAATGGTTTTGTTACTGATTTTGATGAAATAGAAGAGAGTGATACTATTATTGAAGTGAACATAAATATATATTTACCAAAATATTTAAAAAAGTGTGCTTATATACAACAATATGTAAGTGGTACAAGAGAAAATAATCATAATACTATATATATATAGCTAGATGTAATTATTATATCGATAATGAAAGCGAGTATTTCTATACAAAGAACGGTAAGCTATTTAATAGAAATGATAATACTATTGTTGATAAGTTAATATATCAATCCAGTGATAAAAAATAATGGAAATACTTTTTAACACAAACATTAAATCAATTTATAAATCTTAGTTTAGTAACAAAATAGATTTAATAAATGAATTTGTTACAAAGTATTATAATTTATGATTTAATCACAATGATATTTTTTATAAATGGAGTATAAATTTGTATGCAGAATTTTGGGTTGTCTATGTTATGGTTTTGGATTTGTTATATCTTAGTTACACTTATTGGAATTCTCCATACTATTTTTAATATTTACGTTTTGCACATGAAGCCTATGGATGAGAATTCAATGGGTGAAGCTTATGAAAGAACAAAGCCTTGGCATCCATTATATAATATTGTTTTGTTTACAGTTTTTAGCTATTTATATATGAGTGGTTTAGAAAATCAAACAATTATAGAAGCTTTCATAACAGGTGCTATTTGGACTGGAATATGCATCGTGTTTGATGTTTTTGGATGGGTAATAATAAAGCATCCATGGAGTTTAACATTTAAAGAATTTTATATCGATTACCAACCATGGATTACTTTTATTTATATAGCCATATTTCTTGGACCTATTTTAGGCTTTTTAATAACAAGAAAAAAAAGGAGTAAAATATAATGTTTAATTTGGGATTTTCTTATATCGGATTAATATATTTATTAATGCTATTTTTACCAAATATTGTTTGGACAAAATATAAACCTGATCATTACGAAGAATATGCTAAAAAAGAAAATAAAATTCTCTTAATCTTTGAACGTGTTGGACAAATTTTAGTTTGTGTTAATGCACTTATTTTTTCAAATTTTAATATTAGAAATACACCATGGGTTATTTGGCTAATTATATCTTTTTTGCTTATGATTTTATACGAATTATATTGGGTTAAATATTTTAAAAGTAAGCATACAATGCAAGATTTTTACAGTAATTTTCTTATTTTTCCACTAGCTGGTGCTACATTGCCAGTAAGTGCATTTTTATTACTAGCAATCTATGGCTCAAACATATTTTTATTTATATCAGTGATCATTTTAGGAATTGGTCATATAGGTATACATATTATGCATAGAAACGAAATATTTAATAACGTATCAAAGAAAAATCCTTGGAAATTTGCTATAAAATTAATAATGTCAATTTTTATCTTTATTTTCACCGCTCTCAACTTTATTGTTATAGGTGGTAGAAATATTAATTATTTTAATCATTACAAAATGATTAAAAATGGCGTCGATGAAGAAACATATCTTAACCTGGGTGGCCAAGAACAATATGTTTTAATGCGAGGAACAAATATAAATAATCCAACAATTATATATTTACATGGTGGACCAAGCTCACCAGATTCGTTTGTTTCCTATGGATTTACTAATTATTTAGTAGATGATTATACTGTAATCTCTTGGGATCAAAGAGGTTGTGGAAAAACTTATTTTCATAACATAAAAAAGACACTAACAACAAATCAATCAGTTTTGAACAATCTTTAGAAGATTTAAATGATTTAGTAGAATATGCTTTAAAACGTTTTAATCAAAAGCAAGTAATAATATTAGGCCATTCCTATGGAACAATTTTAGGCAGTGAATATGTTTTACGTTACAAAGAAAAAGTTTCAGCTTATGTTGCAATAGCACAAGTTACTTCAATTGAAAAAACTGATTTGTATAGTTACGAAGATGCTATTACTAAAGCAACTGAAGCTGGTGATGATACTTCTACATTAATAGAAGCATATGAAGATTTTAGAAAAAATAACGATCTAATAAGTTTGATGAATCTTAGAAAAATCACTTCAAAATATCATCCGGTAGAAATCCCAGATAAAACTCTTAATATGGCTTTATTCTCTCCATATTTTAGGATTGATGATTTAAAGTGGTTTATTAAACAAAATGGCAATGCAAAGGATTATTTTGCCTTAAATCAACTATTGTTTGATTATACGTTAAACTTTGATATCTATAAAAACAATTTAACATATAGTATGCCTGTTTATTTTATTTCCGGATCATGCGATTGGATTTGTCCAATTGACTCTATTAAAGAATACGCTAATGCAATATCAGCCCCAGAAGTAAAAATGATAACAATTGAAGGATGTGGACATAATGTTCAATATTCTAAGCCAAAATTATTTTCAAACAAATTAAAAGAATTACTAGTTAGTAGATAAAAATGTTGAAAAATTATAAATGTTTTTAACTAAAGGCATAAATAAAACATTGAAATGAAGATGAAAAATAAAATATTTAATTTTATAGTTTCTTTGCTTTAAAAACCCTCTTTAACGTTAGAATTAAAGCTAAAACAATAAGTTCAGCAAATCCTAATAAACCATACTTTATAAATAGCAGTATACCTGTATGAACAAACAAATTATAAATAAGTCCAACAATTATTGGTAAAGGAATTAAGATAATAATGAATGCTAATTCATAAATAAATTCTTCTATAAACACTCTAAATGATGATGCGCCTATCAAAAACTTTATTTTGTCATAATAAATATTTTTTCTATCAGCCATATAGAACAAATTAATTATAGAAAATGTGAAGAATAAAAATACACTCAAATTCACTAATTCTATCAACATTCTATAATTCTTAAATGTTTTATTCCAATTATTTTTAAGCTGAGCACCACTAGAGATAGAAACATCTTCAGTAACCTCGCTACTATAATATTTATCAAACAAATCTATTGACTTAACGACAATATAATTAGCAGACTCAACTTCAATATCTCTATTGAATACAAATATTAATGGCATAGTAGAATAATCATAGTGTTCATCAGGATTACCAATACTTGTATATTTAATATCGATTACATCTTTAATATCAAAAGTATCTTCACCTACTGTTATCTTACTTGATACTTTGTTTTTATTTGTATTATTTACATAAGCATAATTTGTATCAATATTGCTATCATTATTAAATTTAGCAAATCTCAAATTCATAGTTGGAAATCCTAGTTCTTCAGCACCAGCACTCATTTCGATAATGCATGAATCATCAGTATAAGTTAATTTATATGCTACATATTCACTTTTATCAATAGAAGATATTTCTGAAAGAATATCATTTTTAGTGTTATAGCAATTGACATAAGTATAATTATCAACACAATATTTATATTCGTGTAAATATGGTGATATATATGATTCAAAGTAACATGTTGTAATCATGTAAAATACTAATATCACAAAATAAATAAGAGCTTTAATTATTGATAAACTTTTATTGCTTCTAATTTTAGATGCTATATTTTTAATCATATATTAAACCTCTTCTTATCTAATGACATTCTTACTAAACAAATAATAGCTAACATAGCTTCCATAATTAGCAAATATAATAAAACGTTAACTAATATTTGAAGTAAGCTCACAGTAACACCAAAGAATATTGAAGCACATATAAATAATGCTAAATATATCAACAATGATGATATTAATGAAATAGCTACATAAATATTAAAAGATAACATTAGAAGTGAAAATTCCTCTTTGTTAATCATTCCAATAAGTCTTCGCATATATAGTTCATCTTTTTTCAAAATTAATTTTAACAAAACAAAGAACCCATACATAGCAACAGCTATTATGCTAAAAGAATATATTACAAAATTTACCATTTTTAAAGAAGTTTTTACTGAACTAATAATATCTTGTGTCAGATTATTTTTTGTAACAATATACGAAGTGTTTTCACCTTCAACATTGTTATAAACATTATATTTTAAATTTGCATCTTTTAATAAATTAGCATTTTTCTCGTTTAATTTATAATTTGCTTTTTTAACATATATGGCATCTTTGTTATATTCAAATAGATTTTCGTAAGTATTTATAAAACTACTGCTAAAAACACAAAATGGGTTTTGAATTTGAGAAAATATACGTAATTGATCATCAGCATCAATTACAGCTTTAAGTTTAATTGGTATATCAAACCATCCAACATTAAACACTTTGCCAACAACATCATTTTCTTCTAAATTATTTACCTCTAAAAAGTTCTTTGTTAGTAAAAATTCGTTATCTTTTAATTCAAATTTTTCTTTTGTATTTTTAATCTTTATTACATCATTTAATTGCTCATAATTATCAATAAAAAGACAACTTATATATGATGTATTTATTACATTAGGATTATCATTTGGTATTAATTTTCCTAGATCAATAGTATTTAAATTTAAGACGTAAGAATTACCATCTATGTTAGAAGTATAGTAATCTCCTTCTTCCTTAACTTTATCTATGTACTCACAATATTGCGTATAATTTTCAATATTGTCGAAACTATTCTCTTTTTGCCAAGTTAAATTCTTGCAATATACAATATTATCACTAATTCCATCATATCTTTTTGATATGTTTGCTTTAAAAAAGGTGATATGGAAACACTTATTAACAAAACTAAAATTATAATTATATTTTCAAAAAGCAAACCTTTTTTCAAGCTTTTTGGATAAGCATAAAAGCCACATAAATCTTTTTTCATCAGAATATTTTGCCATCTTTAATCTCATATACTTTATCAAAATAATCAAGTATGTTTACGTTGTGAGTAACGACAACTATAGTTGTTTTAAATTCTTCTTTAATTTGCTTTAATGTATCCATGACTATTTTAGTTGATTCCATATCAAGGTTACCTGTTGGTTCATCACATAATAAAAGTTTTGGATTAGTAACTATAGCTCTAATAATAGCTACTCTTTGCTTTTGTCCATCACTTAAAGTTGATACTGTCTGATCAATTTCGTTTTTTAAATTAAATTTTTCAAATAATTGAATAATATCTTCCTTAACGATTTTCTTTTTTTGATAAACTAATGGTAATATAACATTATCGTATGATGATAAATAATCTATAAGCAAAAAATCTTGAAAGACATTCCCTATCATTTCTTTTCTAGTTTTTTCTTGTTCTGAGCTTTTTAAATCAGTAACACAAATATCTTCAATCTCATATTTGCCATCATAGTTTTTATCAATAAGTCCAATCATATTTAAAAGAGTAGTTTTACCTATTCCTGATCGACCTATAATTGCTACTAATCGACCTTTTTCTATTGAAATTGATGCATCTTTAAAGATTTGTTTTGTTCCAAAATGTTTATTATCTATTTTTAAATTAATCGCATTCATGTAAAATTATCTCCTTAGTAAGTGGGTTATAGAAAATAGCAGTAATATAATAATGAGATATAAAGTTTGCTTTTATAGTTTCATCAGTACCACTCAAATGTTGCCAGCCCCATACGCCCCATCTTTGAGTCCAAATTTTGGCCTCCACTGTATAAAAATCAGCAACAACTGCAACACATATTTGATATCTTCCAGCTTTTGCATATTTAATAGCTGCATCAGAAAACTCGAATTGAATTGTAGTATCAGCTTCTATTGAACATGAAAATGAATACGATTGCTGAAAAGATAAATCAAATTGTTTTTTGCTTGATGCCTTAATCATATCTTCTGGAACTCCAGCAATAGCTTGCAACCCCCATTCAGATTGGTAACTAGTACTCTTTGTTGTTGTAACTGAAAAAGAATTAAG
The DNA here is from genome assembly GCA_000437395.1 of Clostridium sp. CAG:288. Taxonomy (GTDB): domain Bacteria; phylum Bacillota_I; class Bacilli_A; order RFN20; family CAG-288; genus CAG-288. Next base: position 8,723 of record FR898167.1, on the reverse strand, counting down.
TAATGCATAGCTATTTGTTATAATAACATCTAAGTTATTTACTGACATCCATGGACTTAACTTAGCTAATTGTTTATTTTCTGAATATGTATATTCTGCATCTTTCTCAATTTTAGCTCTTTTTCTGTGGGCATGAGCATCATTTGAAGCATAATACTCTGGTGAAGAAACTTCCTTACCTAAAAAATCACTAGGTGTTATTCCTTCACTCCTATTAACAGCTTCCTTAATTTCACGATTTAAAACGGGCGAATTATTTCCGTACACGTTTAATCCTGTAATACAAAATAGACTTACAAGAATTATTAATGTTTTTTCATTTTGAACATCCTCCTTTTTTCTTTCTTACAAACCAATTATAAACACGCAAAAAATAAAATTCAAGTATTTTCGACACATTTTTTAAACGATATTCGAAAGTATGAAAAATTACTTATTAAGCCACTTCATTATTATTTCTAAATTATCTGTTTTTTTATTATTATCTAGATCAATTCGATATTTAATATCTTCTAATTTTACTGCTCTAGCAACAGGATTAGCTTTAATTCTTCTTAAATATTCTTTAAAAGGTTCATCCTTTTTTCGAGTTAAAGCTAAGACAGCATCAGAAACTGTACTGCCAAAATTTATTCGTATATCTTCAATGCTAATATTAGTTCTTCCCAAAGAACCACTAAAAAGTGCGACAAGTTTTTCGTTAATGCTTCTACAGCGATTAGAAACATTAATTGAATGATCTATAAAATCATTACCTAAAGAATCTTTTTTACCTTGGTAAGCAGCGGTAGCCATTTCCAAAGCTTTTTCATATTTGGCATTCATAGACGTACCTCTCATGTATATATTTTACAGCATTTGACAAATTTCTTCAAAAGAAAAAAATAAGTTGCCAAATATATATTTTATATACTATACTTTTATGTATCACTAAAGAGCTTTTTATATCTTGTTTTTATTGAAAAAAAGCTATGTTAGTGGTAATATATCTAAAGTTATGGACAAAAAGTCATAAATACTTATATTTATATAAAAATTTCGGAGGTAAAAACATGAAAGCAAAAGCAGAAGCACCAAGAAAAAATCATACAAATCCTGTTAAAAGATTTTTCATTAATATTTGGCAATGGTTTAAAGAAACAGCTTGGATCCAAGTTTTATTAATCGTTGGCTTAATTATTGGTATAGTTATGTCTATTACTCCATTAGTCGGTTGGATTTCTGGTTTAGTAGAAAAGAGCAAAGAATCTACATTCTACAAAGATAATAAAATTACATATTCAAATTTACAAACTAAGAACGAAGGCAGCGATGAAAACTATGTAGTTATCTTCATTTCTGATACATGTTCAAACTGTAAAGGTAGCCAAAAATATATCGAAGCTTGGTCAAAAGAACACTCTGAGTTAAAGTTCTACACAATTAACACAAGTGATGAAGATGCTATTACTGATGAAGATTTAATTAACCTTAACACAATTTATCTTCCAGTTTATAACAACCAAGATGACGATATTAAGAACTCAAGTTTTAATGAATATCCAGATGAGTTCCAAACACCAACAATTGCTTGGTATAAAGACGCTGGTGCTGAACCATACAGAGTCTTCTTAGGCGTTGATCATGGCTCTAAAGCTGATGCATATTCAGCCTTAAACAAATATTTCGAAGTTGAATAATCTATAGGAGGCTATGCCTCCTTTTTTATTACTATGAAAAAGAATTCTATATTTGTTGTCTTATCCATTACTATTTCATCATGTGGCACAAATATGAATTATTCTAATTCCACTATTTCATCAAGTTTTAGTGATTTTTATATTGAAAACGAATTAAGCATTATAGAATTAAACAATAAAATTAATTCAAAAAGTTCTTTTGCTTTACTCATTTTTTCACCAGAATGCGCCTATTGCTTATTAGCTAAAGAAGCAATAAAAGAATCTTTTAGCAAATCAAAAGTAGAATTATATACTCTAAATACATATAACACTAAAAATATAAGTAAACAAAAATTCTACTTAGATTCTATTAATACATATTTAAATCAAAATATTTATAACGAAAATAAAAATTTATTCGAAAATGAAATCAAGTTATATACTCCAACAATTATTGGGTTTAACAATGGACAATCTGTTTTTACTATTATAGGATTTAACAAAAATGATTATGATTTACGTTTAAACACTTTGTTTGAGTACATAAAAAGCCACTAGGTTTCTAGTGGCCAAATTTAACGAATAGTAGTTGTACCAGGAGCTGTAGTAGTGCCTAAATTTGTAGCATTAGTTCCAAATGGATTTACCATAGTTTGATTAATGCTATTTGTTGTTCCGCCACAGGCTATTTCTTCCGTAACAGTGTACGCAGGATAATAAACTGGTCTTGGACTATAATGATGAACAATTCTTGTATTAACTGGACAGATTATTGGTTGCTCTACTGTGTGGAATCTGTTACATACTCTTTCACGAACAGGTAAAACTATTGGTTCATATTTGCATGGAGTAGCTCCGTTAATATTATTACAACGAGAATACATTATTTCCCTCCCATTTCTCAAATTAGAATATGTATTGACTATTAAATTTGTGTAGTCATATGCCTAAAATTAAATTCATATCTTTTTATGTGAAAAACAAGTTAACATATTTAATAGCAATACTCTTATTATTTATAACTTTCAAGTATTCTATTGCTTATAAATCTTCATATATAGAACTAGTAAATATATTCATTTATTTGTTTTTTCCAGCTTTATTTCCAACAATTTTTTTGACTAATTTAATCAGCTGTTCTATTTCATTTGATAAAATTAAAAACAAATTTATATTAAAAGTCATAACAATTTCTCTTTGTCTAATTGGCGGATCTTTAACAACTATAAATATAGCTAAAAAAATTAAATTTAAATGTTTAAAAGACAAAGAGTTATTTTTAATAAATTTATCTGGTGGTAGTCTTTCTTATTACTTTTTAGTATTTTCTTTTTATAATCAATTTAAGCCATGGCTATTAACAACGATTATATTTTTGGCTAAGCTAATAATATCTTTAATCATATTAAATGATTTTTCTTTTATACCTAGTATAAATAATAGAAATTATATATTTGAAAGCTTAAATACAAGTTTTAATAGTCTCTATAACATGCTTAAAAGCTTAGCGTTAATAACTTTAATAATTCCTTTCTTTAAATTAATATCGAACCAATATTTATCAAACGTAATATTAGGATTTATAGAATTTACAAGAGCTGGTTTAAGATTAGCACAAATTGGAAATATTCTTTCATTATTTTTATTAGTTTTTATCGTCGATTTTAACGGCTTAACTACGTTAATACAAATAAAAATGTCTCATAGTAATGTGAGACAATATTTATATATTATTTATAAATTGCCATTAAGCCTATTTATCAGTTCATTACTTATCATTTTTGCGTTTTAAAAACTCTTCATAAACTGGATCTGGAACAAGTCTTTTAATATCTGCGCCCAAACTAAACAATTCTTTAACATTAGAGCTTGAAATAAACGCTTCTTCACGTCTAGACATCAAGAAAACCATTTCCATATTTGGATCTATATACTCGTTAACAGCTGCTAATTGAAATTCATATTCAAAATCAGTTACTGCACGCAAGCCTCTTATTAAAGCTACAGCGTTTAGTTTTTTAGCATATTCAACAACAAGTCCATCTGTCTTTTCAACTCTAACTCTATCGATACCCATTCGTTTAAAAGTATCTTCAGCCATTTTCACTCTTTCATCAGCTGTGAAATAAAACTTCTTTCCATAGTTATTAGCAACTAAAATTACCACTTCATCAAAAAGTTTAAGTCCTCTTAAAACTACTTCTACATGGCCGTTTGTAATTGGGTCAAAGCTTCCTGGATAGCACGCTATTCTTTTCATATTACAATACTCCTTTTCTATAAATTCCTACTTTTTTATATCCATAGGAATATGTTTTGAGTTTAAAACCTTCTAAAGGTTCTAATTCGATATCTTGTTCAGCAACTATAATAGCATTATCTGATAACAAATTTAAATCAATAAGCTTTTTAATAGTTTCAAGATTAGATTCATAAGCATATGGAGGATCTAAAAATACTAAGTCAAATTTTGTTTTGCACGTATTTAAAAAATTTAAATAATCTGATCTTGTAATAATTACTCTATCTTTTATTTTTAAATTTGTTGTAGTTTCTTTAATTGCCTCTACACATTCTTTAGCATTATCAACAAAATATGCTTTTGATGCTCCACGTGATAAAGCTTCAAAACCATAAGCACCTGAACCAGCAAACAAATCTAAAACAACTCTATTTTTTATCGACATAGAAATAGCGCTAAAAATAGCCTCTCTAACTCTATCTTGAGTAGGTCTAGTTTTAGCTCTATTCGGATTAACTATCTCTCTATGTCTAAATTCACCAGCAATAATTCTTATCATAACTTTACTTCACACTTCTAAGTATTCCTTGTTCTAATACACTTAATACTTCTTTTAATTTCATTCTGAGTTCCATATATCTTTTTACTGATTCTAAAGAATAAAGTTCTTTTTGAATTTCATTTATCTTTTTCATTTTTTCATCTATAAGAATTTTAGATTCTTCACCAGTATATAAATAATTCAACTCTTTTTCTAACTCATCCTTCTTTAAAGAAAGTTCTATTGCCTTTTTATCTTCATATATAGCTCTATCTGCTTTTATATATTCTTTATATATTTCAGAATTAATTAAATCTAGTTTAAACTTTTCTAATTCTTCATTAAATTCATCTAAGCTCACTTACATTAGCTCCTTTGCTAAAGTTACCATTAAAGATAAATCTTCTAAACGATCGACAACTCGCTTTCTTCTTTTAACTTTGTAATCTTCTAAAAAAGATTTAAATTCTTCAGGATGAAAAGTCAATTCACGATGCCAAAGAGGATTTTCTCTAAGAAACAACCAATAATCAAAGTTTTGGTCTAGCTTAATTATAACATCTGAACGCATAATTAATCATCATTTCTTTGATAAGGTCGTTTGGTTGACCTAGCATCAAACACATCTTGTTCTTCTGGTTTACTTAATTCACCTAAAACAGCAAGTATCTTTTTCATTCCATTTAAGCCTTCTTGAATCTTATCCGCGTCAAATCCAGATATCAAATCAAAAATACCGCCTAGTCCTTCGTTTTTTGACTTATTATTATTTTCTTCTTTATCATTTTTTTCAGTATCTTCAACTTTTTCTTCTTCCTTCTCTTTAAATTCTTCAGCATCTGGACCATATATATCGTATATTTCATATAGTTCTTGCCAAGTATGTTTTCCATCCCTAACAGTTTGTTTTAAATACTCTTTGTCTTTACAGAATTCTTTAAATTCTTCAAATTTATCCATAACACTCACCTATATATGATATGCATTTAGAGTGACAAATGCTGACTTTATATAAAAGATAATCACCATTAAATAACAAAATACATAAAATGAGCATGAGGAGGTGCTTATAGTATGTATTACTACGGACCTAACTATCCATATGGTGCTAATACTGGATATGGTTATCCAACACAAAATAACGGCGTCGGTGGTTGGTTTGCTTTAATCCTTGTCATTTTCATCCTTTTAGTTATTATTGGTTGTGGATGCCCTGGATTTAACATGGGCGGTTGCGGAGGGTGTTAACACCCTCTATAATTTTTCCAATTTAACAAATATTTTATAAATCATGATATAATCTTAATCGAGGTTTTAACCATGATTAAAATATATGATGACAAAAGTAAATATTTAAGAACAAAATGCACACCATTTGATATGCCTTTAGATCAAGAAACTATCGATTTAGGCCATGAAATGGTTGAATATTTAAAACTATCACAAGATGATAACTATGCTAAAAAGCACAAAATTAGATCAGGTGTTGGTTTAGCTGCCCCACAAATAGGATTAACAAAAAGATTGTTTGCAGTTTATGTCGAAGTTGAAGATGGGCTAAAACAATACGCTTTAGTTAACCCTATAATCAAAAGAACAAGTGCTAAAAAGTGTTATTTACAAGGTGGTGAAGGATGTTTATCAGTTCCAAAGGACCATCCTGGATACGTCTATAGATACAATAAAGTTGTTATGAGCGGATTTGATATTCTAACTATGAAAGAAGTTGAAATAACTGCTTATGGTTATTTTGCAATCGTCTTACAACATGAATATGATCACCTAGATGCGACACTTTATTACGACAGAATAGATAAAAGAGATCCTTATAAAGAAGATCCAAACGCTATTGTAATTTAAGAAGCTAACAAGCTTCTTTTTTGTATATTAATCGTAAAGATTAAACATATAATAAGGTTATAATCATTGATATTATTTTAATTTTAACCTATAATAACAATGACATTTCGAGTCAAACTTATTTAGGAGATAATATATGGACGAATTTAGAAAAATTCCGTCTTCGCCTGTTTCTATTTATGCTTTAGGAGGCCTAGATGAAGTCGGAAAAAATACTTATTGTATTGAAAATGAAAAAACATTAATTATGATTGATGCTGGCGTTAAATTCCCAGAAGAGAATCTTCCAGGCGTCAACTACGTTATACCTGATTATACACATTTAAAAAATCAAAGAAATAAAATTAAGGCACTTTTTATTACTCACGGTCATGAAGACCACATCGGTGCAATCCCATTCTTATTACAAACAGTCTTTATTCCTGTTATTTACGCACCAAAATTAGCCTGTGCTTTAATTAGACATAAACTTGAAGAATTTAAACTTAAAACACAAGTTAAAATTGTCGAATATAATTCTGATACAGTTGTTCAAGTCGACGATTTCAAAGTTGAATTCTTCCACGTTACCCACTCAATTCCAGATTCATATGGAATTGTAGTTTCTACACCACACGGAACAATAATGCACAGTGGTGACTTCAAAATCGATTTAACTCCAATTGATTCTGACTATGACTTACCAAAGCTAGCAAGTTTTGGTGCTAGAGGAGTAGACCTTTTATTAGCTGACTCGACAAATGCTGAAATCGAAGGATATACACAATCAGAAAAATCCGTTATCACTTCTATTTATGATGTCTTCCATAAGGCAACAGGAAGATTAATTATTTCTACTTTCTCAAGTAACCTTTCAAGAATTCAACAAATAGTTGAGGCTGCTGTAAAGTTTAATAGAAAAATTGTTATTTTTGGCCGTTCAATGGAATCGAATATTAGTTCAGCAAGAAGCTTTGGATATATTCATATTCCAGACGCTAATATTGTCACACCAGATAAAATTAAATCTTTACGTCCTTCTGAAACTGTAATTCTTTGTACTGGTAGCCAAGGCGAACCAATGGCCGCTTTATCAAGAATAGCTAACGGTGAACATAGATACATTAGAATTATACCTGGAGATACAGTTGTCTTCTCTTCCTCACCAATTCCAGGAAATACAGGAAGCATTAATAAGGTAGTCAACCAACTCACTAGATGTGGCGCTAACGTATTAGTTAACTCTGTATTCTATAACCTCCACGCTTCAGGTCACCCAGCTAAACAAGAACTTAGATTACTTCAAAAAATCGCAAGACCAAAATACTTTATGCCAATTCACGGCGATTATAGAATGTTAAAAATACACGCTGATGTTGCTTGTGAAGTCGGAATGCCTAGAGAAAACACTTTCGTCTTATCTAACGGTGATACTTTAATTTTAAAGAACCATAAGATAACTGAAGGATCTAGAATTCCAACAGATGCAATTTATATTGATGGAAACGATATAAACGGTTTATCAACTGCTGTTATAAAAGACAGATTAATCTTAAACAACGATGGTATGGTCGCAGTATTAATTTCATTAGATTCTAAAAACAACAAATTATTATTGCCACCACATATTGAAACAAGAGGTTTTGTCTATAATCAAAATCCAAAGAACACTCTCATTGCTGACGCTTGTACTTTAATTGAAAAGAATTTAAACGAACTCTTTAAACAAAAAGTTAAATTTATTGAAATTAAAGATACAATTAGATCAGTTACATCCAAATACTTCTATCAAATGACAAGAAGAAATCCAATGATTATTCCAGTAATCATGAACAAGACTGATAACTAATGTTTATTTTGGCTAGCAAGTCCCCACGTAGGGCTGAACTTCTAAAAAAGATTTATAACAAAGAGTTCATAATTGATCCAACAGATGCTGATGAATCTAAAATCAATAATATAGATCCAAGTGATACTTCTCTTGCCATAGCTTTATTAAAAATGAATGAAGCTATTAAAAAGCATCCAAATGATACTATTCTCACAGCAGATACAATTGTTATTCAAAACGGAACCATATATGGAAAACCTAAGACAAAAGTAGATGCAATTAATATGTTAAACAATTTATGTGGTGTTCCTCATCAAGTAATAACAGGATATGCTATAGCTATCAATGGAAAAATAGTTGCTCAAAATAAAACTGTGACTAATTTAACGTTAAAAAGAATGTCTAGTAATGAAATTGAAAACTATATAGCTACTGGCTCACCTTTTGATAAAGCTGGTGGTTATGGGATTCAAGATACAGAATATATTAAGACAGATAAAATCGATGGCAGTTTTGCTAATGTAATGGGGCTACCAATTGAAGATTTAAAGCAAGAATTTATCAAATTAAAAAGGCTCTGTTGAATCTTATGGGGTTTTATGGGGTCGA
>FR898166.1 GCA_000437395.1 Clostridium sp. CAG:288 | reverse complement strand
CGACTCGATTATTAAACCATAACTGGGAATATATTTCAAGTCTTTTTTATATTTTTCCAAAATATTTTTATTTATGAATATATGGTATTTATTTTTTTATATAATTTAATAAAATATATTACATATTAGGTGTTAATAATGAAAGTTAAATATGAAACAATTTTTGAGCGTTTATCAATTAATGGCAATATGATAAGTTTCAAATATAAAAATTGTATAAACGAATTTCTACAACAATTGCCTTCTTTCAACAATTTTGTAGAAAGAAAGCATAAATTCCTTAACCTCATAGAGAATCAATATAAGGATAAATACAATTCAATTTATAAAGAAGGCTTTTCACTTTATATCAATTCTCTATTTAACGAAGATTTTGTTTGTTCAAATCAATATATTAAATTTAAAAAAGAAGAATTAGAGATTAAAAATATGTATAGTAAATTAATTATCTCAAACTATGCAAAAATCGAAAGTGAATTAAATGACTATATATTAAGCAGTTTTAATAAATTAGAATTATTAACTGACAATCTTGATTGCAAAAATTGTTTAATTAAAACTGAACTATCTCAAATACTCGATTTATTCGACGATGATGTATATTTAAAGGTTTATTTTAGAATAAGTGACATTTTAAAAGAAAATTTAATTAAAAAAGTTAAATACGATAATTATGAATCTTGTTATGGATTTATTAATCCAGAAATATATTTTCAAGAAGAAATAATTTTTTATGCTGTAACTGATGATGATATCTACTATTGGTTATAAACAATTAAAAAGCTCGTGAATACATTAATAAATATATGTATTACACAGAGCATTTTTTAAAACGACATTTCTTCTTTGGAATCAGTTGAATTATATCCTAACTCACAAGCTTTCTTATAATTTTCATCAGCTATATCATCGTGCTTAAGATTGCGATCAATAATTGACATATTATAATAGGCTTTAGCATCACCACGTTCGGCAGCAAGACGATAAAAAGCATAGGCTTTATTAAAATCTTTTAATCCAAATCTTCCATTCATATAGAAATTTCCCATTTCATTTAAGGCTTGTGGAAGACCTTGCTTGGCTGCCTCACGTATTTTATAAAGTCCGATATCTTTGCCATCGCTTAATTCGATAAGTCCTTGTCTATATTTTGCGTTTAAAGATCCGTTTTCAATTGCCAAATTATAATATTCATTTGCAACTGAATTATTTTGTGTAACAGTAATTCCTTTTTCATAAAGATAACCTAGAAGAACCAATGCTCTAACAGATCCATATTTCGCTGAATCTTTAATAACTTTTATCGCATCAACTTTTCTTTCTTCATTAGTATCTTTAAGCATATGGATACCATTTAGCAAATAAATATTTGCTTTTTTATCATCTTTATTCTCTACTAATACTTCTTTTTTTAAAACATCAAGATTTTCTTCAGCAGCCTCGTGAACTAAATTATCTTTATCATCTTGTAACAAGATTGTTTCTTCTTTTGTCTCTAAAGATTTTTCTGAGTTGTTTTCAATTTCTTTTGTTCCAACTTCAAGCTGTTTATTATTTAAATTCGAGTTTTCACTCTCATCAGGAACATCCTTTATATCTAATTTTTGAGCTTTAGAAAAAACACTTCCAACAAAAAGATGATTTCGTTCAATTATTTCTTCATCAGAAACAGCTTTTGACTCAGGAACATCGTAATCTTGTGTTTCGATTTTATTAGAATCAACTTCTTTAGCTTCAACTTTCTCACTATCATCAACAGTTGCAACGCTTTCTAACGGCGTATCTTCTTTGTTTTCTTCAGATATTTTTTTATGTTTTTCCTTTTTAAACTCTTTAAGAGGATATATTGTTATATCTTTGTGATCATAATCCTTCTTTTCATCGTTTAGTGACTGAACTGCTTTAGTCGATCCTTGAGAAGTAGCAATATCCCAATAAATATTAGACTTAGTTATGTCTAAATGTTCTGGCAATTCATAATATTGTGCTAAATAAACACTTGATTTAACATCACCCAAAGAGCTAGATTTAGCAAATAACTCTAAAGATTTTTCTTCATCTTTACTAATCTTTCCAAATCCATCTCTATATATACATGCTAGCATTCTATATGCTAATTTCTCATCATATTCATTTAAAATTTTATAAGCTTTAGCAAAAAGTTTATTACTTGCTGAAATACTAACGCTAACATCTTTTATTCCATATCGTTTAATTGCACCAGCAATAAAATATGCATAACCGTTATTTTTATCTATTTCGGAATTAATCTTTTTAATTGCTCTATCTAGTTTTTTATTTTCTAAAAGGTATTTAACTGGATCTTCTATTTCTTCTAAGGCCTTAGCAACAATAAGTGATTTAGGTAAAATCTCAGATTTTTTTGCCTTCTTATTTTTTTCAACTTCTTTTTTTGTATCTTCAAACAAAGTATCATACGAATTAACTATTGCTTCAGCTTTTTCGTTTCCTCTATCTGCTAAAGCAACTAATTTAGGATACGCTTTATTAAAATACTTTTTAGCTTTGCGTTTATTGACAGGAATGTCATTTAGTCCTATGAGGTATATTTTTCCTATAACATAAAAAGCAAAAGGATCTTCATCATCAGCTAAGTCATTTAGTTTTTTTATATTTTTTCCTAAATGCTTTTTAGCCATTATTTCTTGATAAATATCTAAAGCTTCGGTTTCATTCTTGTTCATCAAAAATACCTCTTTATTTTATAATTTTACCCTATAGCAAAAATCATTACAAGCAAAGATATACTATTGTCTCCATTAATTTGTATCTTTTTTTGTATTAGTAATTATTCTTCTTATAATTTCCGGCTCTTCTATTGCTGTATTATTTTTTATCAACTTACATTTACGATATCTATATATTTTATAATCTCTGACTATTTTAAGGCTTCTAGTATTTTTTTCACAAAGTCTTTTTAACAAAAATAATATATAGTTTTTTCTAAAAAATATTATTTCATAAATTACTGATATAAATAAAAATATTAAAACTATAAATTGACTTTCTTTCAAGCAGTAATATGTTAAAAACATTAAAGAAATTATTGATATGATTACTCTAATAATCCTTGTCTTATATTCATCCAATTTGATAGCAACAATTATTTCTATTGCTCTAGCTCCATCTAAAGGATATAACGGTATCAAATTAAAAAGCATAACCGTAAGTGCAGATGTAAAAGCAAAATCATATGTGTAGCTAGATATTATAAAATTTAAACGTAATATATTTAAAATCAACCAGACAGGAAAAAAAGATAAAGGTCCCATTATTATTACAAGTAATTGCCTCATTGGTTTTTCCTTTTCTAGCTCATCCATCTTAGCATAAAATCCAAAAGGCAAAAAGCTTATCGAGTTTACCTTAATTTTAAATATTTTGGCTATTAGCACATGACAAATTTCATGAAATAATGCAATAATGTAATGAATAAAAATATAATTAAATCTTCCAAAAATAAGACTCAAAAAAACAATTATTATTGTCAATGGATTTATTTTTATTAATGTGTGTTTAGAAGATGTCTTTATATTGGACAAATTGGTCACCTTTTTTAAATAAGGCTTTAAAATATTCTTGATAACCACCTAAAGAATCTCCACCTTTAATTCTATCACCTGGTTTAACTTCAACATTTTCTAAATTAGAATATATTGCATCAAAAGAATCATAGCAAACTACTATAGAAAAAGTCATATCACTCTCTTGAGTTACATATGAGATTGTACAGTCATCAAGAGCTTGAACAAATTGTTCTGAAGAAGAAAACTTATTATTCTCTAATTCAAAATATGTTATTTCCCCTAAAACAGTTTTTGTTTCTTTATCGTTATTAAACTTTAAAAAAGAATCAAAAAACGAATTAATTTTTTTATTCATTTCTACAAAACTTACATCCGTGTGTAAAACCTTAGAAATATATACGCCATTAGCATCATTATTTGCGTAGATCAAAAAGCCAAGAATTAAAGAAGCAAGGCCAAGAAAAACAGACAATACATCATAAAGTCTATCTCTTCTCTTTTCCTTTTTCATGATAAATCCTCCATCAAGCTCTACCATATTTTCCCCCATAGACTATATGCTTAACGCCTCCTTATCATTCATATTTATAATAAAATTACTTATCTTTTTTATTTCTTTATCATAAATGTGTTTTATTAAAAAAGAATTGGTTAATTCTGGTAATACTCCTATCACATCATATTGACTTAAATTATTTGCTCTAGATTTATAAAATTTCATATCTTTTTTAAAGAATCTATTTAAAATTATCTTTATCTCTGTTTGATTATCTCTTCTTAATATTCCAGCAACTTTTGAAGCGTCAGAAAAACTTGTTAAAGTCGGATTAATAACTAAAAGGAACATATCTGTTATTCTTTTGGTCAACTCAAATCCTTTTTCAATACCAGCTGGTGAATCAATGATAATGTACTCATAATTAGAATTTAAATATCCTAAAAAATTAACTAGTACACTCTCAGTCAAATAATTTAATGATGTTGAATTATATAGTGACACTAAGTCTAAATATGGTCCTATTTTTGTTATTGCACTATCGATGCTAACATCTCCTCTATAAACATCATAAAGATCATATGAAGATGCACCGATAACTTTAGATATTAAATCGAGGTTCTTTAAACCTACATCCGCATCTAAAAGAATCGTTTTCTTTTTTTGACTAGCCAGTGCTAATCCAAGATGATAAGCGATTGTCGATTTTCCAACGCCGCCTTTTCCTGATGCAATCATTATGAATTTAAACATTGTTGGACCTCATTAAAATAGAATTCTTTAGCCGAAACATTTAACAAATTGTAATCACGTTTAGGAGTTCTTACTTTAGCGTTATTATACTCGTTAGCAAAAAGTGAAGAGCCATATGTTTTTAATACAGCTGTACCGCTAAAAACTCCTGCAACAAATAACGTACTTTCTAAAATTATTAAAGCTCCAGTATTTACACTTTTTTCAATAATTGTCGGCTTATCGATTATCAATATTTCATCTTGATAAATATCTCTTCGAATAATATCAAAATAATTTTTTTCTAATCTAAACTGTTTAAGTTCACCAGAGCCATAAAAAGCTAATATAGTCATTATTTCAAGTGCCAAAACTGGAGCTATTCCTTTGCATCCTAGAAAACATACTGATAATTTTTCTTTGTCAAATTTTGCTTGTACTAAATCATCTTTCAACTTATTTATAAGTAAATCAACACTTTCTAAGCTATTCGCAACCATCATGTACATTTTCATAACCATACCTCTTTTTACCTCATTATATCACTGTCAAGTTACTTTTTTGATTTCTTTTGTCGAACGCATTAACAATTTATTTTTCTATTATCTACATAAGAATAATAGCCGTTTTCACCAAATATAATGTGGTCCAAAAGTCTTGTTCCTATCATTCTTCCAAAGCTTTCAAGAAGAGCAGTTGTAACATCATCTTCTGCTGATGGTTTAGCTTCTCCCAAAGGATGATTGTGCATTAATATCATAAACGAAGCATTAACCTTAATCGATTCTTGAATTGCAAGTTTTAAATCTGATTTACATGTGAATTCACCACCATTACCTATTTCAGTAATCTTTATAGGTCTTTTCTTGTTATCAAGAGAAATGACATAGGCTTTTTCTTTTGGCTCATTGATAAACAAATTCTTAAAACGCAAAAACAAATCATTTGAATCCTTAATTGGAACACTGAACTCAATATTCGATGAAGCACGTTTTCCTAACTCAATAGCAGCAAGTAACCTTATGGATTTTGCCTTTTTTAATCCTTTGATATTTAATTCTGATAAATTTAATTTTGAGAGATTACTTAGCCCACCACTTTTTTCTAAAAGTTTAGCAGCTAGTGATAGGACATTCTCGCCATGATATCCTGTTTCTATTATGATTGCTAATAACTCTATATCTGATAGAGTTTTTACACCATAAATTTCAGCTTTTTCACGTGGCCTATCATATATAGAAATGTCTTTTAAAGACATTATTTACCCCAATCAAATTTAAACCCACCTGGCAGCGTCGTAGAACCTTTAGAAGAAGTGAAAATTCTATAGCATATAACTGCAACTAAGGCTATTGCAAGCACAGCCATAACAGATGTAAGTGTGAGAACTTCACCACCAGTTTCCATCTTCATTCTATCGATTGATAAAGTTTTTAAGTCTGACATAAAAACACCTCCTTACTCTATATATGGAATAAGAAGGTGTATTTTCTTTTAATTATTTTGTATATTTTGCAAGTTCTGCTTCATAAGCAGCTAATTTCGACTTTTCTAATTCAACTTTTTCTGGTTTAGCTTTTGCTAAGAAGTTTGGATTAGATAATATTTTATTGCTTCTAGCAATCTCTGCATGTAACTCTTCAATTCTCTTTTGAATTCTTTCCTTCAAAATTGATTCGTCAGCTTCGATTAATAAACCAATATGTTCAAAGTATCTCATACCATCTTGTTTATCAGAATGTTTGACATTTTCAGCAAAGGCTAATCTTGTTAAATAAGGTGTTATTTGACTGATTAATTCATCATTTGCATCGATTAAAAGAATAACTTTAGCCGTTGGTTCAAAGCCGTTTTCAGATTTAAATGATCTAACATATTTAATCATTTCAATAAGGCTTTCACCTAAAGATGCATCTAATTCAAAGCCGCTATTTTCAGGATAACTTTCTTCATAGATAGAATCTTTATGGTTTGGTAAGCTCAAATAAATTTCTTCAGTAATAAATGGTGTAAATGGGAAAAGCATGATTAATACTTTTTTAAGAACGTCTGTCAAAATATTTCTAACGACATTCTTTCTTTCTTCACTACCATCTTTCAAATCGACTTTAGTAAGTTCTAAATAGTTAGAACAGAAAACATCATAAACAAAATTATAAACATATTGAGTAGCTTGACCAAGTTCATATTTTTCCATATTAAACTTAACAGCATCAATAGTTTTATCTAGTTCAGCATATAAATATTGATCGATGAAAGTCAAATCTTGTTTTTTAACTTCTGATGGAACAAAATCATCTGTTAAATTCGATAATAAGAATCTAGCAGAGTTCCAAACTTTATTTAAGAAGTTATGTGCGCTCTTAACTTTTTCTGTACCAAATGGCATATCAAGACCTGGTGCACCAGAACAAGATAAGGCATATCTTAATGAGTCAGCACCATATTCATCAATTACTTTGTTTGGATCTATACCATTTCCTAAACTCTTACTCATCTTGCGACCTAAAGAGTCACGTACTAAGCCATGAATATAAACTTTCTTAAATGGTAATTTACCAGTAAAGTGAACACCTTGTGCAGCCATTCTAGCAACCCAGAAGAAAATGATATCATAAGCTGTAATCATAACATCAAGTGGATAGAATCTAGAATAATCAGCTTCATCAGTATTTGGCCAACCCATTAATGCAAATGGAGATAAAGCACTTGAGAACCAAGTATCCAAAACGTCTTCGTCTTGTTTCCAAATCGTTGGATCAAGTGGTGTTGGTGAACATTTAATTTCACCAGTTTCTCTATGGTAGTAGATAGGTATTCTATGTCCCCACCATAATTGTCTAGAAATACACCAGTCATCTGTATTTTCTAACCAGTTTGTAAATGTTTTTTCAAATCTTTCTGGGAAGAAAGTCATCTTTGTTTTAGGATCACTTTGAAGCTTTAAAATATCGTCTACGAGTGGCTTCATACGTATAAACCATTGCTTTGATAATGTTGGTTCAACAATGACGTGTGAACGTTCGGAGTGGCCAACTGAGTGAACGACATCTTCAATTTTAATTAAATTACCTTCTGATTCAATTTTCTTAACCAAAGCATCACGGCATTCAAATCTATCCATGCCTTTATAAATTCCAGCAGCATCGTTCATAGTGCCATCTTTGTTCATACAAACAATGTTTTTCATTCCATGACGTCTGCCAATTTCAAAGTCGTTTGGATCGTGAGCAGGAGTACATTTCATTGCACCAGTACCAAATTCCATATCAACATAGTAATCAGCAACAAGTGGTAAAGGCTCACCATTAGCAGGATTAATTACTAATTTACCTTCCATGCCTTTATAGCGTTCGTCTTTAGGATTGAAGACAACTGCTGTATCGCCAAACATTGTTTCTGGTCTAGTTGTTGCAATTGTTAAATACTCATCAGAATCGACAAATTTATATTTAAAATAATAGAATTTTCCTGGAATATCTATATGCTCTACTTCGATATTTGATAATGCTGTTTGAAGTTCAGGGTCCCAGTTAATAATTCTTTCACCTTGATAAATTAAACCTTGTTCGTATAAATCACAGAAAACCTTGTTAACTGCAACACAAGTTTTCTCATCCATAGTAAATCTTTCTTTATCATAGTCCATTCCTAAACCAAGCATTTTCCATTGAGAATGAATGTAGTTAGAACATTGCTCTTTCCATTCATATGATTTTTCAATGAACTTTTCACGACCTAAATCATAACGACTTATGCCTTCCTTTTTGAGGTTAGCTTCAACTTTAGCTTGAGTAGCAATACCTGCATGGTCTGTACCAGGTACAAATTCAACATCGTAACCTGTCAATTTTTTATAACGTCCAACAATATCAAGGGTTGTAGTATTCTTAGCGTGTCCAATATGTAAAATACCTGTGACATTTGGTGGTGGAAGAATCATTGAAAAAGGCTTCTTATCAGCGTTTTCTTTTAATCCGCCTTTAAAGTATCCTTTTTCTTTCCAAAAATCAAATTTGCCTTCTTCAACCTTCTTGTGGTCATAATTCTTTTCTAATTCTTTCATGTTTTCCTCCAATAAAAAAACTTACGGTCGAGAACTCTTCCGAGCGGTACCATCTCGATTCGTAAGTTTACTTACGCTCTTAATTTAGACTTAACGGGTCAAGCGGATATTCCTATCAAGCTCCAAGACGACAACTAATAATCTTCAATGCTCTTTTTCACCAACTAGAGCTCTCTAATATTGAAGGTGTTATCAGCCCTTCTTTTCAACGCTAAGTTTATATTACTCAAAAAAAGTAAAACAAGCAAGTATTTTTTACTTTGTTCCAAATAATCTATCGCCAGCATCACCAAAGGCTTTTGGCATATAACCTTTTTCATTTAAATTCTCTTCAGTTACATGGGCAACATAGACTTTAACATCTGGATGATCTGTTGTGACTTTTTCTATTCCACAAGGAGCAGCTATTAAAGATAATAACTTAATTCTTGTAAATCCTCTCTTTTTGATTAAAGTAATTGCTGCTGAAGCACTACCACCTGTAGCTAATGCTGGGTCAACTACGATAACTTGACCTTCTTGACAATCTTTTGGCAACTTGCAGTAATATTCAACGGGCTCTAAAGTTTCTTCATTTCTATATAAACCAATATGTCCAACTCTTGCATTTGGGAAAAGAGAAAGCAAGCCGTCAACCATACCTAATCCAGCTCTTAAAATAGGAACTATAGCAATATTTTCATCAACTACTGTCGATTCAAAAGAAGAAATAGGTCCATCAATTTGCACTTTCTTTGTCTTTAAATCTTTAAAAGCTTCAAAGCCCATAAGCATTGCTAATTCACTAACTGTTTCTCTAAATTCTTTAGTACTAGTATTTTTGTCACATAAGTGAGTTATTTTGTGATCAATTAACGGATGTTTGAACACGACTACATTTGGATATTCTTTCATAATTACTCCTTTATATCTTGTGATATTTTATCTTATTAAAGAATATTTTAATGTAAAAATAGCGTAAATAAATTAAATATTAATTTTTATTTCTTTATATTTAATAACAAACATATGGTTTAATATGAATAAAATTATTGTTAGAGTATTAAATTACACCTACAAGAGCTTTCCACTTTTATTAATATATCAGTTAATTCAAGCTTTTTTTATAAAAAACACATTAATTAGAATATTATTCGTTCTATCTATAATTTTATATATTTTGCTATTTAATTTAAAAAAGAAAAATATATTTTAATTATTCATCTATAAGTATTTGACTAGCTTTTTCAACTTGATTTAAATAATTCAAAGCTTTTAATAAAATATCTATGTCAGAACTTTCATCTTTCATTCTTTTTACCTTTGGTATAAACAAAAAAGTAAGTAACTCCTCTATTTCATATTTGTTTAGAGGATGTACTTGTAAATACTCTTTTAAATAATAGCTTGAATCTAATTTGTTTGAAATAGATTCATCAAATAAAAAGAATAAATCATAAATTGATGGCGCTATTGACATTTTGTCTATAGAAACAATTTTTTGTCTTTTAACAATTATGTGACTATAGTCAAAATTTCTATATGTTAAGCATAAATTTCCTTCACTCTCACTTAAAGTGTCCTCAAGATTTTTTAAATGCTTTTTACTTTCTTTTATAGCGTTATTAAACTTTTCATAATTAACTAAAAAAAACCAATCTGAAGGTGAATGATACGATTCTCTTTCTACCCTTCTAATTCTAGCTAAAAGCAGTTCATTAACATCCTTTATTCTATCTTCTAAATAATCTAAAGTTTCACTAAAATAGCCATCTGTACCATTAATTTTAAAAGATGATTGAGTATGCAAAAAAGCTAGTGATTTTATATAAAATCGTATTCTTATATCTTTATTGAGTGTATTATCATCCTCAAAGTATGGATACAAAGCATAATAGTCATCTTCATAACTAATTATATATTCATCATCAACGTTTTTTATAGGTATAACAAACGTATCAATATTGAGCATTTCTAATCTTTTAATAATGTTTTCAACATCTGGATTTTGATTATTCTTTAACAAAAATGGTTGACCATTAGCTTGAATTCTATAAGTTTTCGGAGACACTTTAATTATAGATTCGACATCTAAATTATAATTAGCTCTAAGCAAATCTTTCATATTTATTTGTTTGGTATTTTTAATAGCATTCCAGGTCTAATATCTTTTGAAGAGTTACAATCTCTTAAATCTTTTTCAGAAACTTTAAATTTTTCAGAAACGTTAGAATAATTATCAGAGTCTTTTACTTTGTAATATATATATGTAACAACATATTTTTCCTTAAAAATAGTCTCTTTCTTTTCTTCAATTTTATTATCTTCAACATTCTTTCGATCATCATATTTTTCTATTGGGGCAACAAAAGGAATAGGTTGAATCTTAGCTTCTTCAATTTCATCAATTTCTTTTGAAAAAGAATCAAGCGGTTTTAATTCGTCTAAAGTTGAAATAACTTCAACTTTTTCATCTAAGATTTTTTCGATTTTTTCTTTAAAATTACTATCTATTGCTGGATTTACATCCTCAATGACAGTTGAAGAAGTCATAGTTTCATATAGTTTTCTTTGCAAACTCTTGTCTTCCTTTGTAATGACATCTTTATATACTTCTCCATTACCAAATAATTCATATCTTATTGTCAAAGTTAAAAGTTTTCCATCAATTGTGGACTTATAATCTTTAAATCTTAACTTTAAATCAGTTAAGCAATCAATTTTTGCTAAACTTAAAAGACAATCAACATCAATTATAAATGTAAACGGATATGTATCGACTTCACTTTTAGCGCTTCCTGATCCACTAATCTTACCAGAGATACTTAAATCAGAATCTTTTATTTCATACGAAAAATCATCTTCTACTAAGAAATCTTGCACTTTGACAATATTCTCTTCGAAGATGAATGATTTTGTAAATGTGATTGGTTTCATAAACTTATCCTCCTTCTTAATTATAAGAAAGAAGATAAAAATTAATGATTATTTTTGTAATTGTTTAGCAAGTATTCCTCTAAGTTCTTGAATACCCGCTTTAGTTTTAACAGAAACGAATAAAAACTCTTCTTCTGGATAAAGAGTTTGGACTCTTTTTATTGCTGCGGCTTTTTCTTTTTGATTGAGCTTATCAGCCTTAGTCATAACAACAAGGCTTGGAATTTGTTTTTCAGCTAACATATCCATAATAGCTAAGTCATCATCAGTAAATGGTCTACGTGAATCAGTTAAAACTATTGCATAAGTATTTTTGGTAACATCGAAATACTCTAACATTAACTGTTCAAATCTACCTATTGGTCCACTAGCGTAACCATAACCAGGAGCATCTACTAAATAATAATTGGATTCTATATCCAAATAGTTTAGCATCTGTGTTCTACCTGGAGTTTTGGAAACATACATTAGTTTTCCATTATCACATAAAGCGTTGATTAACGAAGACTTTCCAACGTTTGATCTTCCTAAAAAGACTACTTGAGGTCTATCTTTTAAAAATCCCGATTTTCCAGCAGCACTTTTTATAAAAGTCGCTTTGCGAAAGTCAATCATTTGGCCTCCACTGGTTGAGGAGCTTCGACAAAGGCGTATTTAATAACGTCTTCAACAGAACTCACTTCAATAATTTCGAGGTTATTCTTAACTTCTTCTGGTAAATCAACAACATCGTTATGATTACCTTTTGGAACAAGAATAAGCTTTAAATGTTCTCTGACAGCAGCTAATGACTTTTCTCTTAAGCCACCAATAGTCATTGAATTACCACGTAAATCAACTTCACCTGTCATACCAACATCATTTCTTAATGGCTTATTAATTACGGCACTAAGAATTGCAGTAGAAATAGCAACACCAGCTGATGGACCGTCTTTTGGTGTTGCACCTTCAGGAGCGTGTATGTGAAAATCATGAGTCTCAAAGAAATCAGCAGGAGCACCATATTTTTGTGCGATAGACTTAACATATGTGAAAGCGATTTCCATTGATTCCTTCATAACATCACCAAGGCTACCAGTTTTAATTAATGTGCCTTTTCCTGGATACAAATTAACTTCAATTGGTAAAATTTCACCGCCATAGGAAGTGTATGCTAAACCATTGACAACTCCAACTTGAGACTCGCTCAAGTTTTTAGTGTGAATAAATGGTGGCTTTCCTAAATAGTCAGTTACTACTTCTCTTGTAACTACTAAGTGATTAAATGTGTTGTCTTTAAGATATTTGACAGCAAATTTTCTCATGATTTTGCCAATTCTACGACGTAAGTCACGAACACCAGCTTCTCTTGTATAATCTTCAATTATATAATCGAGAGCATCGTCTTCAAATTCAATCATTTCAGGCTTAATACCATTTTCTTTTAATTCAAGATTGATTAAATGCTCTTTTGCAATATGCATTTTTTCAAACTTAGTATAAGTATTAAGTTCAATTAATTCTAAACGATCGCGTAATGGTTCTGGAATCTTGCTTAAATCATTAGCTGTACAAATGAATAATACATTTGATAAATCAAAAGTCTCTTCTAAGTAGTTATCTTGGAAAGCAACGTTTTGTTCTGGATCAAGAACTTCAAGCATAGCTGAAGCAGGGTCACCATGATAACCGCCGCCTTCAAGTTTATCAATTTCATCTAACAAGAAAAGTGGGTTGTTAACTCCAGCATTTCTAATACCTTGGACGATTTTACCTGGTAAAGCACCAACATATGTACGTCTATGGCCACGAATTTCTGATTCATCAGAAACACCACCAAGTGAAACTTTAACAAATTTTCTTCCTAAAGCTCTAGCTATAGAAACACCAAGTGATGTTTTACCAACACCTGGAGGTCCATAAAGGCATAAAATAGGAGCTTTTAAGGATTTTGTCATAGCCTTAACAGCTAAGTATTCCAAAATACGTTCTTTTTGTTTAACTAAGCCATAATGGTCTTCATCTAAGATCTTTTGAACATTATTTAAATCTTCATTATCTTGTGATGAAACTCTCCATGGCATTTCGACTAATAAATCAAGATATGTTCTAACAACTGAAGCTTCTTGAGAAGCAGCAGGCATAGTCTTTAAACGGTTCATTTCAACTTTAATCTTTTGTTGAATGTTTTCAGGATATAAATCTTTATTTTCGTTTAAAGCTTTTTCATAGACTGCATCTTGATCATCGCCATCGAATTCTTTGAGCATTCCCTTGACTGCTTTCATCTTTTCTCTAAGGACATACTCTCTTTGATTTTTGTCCATAGCAGTTGAAACAGCTCTATCGAGTTCGAACTCAATTTTTCCATCAATATCTAATTTTTCAATTTCGTTTAGACATAATTTCATTTTATCGATTACATCTGTGTATTCGATCATTAATTGTCTTACATCAAAACTTGAATTGAAGAAAGCAGCTAATTGATATGGAATGTTCTCTGGAGCGACATCAGTTAAATCTGGTAATTCAGGTAAAGTAGGATATTTAGATTTTAAAGCATCATACTTTGCTTGTAATTTACCAAGTCTAGCATATATTTCATATGCTTCGCGTGGAGCATTGTCGTGAGGAGCTAATTCAGCACGAACAATTTTATTGTCTTTATCGATTTCAATATCAACTAAATCAGCTGTATCATCGCCAATAAACTCGACAGTGTAACTAACGTCGTTTTTAACGATACTAATTAATTTGCAAATTGTACCTGTCTTTTTAGTTGCAGGTAATTTAATATTTTCAACATCGACAAATGCGTCGTCGTTGAACGATCTGACAAAGAAGAAATAGTCTCCTTCTTTGAGAGAATCAAACAATCTCTTTCCGTATTCATTTACGACTGAGATTGACATTTTTAAAGATGGTAAAGCAACGCTTCTAGCGTTTGGAAATACTGGTAGTAAAACTTTATTATTATCAGCCATCTTTAACCTCCTTTCTTCTTTTTATACTAATTAGTTATTAGCTAAAAGGAATTCTTCGACTTTACGGTTAAGTAAGTTGGATCTGATTTGTGCGATATAATTTGTTAATTGGCCAGCTGAAGAACCTTCTTTAGCCTTTGCAACAAATTCATCATATTTTTCTTTTCCACCGAAAACATTAGCAATTTCATCGTCTGAAACTTCTAAGTTTTCTGCGGCAATAACAGCTCTATAAACAGCAAAGTTCTTTCCTTCTGTTTGAGCTTGTGTCTTAGCATCAGCATCAAATTGTTCTTCTGTCATACCAACAAGTTCAAGATATTCTTTCTTTCCTAAACCATATTGTTTGATTTGATTAAGCTTTTGATCGTTGATGTTATTAGCTGTAACTTCAATGTACTTGTCAGAAATGACAAATTTTGAATTTGCAGCAATTGAATCTACAACAGCTAAAAGTTTAGCGTTCTTAGCTTGTGTGGCATGAGAAGATGTAAGTTCTTCTGTAACTTTTGCTCTTAAATCAGCGAGAGTTTCGACTTCATATTTTTCGACGCCTTTAGCAAATTCGTCATCAAGTTCTGGTAAGACTTGTGATTTAACTGAATTGACTGTGACATCAAATCTAGCTTGTTTTCCAGCTAAACTTGCAACATAGTTCTCAGGGAATGTAATGTTAAAGCTCTTGTGACTTCCTTCTTTGAGGCCAACGAGTTCATCTTCAAAGCCTGGAATGAATGAATTGGATCCTAAAACTAAGTCATAGTTCTTTGCACTGCCACCATCAAATGGTTTGTTATCGATAAAGCCTGTGAAATCAATATTGACTGTATCTGTAAGTTTGCTTTCACCTTCACTTGGAACAAGTTCAGCTTGATCTTTACGTAAGGCTTCTAACTTAGCATCAACTTCTTCATCAGAGACTGGTTGAACATCTTCTTTAATGCCTAAGCCTTTATATTGGCCTAATTCAGCCTTTGGTAAATATGTAAATGTGTAGTTGAAAGTATAGACACCAGTCTTATCATCAACTGCAATTTCTAATGATGGTTGAATGTTAGCAACTTCCTTCTTATCTTCATATTCTTCGAGTAAGCCTGGGAAATCACGATCGATTAATTTTCTAACCATTCCATCATATATGTCTTCGTTCTTGATATATGGTCTTGCTCTATCAAGTGGAGCTTTGCCTTTTCTAAAGCCCTTGATTGTAACGTTTTGAGCCAAGTGTTCAATTACTTTGTTAACTACTGGTGCGTAGTCTGCTTGAGCGTAAGCGACTGAAACTAATAAGCTTCCGTCTTTGTTATTTTTAAATATCTTTTCCACGATGTTTTTAAACCTCCATAAACACGCTAAAATATTATAATACTAGCGATATTGTAAAATCAAACAAAACGAGTATTTGTATTTAACAACTAGCCTTTTATGTCAATAGATTGCTAACAAAAATCGTGTTTCGACACTATTTTTAACATTTTAAAAGCAATTATACGCTAATAAAAAATTTATATGTATGTTATTCTTGGATAATTCTAGCAATTTAAGATAGTTAACTTGATAGTTTTTATAAAAGAAATCAAACCACTTTAAAAATTCTTTTGTATCTAAATTATTAATATTTACATATTCTTTAAAATAAACGTCTTTAAGATTATTTAAAAATATTTCTAAACTGGTTAAAATTTTAAAATTATTAGAATCGTTTTCTATTTTATTTATAAATTCCATCAATTCATCATCAATATTCTCATCAGTTCTATAAACTCTTTTTGAACCGTTTGGGTAAGTAATTATATATGAACTGCTGTTAATCATTGAATCATCGACCGTTTTTATTAGTTGAATAACTTTAAGTTTATCGGATAACTTAACGTCTTTATTTTCTAGTGTAGCTCTAATATACGAGATAAATTGTTCAAATGTACAATTTAAATTATCTAATAGTGATTGATCTAATTTAGTACTATTTGATGTTTCTATATCGTAATCTTCTTGATCATAAAGTTTCCAATAGAAAGATATTATCAGCTCAACTTTAGCTGAAATAAATCCGAGACTTTCTATATCTTCAATTTCATTTAAGAATTTTCCATAGAACTCTTTATCTTCATAACCATTAGCCAATTTATATAAAGTTAAACTTGGAGCCATTTCCAAATACAACCGTTGATTATTGCTGTAGCAAAAAAGAAATTGGTCAAATTGATAATCTAATTCTGGATAATCGGTTTCACCATCAATATTTGCTAACATACTTTGACAAAATATATTCCAAGCTGAGATAGAATTCATTTATAAAACCTCAAACAAATTCTACTATTTACATCAAATTTAATCAATTGCCATATCGCTTATAGGGATCAACTTTTTTAACCTTTCTCTTTCTTTTTCATCATAAGGCACAAGAGGCAATCTTAAATCCATAGATTTGTATCCTTTAAGTTTAAACAATTCTTTTATTCCAATTGGATTAACTTTTAAAGATAATAAGTTTGTTACATATCTTAAATATCCGTACATTATGTAGTTATATAAACCACTATTATATTCCATATATAATTGATGTATTGTATCATAATAAAAAATGCTGCATACTGAAATAAACTTCGTTGCTCCTGATTTTAAGTAATCTAATGCACAATCATCAGATCCACAATAAACAGTTGTAATCTTAGATAGCTTTTCTACATACTCATAATTTAATGAGCAATCTTTAATTCCAACTATGTTTTTATAATCGTTTACTAACCTAGCTACTGTTTCATAGTTTATATTACTTCCAGTCCTTGATGGAATATTATAAACAATTATGTTTTTATCGTTATAAGTATTAGCTATTTCTGCAAAGTGAAAATAAATTCCTTCTTGAGGCGCTTTATAATATGCTGGAACAACTATCAAAAAAGTTTTTACGTCTAAAGTACAATATCTTTTAATTTCATCAATAACACTTTTAGTTGAACCAGATTTTACAGCCATAATTACATCGAGATTTTTATGTTTTAACGCTACTTTCAATAGTTCATATTTTTCATTAATTGTCAAAGATTCCCCTTCACCAGTAGAACCAGCAACAATAACTCCTTGATGTCGATTTTTCTCATATAAAGATAAAATATTATCAAAAGTTTTTAAATCAATTTTGTCATCTTTCATTGGAGTAACAATTGCTCCATACAGTTCTTCATATTTCATTTTGTTCACCCTTAAAGGGTATGATTATCATTCGTAAAACTTTACATCAGATACAAAATAATAATACGTTTCACTAACCTCTTTTTGAAAAGGATTAATAAAAAAAGAAGATTTAACACTTAATTTATATTCTACTACTCTTCCACTTTCGTATTCACAATTCGTATTGCACGTATACTTTGTGTTAGTAGGTAAGTATTCATTAGGATTTTTATTTTCAAATAAACACTTGTTTGTTACTTCCATACAGTTTTGCAATAATTCTTTATATTTTGATAAGCTATAAAAATCATAAATTATCAAAATAAATATCAAAGAAACTATTAGATTTATATATAAATTTTTATTCATAATAATGAGTTAAAAAGCTTATAAGTTAATAAAATAGCAATTATCAAAGTCACAAATACACTTATATACTCAATATACTTTTCGTAATTCTTTTTATTGCCAATTTTAATATTAACTTCATCTTTATACATATCACAAAGTTGAAAAAAATTATCTTTAAATTCAGCGTTTATTTGATGAGTTATTCCATATAAAAACAAGCTACATAACTCTTTTTCTGTATCAGTATTTAAGATTGAAATATCTAAAACACCAGATCCAACATTCTCCTCGTTAAAATATTCTTGTATATCTTTCTTTAAATTTTCATCAACAATCTCGCTAATAGCTTTTATGGCGCTATCTTTAAAAGAATTGCCTAAAGTTAACTGTTGATTGATGCTCATATAAAAACCTAGCATTGATTCAGCTTTTTTTTCTACTTTTCTTTTCTTCAATTCACTATTGAAATAAAAAAGAATAAAAGAAACGCTAAGTGAAACAAGTAATGGAACTAACGATAAATAAAACTGACGATAAAAATAATAAATTAAGAAAGTTAAAACTATCCCAATTAAAATTATAAATAAATAATACTTTTCTTCTTTTTCTATTTTAATCTTATTTTTCATTATATTTCTCCTTTAATACCATTTAAAACTAATGTGAAGCATAAGTTACTTAATATGATTATTAGCCAAATATACATAATCGAATTTGAAATTATTATTTCAAAGCTTTGATTTATTACGCACATAAAAAACAAAATCAAATTAATACAGTTAATTTGTAAAAACGCGGATAAAGTATTTGATAAATTTAACTCAATTTCGTTTTTTTTATCTATTTCCTTTTTTAAAATATAATCGATTGACATACTTCTTATAAAAAGCTTTTTACCATTATTAGCGCTGTCTATAATAGTAGTAATTAACGAATTTAAATAACCTAACTTTAGTTTCTTGAACTCCAATGAAAGAGATGTGTCTTCTAATGAAATATTAATATTTATGCCTTTTATTTTTTCACAACTTGCTTCTAAACTTTCTTTATAATTTGCGCCCCATTTTAAATTAAATAATAAAGAACGCGCAAAAGCGAAAGAACATGTTCTAACATAATATGATTTTAAAACTGAATAATACAAACTAGAAAATAAAACAACACTTAAAGTTCCTATAACAATAATAAAAATGTTTATATAATTTCTTATATTTACATATAAAAACAACAACCAAACCAAAATAGCTATAACTATAGAAAGATAAAATTTAATCTTACTTTTCTTTAATTCCATACCCAACCTCATATTTAACTTCATCTATAGTTACTATCTCTTTAATGCTATATACATATTTTTTATATTCATCATCAATGTAAATTTGTGTTATTTCAGCTTCTCTATATTTTTGATAAACTAAATAACTATATTCTTTTATTAAATTATCTGAATCAATCATTGGTTTTTCATCAACAAAAACAACATTGTCTAAAAATGCTTTTTTTAAATTCTCTTTTAAAAAACTTTCAATTTGAAAATTAAATTTATTTTTACCAAAATTGAAATATATATAATTCAAACCGATGAATATAATTAAAAAAGACAAATTAAATTTGATGTATTTCATATTCACCTATTCCATTTTTGCTATCAAAAGTTTTATGTGATAATATTTTTCCTCTAACAAGTATTTGATCATTAAAATTTATAGAATAGTCTAAAAGTTCGTTATTCAAACTGACATTTATATAATCCAAAGCAAGCATATAATTATCCAGATCTTTAACTATCTTTAAATTTTTACTAAAAGTTTTTGTTGTTACAGAAAAGCAATAATCTTTTATTTCTTCATAATCTTTATTTGACTTAAACTTAACAATTGGACCAACATAATAATTACAATTTGACCACAATTCAAATTCGAGCGGTTCAATAATTAAAGTTTCATAAATAAATTTCGAATTTGTATCTATGCCTATAGGACGAGTAAATATATAATCTGTTTTTTTATTAAATTCGTTATTTATATAATTTATGACATTAGCATTAAAAACATCATCGCCTAAATAAAAATAAATGTTATCATTTCCACCATCAAATTCATGAAAATTGATAATAAACGAATAATTATTTTTTCCTAAATTATCGCACAATATTTTAATGTTTTCTTTATATGTAACTTTTAAAGTCTCATCAATCAAACTATTAGCAATAAAAGAAACTTCATATCCATTATCAACAGTTTTAATTTTTATATCAGAAACATGATTATTATTTTGATCAAAAACTAATAAAGGCAAAAAGAATAAAATAGATAAACTATTCTTAAAAGTTGTTAGCATCCATTTTTATCTCCATAAATTCTTTTACTGCCTCTCGTCTATTTCGATAATACGATGTTTTAGAAAAATAAGAAATCCACCATCCATTTTCTGCTTTGCGGAAATAATCGTGCCATAAGATTGTTCTATATTCAGTTTTTAGACATGTCAGAGCAAAATTGACACTTAAAACAAACCTTTCAGCGTTAATTGTCGATGAGTTTGTTCCCTTAAACTGGAAAAACGCGTACTCATCATTTCTTTTAGATGGATCAAATAAAAATCCTTCTTTAATTTGTGCGCCATTTACAATTAGATCTTGTAAGCTTCTATTGTAAGTCTTAGCAATCTCTTTTAATTCTTTAGACATTTCTTTATAAGTCATTTCTGTCTATCCTCCTATTTTATATATGGGAAAATTTCGACAAAATCCTACTTTTTTTGTTAAAATGCCCCAAAAAATAAATAAAGCATATAAAAAGAGCTTAACTCTTAAGAAATAACTGATTACAGTATTACTTTTGAATTAAGCTCTAATTATTAATTTTACTTATCTTTGTTTGCTTCGTAGACAGCAACTGCGCAGCTAACTGTGGCACCGACCATTGGGTTATTACCCATACCGATGAGACCCATCATTTCAACGTGAGCAGGAACTGATGAAGAACCAGCAAATTGTGCATCAGCGTGCATTCTTCCCATGGTATCTGTTAAGCCATAAGAAGATGGACCAGCGGCCATGTTGTCTGGGTGAAGTGTTCTACCAGTACCGCCACCTGAAGCGACTGAGAAATACTTCTTACCATGAGACCAAGCCCAGTTTTTATATGTACCAGCAACTGGATGTTGGAATCTAGTTGGGTTTGTAGAGTTACCAGTGATGGAAACGTCGACATCTTCATATTGCATAATAGCAACACCTTCAGAAACGTCGTTTGCACCATAGCAACGAATGTTGGCTCTTTCGCCATCAGAGAATTTAACTTCTCTAACAATCTTAAGTTCAGATGTTGCAAAATCATAATCTGTTTGGACATATGTAAAACCATTGATTCTTGAAATGATGTAAGCAGCATCTTTTCCTAAACCATTTAAGATAACCTTTAATGGAGTTTTTCTTGCTTTGTTTGCGTTACGAGCAATACCAATTGCACCTTCAGCAGCAGCAAATGATTCGTGACCTGCTAAGAAGCAGAAGCATTTTGTTTCTTCACTTAATAACATAGCACCTAAGTTACCATGACCTAAGCCGACTTCACGAACTTGGGCAACAGAACCAGGAACACAGAAAGCTTGGAGACCAACACCAATAAGTTCACTAGCTTTAACAGCTGTCTTAACACCTTCTTTTAAGCCGATTGCAACACCAAGTGTATAAGCCCAAACAGCGTTATCGAAACAAATTGGTTGAACACCTTTAACTATTTTTTCAACATCAATTCCATGAGCTAAGCAAATTTCTCTTGCTTCGTCTAAATCCTTGATGCCATATTTTGCACAGCATGCGGCAATGCCAGCTGCACGACGTTCGGAGTTTTCAAATGTAGCCATAAAAATTACTCCTTTCTTGGGTCAATAGTCTTGACTGCTTCACTGAAGCGGCCATATTGACCAATTGCTTTTTCATATGCTTCTTTTGGATCGACACCACTACGGATTGCGTTCATCATTTTGCCGAGATTGACAAATTGATAACCGATAATTTCATCGTGACTATCGAGACCAAGCTTTAAGACATAACCATCTGTCATTTCAAGATAACGTGGGCCTTTTGCTTTTGTGCCAACCATTGTAGCAACTTGGCTACGAATGTTCTTACCAAGGTCATCTAATGATGAACCAACTGGAAGACCGTTCTCTGAGAAAGCAGTTTGTGTACGTCCATAAACAAATTGTTTAAAGATTTCGCGCATTGCAACGTTAATTGCATCGCAGACAAGATCTGTGTTAAGAGCTTCAAGGAGTGTCTTTCCTTGTAAAATTTCTACAGCCATAGCTGCAGAGTGAGTCATACCGGAACAACCGATAGTCTCAACGAGAGCTTCTTCGATGATGCCGTTTTTAACATTTAATGTTAACTTACAAGCACCTTGTTGAGGAGCACACCAGCCGACACCGTGGCTGAGGCCAGAGATATCTTTAATCTCTTTAGCAAGGACCCATCTACCTTCTTCTGGGATTGGTGCTGGGCCGTGATCGCAACCTTTATTAACAATACATTGGTTGCTAACTTCTTTGGAGTAATCCATAAGTTACCTATTAACCTTTCTTTATTATTTGTCCGAGCAAGCTCGGTATCGTTTATATTTTCTCATACAAGATAATTTTTTTCAATAATTGAAAGCATATCATTTGTTCATTTTTTACTTTATTGCCCATTTTTTGCGCACAACACTTTTAAGCTAATCATAATTGATGAGATATAAGCAAAGTAACCATTTTATTACTAGTTGCATATTTTAATTTAACTATGGAAGAAATCGTAAACCTAAATTCTATTAAAACCAACAAAAAATGTGTTATTTATTCTATTAAAAATGATGATTTATATAATTATGGATTAAGAGAAAATCAATTAGTTGAAGTATTATATAAAACATTTAACTTTATAGTAATATTATTCGATGATTCTGTTTTATACTTAAATAAAAGCGAAGTTAAAGAAATTTATGTAAAAGTATTATAATTTTTTCTTTTCGTCTTGTAAAAATCGATTTAAAATGCCATACTAGCAAAGACGAAAGGAGGTCATTAACATGAACGAAGAAGAAATAACCGATAGTGAACAACTATTAGCAGAAATAAGATCACTTATAGCAAAAAAGGATTTTACTTCCCTACGAAGTCTTGTTGAAGACCACTCTCCAATTGTTGTTGCTGATGCAATAAAGCTTATGGACTACGATCAAGCTGAAGACAAAAGAGACGTTATCCTTTTGTTTAAGACTATTCAAAATGAATATACAGCAGAAATTTTCTCATATCTTGATCAAGATCAACAACAAACTATTGTTGAGGCTTTCTCAGAAGCTGATATTCAAAACTTAATTAGAGATATGTCAACCGATGACTTGATCGACTTTGTCGAAGAGTTGCCAAGTAACTTAGTTTCTAAAGTTTTGCAAGCTACCGATAAAGAAAATCGTGGTAATATCAATAGATTTTTAAATTACAATGATGACTCTGCTGGTTCAATCATGACCAGTGAATATGTCGAAATTAAAAAGACAGCTACAGCTAAAGAAGCTTTAGACAAAATCAAGTCCATTGGTAAAGGTGCAGAAACAGTAGCTACAACGTTTGTTGTCGATGAATCAAGAAAGCTTATTGGTACTCTTTCTCTTGAAGAACTAGTATTTGCTAAAGATGATACTCCAATCACTGAAATCATGAACACTGATTATACAGAAGTTTATACAAATACCGACCAAGAAGAAGTTGCTAGAATATTTAAAAAATATGATATTCCTGTCTTACCAGTTGTTAATACTGAAGGAAGATTGTTAGGTATTATTACTTTCGATGATGTCATGGACGTTATTGAAGAAGAAAACACAGAAGACTTGCAAAAGATGGCTGCTATCACTCCTGTTGATACACCTTATTTAAAAACTGGAGTCTTCAAACTTGCTAAATCAAGAGTTGTATGGCTATTAGTCTTAATGCTCTCTGCCACACTTACTGGACTCTTATTAAATAACTTTGAAAGTTTGCTCATGGTCGTCCCAGTTTTGACGGTATTTGTTCCTATGCTAATGGATACATCAGGTAATGCTGGTAACCAAACAACAACAGTCGTTACAAGAGCTTTAGCTTTAGGTGAAGTAAAATTATCAGATTATCCAAAAGTTTTATGGAAAGAGTTTAGAGTAGCTTTAATCACAGGCTTATTCATCTCTGCCTTCAACTTTGCTTGGATATTTATAGAATTAAAAACTGGCATTATCGATGCAACAGGTGGAGCTACAAATTACCCTGAATGGCTTTTAGCCCTCCTTGTTTCATTGACTATGTATCTTATTATTGTTATGGCTAAAACTCTTGGTAGCTCATTACCAATGCTAGCTAAGCTAATTCACCTCGACCCAGCATTGATGGCAGGACCTTTAATTACAACAATACTTGATGTAAGTTCACTTGCTGTTTATTTCCTCCTTGCCAAATTAATATTAGGTTTGTAGGTAAAAAGTGGATTATTTACCAGAACTGTTACGGCAGTTCTGGTTTTTTCATATTCTAAAATAGGTGAGTATTTTGAACCCTATAGTTAAATTTGAAAATGTTTATAAACATTTTTTTAATAAAGATGGACGGTTAGATGTTTTAAATAACATATCTTTTGAAGTACAAAATAATGAAATAGTAACGTTAGTTGGACCTTCTGGTGCTGGCAAATCAACAATATTAAATTTAATTTCTGGTTTAATTAGCCAAGATAGCGGCTTTATTCAAACTACTAAACAATTCGGTTATATGTTTCAAAAAGACAATTTATTTCCTTGGAGGACAGTATATAAGAATGTCGTTTTAGGGTTAGAAATTAAAGGTAAAATAAATGCAGAAGACAAAAAATACGTTTTAAGTTTATTAAATAAATATGGATTAAAAGATTTTATAGATGCTTACCCTAGCACTTTATCAGGTGGCATGAGACAACGTGTTGCATTAATAAGAACTCTAGCATTAAAGCCAAATTTATTGTTGTTAGATGAACCATTTTCAGCTTTAGACTACATAACAAGACTAAATTTAGAGGATGATGTTAATAACATAATTAGAAAAGAACAAAAAAGTGCTATTATCGTCACTCATGATATTTCAGAAGCTATTTCTCTTTCGGATAGAGTTATTGTAATTTCAAAGCGACCATCAAAAATACTTGGAAACTATCAAATAAAACTTAACTTTGAAGGCAAAGAACATACTCCTACAAACGCACGTACAACAAAAGAATTTCAAGTTTATTTTGACAAAATTTATAAGGATCTAAGCCATGAAGAATAAGAAAATTGAAACATTTAAAGACTTTAAAAAGCAAGTAAGAAAAGATAAATTAATAGTTATTTTGTTAAGATCATTAATAGTAATTGGCTTTTTTGTTTTATGGGAAGTCGGTGCTAGATTAGGATTTTTAAATGTTTTCTTAGTTAGTAAGCCTAGTGATGTGTTCTCATTATTTTTAACATATATGAAATCTGGAGAATTAGCTAAACATGTTGGAATATCTGTTTATGAAACAATTATTGGACTACTTATTGGTACGACAAGTGGACTAATATTTGCAATTATTTTGTATCTTTTACCTAAACTATATAAAATACTTGATCCAATATTAGTAGTTTTAAATGCTCTTCCAAAAACAGCGTTAGCACCAATAATTATCATTTGGGTAGGAACAGGAATTAAAGGGATTGTTGCAGTCAGTGTTTCTCTATCACTTGTTGTAACAATAATTCAAGCTCATTCATATTTTAAAAGTGTCGATGCTGAGCAAGTAAAAATGCTTCAATCGTATGGAGCTAATAAAAGACAAATACTTTTTAAATTAGTTCTTCCAGGCAATTTATCCAATATTATTTCTCTTGTTAAAATCAATATTGGTTTAGCTTGGGTTGGTGTAATTGTCGGTGAGTTTTTAGTATCTCGTGGAGGAATTGGGTATCTTGTAGTATATGGCGGTCAAGTCTTTAAACTCGACTTAGTTATGATGGGTGTACTTATTTTAGCTGTCATTGCTTTTGCTATGTATGAAATACTCGCTTTATTTGAAAAGTACTTACAAGGAAGGAATACAAAAAGAAAATAAAATGAAATATAACAAATTGATGATAGGTTTACTATCCTTTATGGTTATCCCACTAGTAGGATGTAATAAAACAAATGGCAACAAGGTAATAGTTGCAGAAGTTACTCACTCTCTTTTCTATGCACCTCAATATGTAGCTAAAAATCTCGGTTTCTTTAAAGCAGAAGGGTTAGATATAGACTTTATAACAACACCTGGTGCAGATAAAACTATGGCAGCTCTTTTAAGTAAAGATGCTCAAATAGGTTTAATGGGTCCGGAAGCAACTGTATATATAGAACAACAAGGGGCCACAAACTACGCCATTAACTTTGCAAAGTTAACTCAAAAAGATGGTTCCTTTTTGCTAGCTAGAGATAAAATTGATAACTTCACTTGGAATATGACCAAAGGTAAAACGATTATCGGTGGTAGAAAAGGCGGAATGCCTGAGATGGTATTAGAATATATACTTAAAAATAACGGTTTAGATGTCAAACAAGATGATCCTAAAGCTGAGGTTAACGTTCGAACTGATGTTCAATTTGATGTTTTAGCTGGAGTATTTCAGGCAGGACAAAGTGATTTTGTAGCCTTATTTGAACCATCAGCAACTCAAGTAGTAAAAAATGGTGTTGGTCATATAGTAGCAAGCTTAGGAGAATCTTCAGGAATAATTCCTTATACAGCTTATAGCACTTTAAAAAATACTATGGACAAAAATGGTGATATGCTTAAAAAGTTCACTAAAGCTATTGATAAAGCTATTAAGTATTGTTATACAGAACCTATTGAAAATATTGCTAAAGTAGTACAAAATGATTTTCTTTCTTCTCCATTAGATGAAATTGAAATGATTCTTCAAAACTATAGAAATATTGAAGCTTGGGCAACAGACATGCACATAACAAAAGAAAACTTTGATAAACTATTAACTATTATTGAAATGGCAGGAGAAATAAATAGTAAAGATACTATCGACTACAATAAGCTAGTTACCGATAAGTATTTATAAATAAGCATATAAAAAGTGCAAGCTTTTTAACATATATATTAAATGTTATGTTTAAAAAGCTTAGCACTTTTATTTTAATTATCGAATCGTGAATATCCGTTTTTCATTTCTTGCGAGCACACAAGAGTTAAAGTATTGATTAAATTTTGTGATTCAACTTTAACTTTCTTGCATAGTTCTTCGTTAGCTTTAGACAACAAGTTAGTATCTAATGATTTAATATATTTTTCATCAAATTCTTTTATGTGTTGTCTAGCTAGTGCAGCAACTGTATTTTGATATCTCTCAACATAAATAAGACAATTACTATAATGAGCATCACATAAAACGCCAATCAATCTACTTGCCCAATAGAAATTATCTACCGAAACATCTAAAGAAACATTGCTAACATAATTTGGCATCTTATCGACATTTGTATATAAAGGTATGCAAACGTTAAAAGCATTAGATCCGAAGCAAAGCCATTCAACTGCGCTAATTTCTTCTGGAACATTGTTTCTAATTTGGCAAATAGCCATAACACCAGTTCTACTAATTCCTATTGGACGATACTTTCCTTTTTCTGGATAATCGTGTTTTAAATATGGATTATAGTTTGTTCCTTGGTAATATGAAGACAAAATATATTTAACATCTTCAATAGTTATCTTTTTTTCTGGAACTAAACTCCAAGGTATATCATCACTTTCTGGTGTAAAGTCAGCATTATCACCTTCCCACTTATAAGTTTTTGGATTAAAATATCTTGCCATATACCAACCACGTGGAGTGTTATAAACGTGATCAGCATCAGAGTGACTTCCAAAAGCAACACGTGGATTAAATTCTTTTGATTCTTCTAGATCTAAATTGTTGTCTTTAATAAATTCTAACAAGTCTTTGGAACAAAGATTTTCTTTTCCTTCATTAAAAGCGTCTTCAAAGTCAAAATTGTCTAATCCAAATTGATTTGGCATTATAACATATTCTTCATCTTTTACTCTTTTAGCAATCCAGTGATGTCCACCTATTGTTTCTAACCACCAAACTTCATTTTTATCGTTAAATGCTATTCCATTTGGCTCATATGTTCCATATTTTTCAAGAAGTCTTCCGAGTCTAAGGACACCTTCTCTTGCAGAATGAATATATGGTAATACTAAAACAACTAAATCTTCTTCACCAATTCCACCCTTAACTTCATCTTTACCTTTACTTTTCTTTTCGCACTTAACGTAAGGATCACCACCTAAGACGCGAGCATTTGTTGTGATAGTCTCTGTAGCACTCATTCCAACATTTGCTTCATTTATCCCAGTAGCAGCCCAAATTCCATATTTAGGATCGACGTTTGGACAAGTTGTATATCTTAAAGAATGTTCTGGTAATTCAACTTCAACATGTGAAATTTTACTTACATATTTTCTAGGTTGTTTATCTTTTTCAACAACCTTTATTTTTTTAACATCAAATCTTCCATCATCGTTTCTAGCAATCATTGTTGAGCCATCATTGCTAGCTTTTTTACCTACTAATATCGTTGTACATGGCATAAAAATACCTCCTACTAAACATAATTATATTACCTATTAAAAAATCCATCTAGCAATATGATTACTAAATGGATTGATTTAATTATTTAGAAATATATAATGTCTTTTCTGTTACAGGGTTAAACAAATGAATCTCATTTGGATTAATCGAGAACTTAACTTTATCGCCAATTTTGTATTGTTTCTTTGGGTTGCCAGCTATTGTAAAGTCTCCATCTTTACCTTCAACAGTTAAATAGAGCAATACTTCATCACCAAGCTGTTCTGAAACATTAACAGTACCTTCAAAAGCGTATTTTTCATCATATCCTTCTTGATCCATAACTTTAACTGATCTAGGTCTAATACCAACACAAACGTTGCCTCCTCCTAAAGATTCAACGTCTTGGTTAGCCAAGAACTCTTTAGTTAAATCGATAGTTTTAGATCCAATTGTTAGTTGGCTATTTATATATTTAGCATCAATAAAGTTCATTTGTGGAGTTCCAATAAAGCCAGCGACAAATTTATTAGCTGGTCTATTATAAATATTAGCTGGAGTATCATATTGTTGAACGACACCATCTTTCAAAACAACAATCTTTGTACCCATTGTCATAGCTTCAACTTGATCGTGAGTAACATAAATAAATGTCGTTTGAAGTCTATTATGTAACTTTGTAATTTCAGTTCTCATTGTTGCTCTCATTTTAGCATCAAGGTTAGAAAGAGGTTCATCAAATAAGAATACTTCTGGATTTCTAATAATTGCTCTACCTAGAGCGACTCTTTGTCTTTGACCACCAGACAATTGCCCAGGTTTTCTATCTAAGTATTGTGTTAATCCTAAAATTTCAGCAACTGATTTAACTTTTTCATCAATTTCTTCTTTTTTCAAATGTCTATACTTAAGTTTTTTTACAAATGGATACTGTACCTTATACCATAAGTTTCTAAGCTTTTTAGGACTTGTTGGACACTTGTAATCTTTTTCTCTTAACACTTTAGAAATCTTAAGACAAAAGCCGATATTTTGTGCGACAGTCATATTTGGGAACAAAGCGTAATTCTGGAAAACCATAGCGATGTTTCTATCTTTTGGTTCAACATCATTTATCAATTTACCACCAATGTAAATTCTACCACCACTAATTTCTTCTAGTCCTGCAATCATTCTTAAAATAGTTGATTTACCACAACCAGAAGGGCCAACTAAAACTAAAAATTCTTTGTCGTTAATGACAAGATTTACATCTTTAACTGCTTTTACTCCAGGTGTATATTCTTTGCATAAATCTTCAATAACAATACCTGAATTTGCTTTAGCAACTTTTAATAAATCAGAAAATCTTTCAATGCTGATTTGTGTCTTTTCATACTTGCTAGCTTCACCTATGCCAACACTGATAAATTTTCCAGCGTTTGCGGCGTTAATTCCTGCTTCAGCATCTTCGACTACAACAAGCTCTTTAGGGTTAATCTTTAGCATATCGCTAGCTTTGAGGAAGACTTCTGGATCTGGTTTTGAATGAACTAAGCCAACGCCATCTGAAATTGCATCAAAATAAGGAGTTAACCCAACTTTATTTAATATGTACTTAGCATTTTTACTAGAGGAGCCTAAAGCTATTTTGTATCCTTGAGCTTTAAGTTGCTTTAATGTTTCTATAGTATCAGGATCAACATCTTTTTCAGACATTGTATCTAAATAAGTCTTATAAATGTTGTTCTTTTTTTCACAAAGAGCATCTTTTTCATCTTCGGTATAAGTCTTTGAAGCTTTTCTTAATATAATTTCTAAAGAATCTTTACGTGAAACACCTCTTAATTGATTATTTATTTGTTCGTTAAATTCTATTCCTTCTTCATCAGCAATTGCTTTCCAAGAAAGATAGTGAAAGTGATCCGTGAAAACTAAAACACCATCAAGATCAAAAACAAATCCTTTTATCATAGCTTTACCTCCTTGATAATATAGCTATCTTTTGTAACGTTAGCCTCATATACTTTTTTATTTTCATAAAATTTAAATGTCAACGAATTTATTTCTGTTGGCAAGTGTGGTTGAAGCTTAATTTTAGCACCGTCATATGTTAAACCGGCGAAACCAAATATAGCCGATAAATATGCTCCACCATTAGCTGCAGGATGAGTGCCACCAATATAAATGCCACCAGCATATTTCTTTGTACTTTCACCTAAATCTGCTAATGCTGTTTTCATAAAGAATTGATACGCTTTATCTTTTAATCCAATTCTGCTTGCAACAAGTGAATGCATCGATGCACTTAATGAACTTCCATGTTCAGTATAAGGTTCATAGAAGTTAAAGTTTCTTTGAGCAATATCTAATGAAAAATCTCGTGGGTATAAAGCTAGAAGTGTTATGACATCTGCCTGTTTAATAACTCGAGTTTTTGAAGCTTCTTTTCCCCAATACTCATTTGCGGTAGTCAATCTTTTTCTAACATCTTCAACTTTAACATCTTCAAGAGCAAAATAGCCATTAAATTGTTCAATAATATCGTTAGTACTTGGAATATAAATATTATTTTCAAACTTTATAATGTCATCAAGTTCTTTTTCACTCATTTTAATTTTTGTTAAAAGCTTACTGGCTTTATATGGTGATTTTTCTTTTAACTCATTAAAATACTTTAATGTTTTACTAATTACGTCTTTAACTAAATAGTTTGTAAACGTGTTGTCGTTTATTCTTTCGTGATATTCATCAGGACCTATGACATCATTTAAATGATAGACGCCGTTTTTATCTATAGAAGAATAAGATAAATAAAATCTAGCAACTTCTAAAGCTGCTTCTAATCCACCGTGATTTAAAAGTGTATAGTCATTTGTTCTAGTTGAATAATCGAATAAAGCTTTTATTACATCAGCGCTAATATGAATTTGTTTATCAGCAAAATATGTTCTAATAGGTTCACCTGTTTTGGCATCAGTAATATTATATAAAGAGCAGGCTTCATAACCTTCTTCTTGACTTTCCCAAGCATAAAAAGCTCCTCTAAAGCCAAAGTCTTTAGCCTTCTTTTTAGCACCTTTTAAGCCTTTAATTCTATACTCAACTAAACCTCTAGCAACACTTGGATTAGTTAAAATATAAAATGGAAGCATGAAGACTTCTGTGTCCCAGAAAATAGCGCCTTTATAAGTTTGACCACTTACACCACGAGCAGGTATAGAAGTTATGTATTTATGTGGAGCGATACTTAATAGTTGATAAATTGAATAATCTAAACCCTCTTGTGCATCTTTAGGTCCATCAATAACAACTTGTGAAATACTCCATTGAGCTAAACACTCTTTTATATGTTCATCTTTTAAATTTAAATAATCTTTAAGCTCATATGAAGAAATATCTATTGTTTCATCAATAAAGTCATTAGCTTCAATATCAGCGACTCCAACTAAACAAATGCTTTCTCCAGCTTCTAGATTCTTCTTATATTCATTGGTTAAGCGATAGTTTTCTTCTTTTTTTTCAATATAATCTGAATCACAAATAAGCTTTAGTTTTACATATGCTACTTTTGATTCGTTTGTTTGACCTTCAAAAATAATAAGTTCTTCTTTTCTGTAGACTTTTTTTGTAGCAAAGTGAGGACCGTTAATTTCATCAATTAATGCATCAATTCCAGCTAAAATTGAATATTCTCCTGCACTTTTAGCAGTTAATTTGTATTCGAATCCAATTAAGTTGTCTTTAGTCGCAGAAACAAATCTTGATGAAGTAATAATTGCATCGTCAAATTCTGTCTTTCGTGAAAATACTCTCTTTTCAGTATCAAGAGTAATATTGTGATTTAAAGGAGTATTTTCTAAAACAGATAAACATTTATCATTAAAATAGCTTTTAATATATATTGGATTGGCGACATTTACAGATTCTCTCCATTTAGAACTATAGCGATCATAAAAACCAACAATGTTTAATCCAACTCCTTGTGATTTAGTATATTCTTCTAAAGTTCCACGATAGCCCAAATGTCCATTACCAATGACAAAGGTATCACCTAAACTTTTAACTTGTTCTAAATCAAGTCCTTGTTTTTCTAATTTCATATTATTAACGCTCAACAATAATTTTATCTTTAATTGTTACAACATTGCCATATAACTTTAATGTCACTTTGTTACCGTGACAAATTATTGTAACGTTTTCTCTTTTAACATCTATTTTTAAAACTGAACCGTGATAAACAATTGAGAAAGAATATGAGTTCCAAATCTTTGGAAGTGTTGGAGCAAGTTCAAGCATTTCTCCATCGCTCTTTAAGCCACCGAATCCGTAGACGATATTCATAAATCCAGCAGCGATTGATGTCATGTGTAATCCTTCGCATGTATTACGGTTATAATCATCTAAATCCATTCTTGTAGCAAATCCAAAGAAGTCTAATGCTTGTTGTTCATAGCCTAATTCATTTGCAAAAATAGAGTGAATAGAAGGTGATAAACTTGATTCATGAATACAACGTGGTTCATAATAATCATAGTTAACTTTCTTTTCAGCCAACGAAAATTCACTTGAGTATAAAAACATAAACATCAAAACATCAGGTTGTTTTATCATGTCGTTTCTATAAATTCTATCGTATGACCAATGCGAATATAATGGGAAATCATTAACAGGAATTGAATCGACATCAATATGTGGAAGATTAAAAAAACCTTCATGTTGTTCATATAATCCAGTTTTGTTGTCTTTTAATATTTTCATGTGCTCGCTAGCATGGCGAATATCTTTTAAGAAAGTTTCATCAAATCCAAGTTCTTTAACTCTATTTGAAACTTCTGCATCATCTTTATATTTTTCAATTAAATCTAAAGTATAATCGAAAGTCTTTTTAGCCATGTAGTTTGTATATGTGTTATGGTTAACCATCATTTGGAATTCATCAGGTCCCATAACTGCATAGAATCCAAAATATTCGTGCTTTTGATCCCATTGACCACGTGTTAATAAGAATTGAGAAATTTCTAAAAGCATTTCTATTCCATATTTCTTTAAAAAATCAACATCGTTTGTCAAACGCATATAGTGATAAATACCATATGCAACGGCTGTTGAAGGTTGAAATTGAAGTGAAGCATGTTGCCATAAGTTACAACCTTCTTCACCATTTAAAGTAGCTATTGGATAACAAGCTCCTTTGCAGTCTAAAGCCTTAGCTCTTTCTTTTGCTTGTTTTAATGTATTATATCTGAATAAAAGCAAATCTTTTGCTGCTTCTGTATTGTGGAATAAATAATATGGCAAGCAATAAGTTTCACTATCCCAGAAAGCATGTCCACTATAGGCTTCACCAGTTAAACCCTTAGCGCCAATATTATCAGTCATTGCATATCCGTGATAAGTTTGTTCTAATTGGAATATACAGAATCTAATGCCTTGTTGATCGATAAGTGATCCATCAATAACAATGTCGGATCTATGCCAAACATCTGCCCAGTATTTTTTATTCAAATCAAGATAATATTCAAATCCATGTTCCTTAGAGGCTTTTACTTCATTTTTTGCTTCAATTAACATTTCATCAAAAGTTGCAGTATTGTTTTTATCGATAATGTTTACAACATATCTTTCAATTTTTCTTGTTTCATTAGCTTTTAATAGCAAACTACAAACACAAGTAATTTCTTTATCATCAATAAAAGTTTCTTGATTATCTATGCCGTTAATAAGCATAGTACTAACAAGCTTTTGATTTGTTGTTTGAGTATTAACTCTTAATGCGTATATATTTTCGTCAGTAACAAATTCGTCTTTTCTATCCCAATAGCAATCTTGTCCCCAGTGAAGTACATTGCTATTTAAGCTCAACTCTAAATCGACTTTACAATCAAAATTAGTTTTTAAAGTAATTACTTGGAACACTTTATGACATTCGGTCATTGATAAAAGTCTTTCAAAACAAATATCGATATGCTTACCTTCAGTAACTTTCCAAGTAAACGATCTTGTATAAAGACCACTTTGCATGTCTAATTCTCTATAGAATTTAGAAAACTTTACTTTACCTAAATCTAATTTTTGATTTAAACAAACAATTTTAACCTTTGTCCAATCGACAGAGTTAATCATGAAGTGTGTTCTTTTAACAATGCCTAAATATGCTGATGGAGTATCTTTTTTAGCATACTCATATATCCCATTGAAATATGAGCCACGTAACGAATCAAGACTATCTGATCCTTCATCAAAGCTTCCACGAATACCAGTATATTCATTAGCTAAAGAGAAAATAGATTCAGATACTTTTAATCTATCTAGATGTAATCCTTCTTCAATAATCTTGAAAGAATCTTCTTTTAAATATTTAGTTGCTTCTTTTCCCATAATATTAGTCCTTTAATCCACTTGTTGTTTGAGAGTTCGTAATTTGTTTTTGGAAAACAAAGAAAAAAATCAATTGTGGTAATATAGAAATCATTAATAACATCAAAAATTCATCATAAGTATAAGCGCCTTGAGAAATTGTAGCGTTTACTGAGAATATTTGAACCATAACAGTGTACATTTCTTGATCATTTAAAATTAAGTATGGCAACAAGAAATCAGACCAGCTTGCCGTCATAGCAAATATAGCCACAACACCAATAATTGGTTTACTGTTTGGAACAACGATTGAAGCGAATATTCTCAAGTCAGAACATCCGTCAAGTTTTGCTGCTTCAAATAGTGAATTTGGTATTGTTTTGAAGTAATTTCTAAAGTTGACATAATAGAAAGCATTAGCGCCTAAAATAAGCATTAATGGAACGTA
Source organism: Clostridium sp. CAG:288 (assembly GCA_000437395.1). GTDB lineage: Bacteria > Bacillota_I > Bacilli_A > RFN20 > CAG-288 > CAG-288. The sequence continues at coordinate 100,774 of FR898166.1, read as the reverse complement.
ACTATTTACCATTCCTAACTTAATGATGTTGCTATAAAGTGGAATAATTGCTGTAACTGCTGGGATCATATAACTTAACATAACTAAAGCGTGTGCAATTTTATATCCCTTTGGTTTAACAATAGTAGTAGCATATGCAAATAATCCGTTAAAAACAACAGCGCATACTACAGCGCCAATTGCAACTATAGCCGAATTTAAGAAATAACGCATAAAGTTTGCTTTTTGCCAAACTTGAGCCACTTTTCTTATATCGAACACTTTTGGAAATAAATGATAAATATTAGAATAAAGTTCATCTGTCGTTTTAAAGCTTGTTATCAACAACCAGAAAATTGGAATTAAAGCTGTTAAAACAGCTAAAACTAATACGAATATAATAATTCCGTAAACTACTCTATATTTAGCTTTTTTATAATCTTGGAAATTTAGTAATCCATTTGTCTTTTGTGAAAGTTTAACTGCTTTTTTCATCTTCTAGCCTCCACTTGTTTACCATTTATAAGTCTTAAAACTAAGTAATAGACACCAGTACAGGCAAGAATAATAAGTGATAGAATTACGCCGACAGCTGCACCTAATTGAGGTTTAGCATCAGCAAAAGCATAGTTATAACTTAATAACATCAAGGAAAGTGATGCGTTATTTGGTCCACCATTTGAAATAACCATAGGTTCATAGAAAACTTGGAAGACTGAGATAATTTGCATAATGAATAACGAAGTGATAGTTCCCTTTAAGTGTGGTAAAGTGACATATCTAAATCTCTTCATTAAACCACCACCATCAATTCTAACAGCTTCATATAAGCTATTATCGATACTTTGCATTGCTGAAAGATAGATTAAAACAGTACCACCTGCTCCACGCCATGTCATAGCAACTACAATAAGAGGAATAACTAAATTTTTATCATCTCTTAGAAGCGATGTTTTTAAGCCCATTTTTTGAAGTATTGTATTTATTACTGAAAAAGATTCTGGATCGTAAAGTTGTCTAAATAAGAAAGCAACTGCAATACCTGAAATAATACATGGTAAATAAATACAAATTCTAAAGAACGATTGTCCTCTTGTAACTTCACTTAATAAAATTCCTAAAATAACAGGAATCAAGAAACCTATTACTAAAGACCAAAATATATATTTGAACGTGTTAGTAAAAGCTGCTTGGAACTGTGGATCTTGGAATATTTTTATATAGTTTCCAAAGCCTTGAAATTCTTTCATGTTGTAGCCTTCAAAGAATGATAAGACTACATTCATGACAAGTGGTTCCCACACGAAGAATGTAAATAATGCTATACCTGGAAGCATCAATAACCAACCAGATAAATTCTTTTTTAAAATTGCCTTGTTGATACCTTTTTTCTCTTTCGATACTTGTTTTGGTAAAAACTTTACATAGTTATCTTGTGTGAGGGTCAAAGTTTCATTTTGTACTGACATATTGCCCTCCTTGAGACAATTATAATTGACTCATATATTGAGAATTAAATGTGTTGTTTGCAGTTGTTAATTCATTTTCAACATTAACTGTATCTGGATTTTGTAAAACCTTTTGAATGACATTATCAAGTAACTTATACATTTCTTGAGCGTAATAAGAAACTTCATTGTGTTTCATTGTTGGAAGTGTATTAAAGAAATCGTTAAAGTTAGTCATATCGACGTTAACATATTTATCTTCAATTTCTTTTGTTGCGGCTAAATAGGTAGCATCTGTCCAAGGTTTAACAGATGGAATAATTGGTTCACCCTTTTTGGATGCAACTTCGTTTCCCTCTGTGACAGCAGCTAAGTTTGCTTCTGTAGCGTCTGGTGATCTACCCATATATTCTAAGAACATCATAGCGCCTTTAACTTGTTCATCGCTAGCATCTGATGAGAAGACATAAGGAGTACCACCATATAATGAATATCTATCTCCATATGGACCTGCTGGCATTGGAACAAAAGCTAAATCTTCTTTAGCTAATTTAGCATTTGTAATGGCAAGTTGAACGACATCGCTACCGACAATTGCCATACCTACTTGACTCTTAATTTTTCCATACCAATCGTTGTAACTAACGGTGATTGTATCAATTAATAAGCCATCAGATTTCATTTCTTTAATCCAATTCATGGCTTCAACTGCTTTTGGATCGTTTAAAGTTCCAACCCATTTTCCATCGCTATTTTGAACTTCAAGTTGAGCACCGAAATTCCAGGCAATATTGCTAAATTGCCAACCGCCATTTTTATTTGCAGAAGGAATCAAAATACCTCTAGTATTATCTGTTGAATCGACGATAACTTCAGAAAAATGTCTTACTTCGTCAAAAGTAGTTGGATATGCTGGCGACCCATCTTTGTTATAGATTGAATAAGTTCCATCTTCATTTTCAGGTAACAAACCACATTCACCGAGAATTCTCTTATTTAAAACAAGTCCAAGTCCATAACCATCTCTTGGGATACCGTAAACTTTCCCTTCAAATGTGAGGTTATTTCTCATATCGACATCCATCTTGTCATACCAACCCAAATCATTAAGGAAGCTAGTGATGTCTTTGATATATCCAGCATTTACTAACCATTGTGGTTCAGTAAACCATGTTTGGAAAACAGTTGGTAAAGTGTGTGATTGACCTTTTGATTGTGCTGTTTCAATAGAATATTCATATGGAGCTGCCTTAATTTGATATTCTGGATGATCAGTTTCAAATCTTTCTTTCCATACTTTAAACATATTAACTTCTTGGGTAAGTCCAGCTTGTGGCCACATACCAATTGTTATTTCAATTTTATCTGAATGTGAACCGCAACCTGCTAATGTACTAATAGTTGCTGCTGCAACTAACATACTTGCTAAACGTGAATGTATTTTCTTCATAAATGTCCTCCATTAGACATAAAAGCATAAGCTTTCTAGTTATATATATTATAAAAATGTAAGGGCTATCTTATAAGCTAAATAAACTGCAAAAATGGCGATAATACTGCAAATATTTAAAACTTAATTAAGCAAATTATTTAATTTGTTAAAACATTTAGATATAATTTGTTTATCAAAGGATATAAACATGTTTAAAAAGCTTAAAAAGAAGATTTTTTTATCGTTATTTATCGTTCCTACTATATTTTTAATTTTGATATCTATAGTACTTATTAGTTCATTATACTTTTTATATAGCAACGACTTTAGAAATAACTTTTCAACAAATACAAAACTTTGCGCTGAACGTATCAAACTACAATTAGAATTATTATCTTCTGAGGCTTTTTCTTTTGCTGATAACGTCAATAGTTACGATACAGAATCATATGCGATGCAACTCGATCAAATTTATAATTCACACGAGATGATTATCGGAGCTTACTTTTATCAAAATGGCATGATTTATAATTCTACAAACTTAGGCGAAGTTAAAACTTATGAGGAAGTCATAAAAGATCCAGAAGTTATTAATTTCTACAATACAAATCAAATTTCATCATTCGCCATTAGAACGCAAGGGTTACCAAATACTCATGGGTTCGTTCCTTATTCACCAGAACTTGGGCAATTATCATTTTTAGTTAAAACCAAAAATAATTCTTTATTGATTATAGATTTTGATACAAGCACAATATACGATACAATCATCAATTTTGATAGTTATCAATATTTTAATAACTATAAAGCTGTAATTGTCAGTGAGAGCGGAACAGTTTTAGCTAACTATAATACCGAATATGACCACTTAGAATTTATTAAATCAGAGCAAATAAAAAAGAAAGGCAAAAACTATACCATAGCAACAACTATAGAAAATGATTCTTTGCCTCTCTATTTATTTGTTTCAGTTCCAACTATAAATATAGAAAAATCTCTTATATTAACAGGAATTGGAATTTTAACTAGTGATATATTAATTATTTTTATCTTACTTTTACTTTCAAACGTATTTGCTAAAAGAAAAGAGACTCAATTAATAAAACTTAAAACCAGCATGAAAGAAGACATTTCAGATTTGCCTACTTTTTAATCGGGATAGTTATATATACTGTAGTTCCCTTACCTTTTTCCGAATCTATTTTTAATCCATACCCAGCACCATACTCAAGTCTTATGCGCTCGTTGATATTAAATAGTCCATATCCACTTCTATTTTCTTGCATAGTACCATATGGTCTAGAAAGCATATCTTTAGGCACATCGAATCCTTCACCGTTATCTTTCACACTATAAACAATGTTTTCATCTATCTTTTTAACTGAAATTACAATCGTTCCTGATTGTTCTTGCATGCCATATTTAATAGCGTTTTCCACAACTGGTTGAAGTAATAATTTCAAAGTTTTATAGTTTTTTACATTAGGATCTATATCGTAAGTAATGTCAAATCTATTTGGAAATCTAATTTCTTGAATTTCTAAATAATGTTGGGTAAGTTCTATTTCTTCACCGACAGTTATAATTGTATCGCCACGATGGAGTGAAATTCTAAAAAATTTAGCTAATGACATAACTAGTTTTTCTATTTCTGGCTCTTTTTTTATCTTAGCCATCCAGGCAATAGCATCTAACGTATTATATAAGAAATGTGGATTAATTTGTTGTTGCAAAGAGTCTAATTCAAGTCTTCTTTTTTCATCCATATCTTTGATGTTTTTTTCCATCAATTCGTATATTCTTTCGATCATAGCATCGTACGATTCTTCAAGCATATAGATTTCATCTTTTGTAGAAGCCTTTTTAACTTCATTTTTTAATACATATTCTTCTGGTTTTTCTGGATTGAAATTATCTACTTTATCTGCTAAGTTTTTTATTGGTTTAGCTACCGATGAGGAAGCTTTAATAGAAATGACGATAGAAATCGATAACATGACAATAGCTGTTGCTATAAGAATATATCTAAAGACATCTAAAAGATAAAATAGCTCTGAATAAGGAATGATCGAAGCTACCTTCCAAGAAAGTGCAAAAGAACTATTGATATTATTCATATCTTCAACAATTATTAGGCTTTTCACATCATTTATTTTCTTTACTGAATATTTTCTACCGTTAGAAGTTTTAAAAGTGTTTGATTCATATAAATAACTTCCTGACAATTCGTTTTTTTGATCTGAAACTATGTGATTATCATTAGCAATTAAAAGCGAATAACCAGACGATAAAATATTACTTAAAAAATCCAAAACAACTTGTTCTTTAACATGTATAAAGCCTAGGTAATTGTCGTTTATTTTCTTTCCAAAAATCAAATTATTTGTTCCGTTATGCTCTACTGTATCTATATAAACTAAATTTTCTGTCGAATTTATAACTAAGTCCCTTTGCTTTTTTTCTATATAAGTCATCTTTTCTGTTTCAGCAATAAGACTATCATTGTAGTATAACGACACCCCATCATAAAGCTCATCACTCAAACTTAATTCTGTATATTGAGCTATTAAAACTTCGTTTTTACTACTTTCATTAGATTTATCAATCTCTGAAATGTTTTCATTTGAAAAAAGTTTAATTAAATTAAAATTTGTATTAATTAACAAAGTGTTTATTGATTGATCAAAATTGCTTTGTTGCACATAAACATTATGTTTTACATAGTTATCTGTATAAACGCTTGAAACTACTTGAACAGCAATAATAATAATTAAAAAAAGAGCACCCAAAAAAGCTGAAACAAAAGCTAGCATTTTTGTCCTAAAATGGAATTTTTTACTCTTTTTCATCCTATATCGTGCCCTTGATAATCACTTGGAGTCACACCGACAATCTTTTTAAATACTTGTGAAAAATACTTAACATCAATATATCCAACTTTATCTGATACCTCGTTAATTCTATATTTTCCACTTAAAAGTAATCTCTTTGCTATTCCTATTCGATAGCCAGTTAATATCTCATTAAAAGTTTTTCCTAAATTGTCTTTTAATAGATGCATTAAATATGATTCAGAAACATTCATTTCATCAGAAACTGATCTTACTGTTAATTGCGTAGAATATTTTTCGGCAATTATAGAATAGAACTGAGAAATACTTTGTCGATGTCTATATGATGTTTGATCATCTAATTCCATCTCAACAGTATTTAAATGGAATAAAAGTTTTGATTGAACAAGTTTTAAACATGATTCATATGTTTTTTGAATGTATTCCAACGAAGAGTATAACGTTAAACCAACGGTGAGAGCTGTTAAAGTCTTTTGCTCAAATGGAATAAAAGTATCACGGCAAATCAAGGATATTTTTTCAATATCGTTAGAGTTTAAAAACATAACTATTGAATCTTGAAAATCAAAATCAACAAAAGCTATTTTTTCTTTGCTTAGTGCTTCTTTCAATAAATTGATATAAATATTCAGTTCAGATTTCTTTGATTTAAACATTTCTTCGATAGATATTAAAGCCATAGTTCCGTTTGTAGGAAGCGATATATCGTGATTTGATAATTCGCTAGGAATATCAGAACCTACAAATGAATTACTGGATAAAAGTTTTTTCATAAATTCGCTTTGAAGTGTTGGTAATTCTGTTTGAACTTTTGAAGTTAAAGTTCTATCTTTAATCTTTTGTTCAAGCTTAGCAACAGCTCTTAAAACAACCTCTAATAATTCATCGTTATCGATAGGCTTTACAACATATGAAAATATTCCATTTTCAAATGTTTCTTTGGCATACTCAAAATCTTTATATCCACTTAAAACTACTATTTCGCCATTAAAGCCTTCTTTGTGTAAAGTTTTAACTAAATCAACACCATTCATTATTGGCATTTTTATATCTGTAATAACTAAGTCTGGATTTAGTTCTTTAATCATTTCATAGCCTTGTTTACCATTGGATGCATCACCAATTACTTCAATTCCATTAGCTGCCCAATCAATGGTTTCACGAATCCCTAATCTAACTAAATATTCATCGTCAACAATTACAAGTTTATGCATAAAATCACCACATTTATTTTAATAGAGTACATAAAGAAAAGCAAATAAATAAGGCTGATAAAGCCTAAAAGTTATTATTTATTTTCCATGTAATAACATATGATAAAGTTATGAATTAACTATTTAAAATGGTATACTCAAAATAAGATTTATACGAGGAAAAATTTATGGAATATTGTGAAAAAGATTTTCTAGAAACTGGTGATCCAACAAATACCGAATTAAGCATTCCCTGTCGAAAACTAACAAGAGAATATTATCTTTGTGACTATCGCAATGAAGAAAAAAGACATTAATTTTAAAAAAGTTATTAGGAAAAATAGGTGAAAATGACGGTATTGAAGTTACTTTTTATTATGACCACGGCAAAAGCATTTTTATAGGGGACAATGTCATAATTGGTATGAACTATACTTTTGTAGATAAAGCTGAAATACATATCGGAAATCAAGTAATGATAGCACCAAATATTCAAATATATACCGCTTCACACCCGATTTTACCTCAAGAAAGATTAATAGATAATTAGAAAGAAATAAGCCCTACATATTTTAGGACTTTTGCCAAACCAGTTATTATAGAAGATAACGTTTGGATTGGTGGTGGGACCATTATTTTACCTGGTGTAACAATTTGGTAAAAACTCAATTATAGGAGCTGAAAGCGTAGTAAATAAGTCTATACAAGCAAATTGCGTTGCAGTTGGAAATCCATTCAAAGTAATTAAGAAGTTTTTAACATAATATTTAAATATCAATAATTAAACTAAAAAAGATATACGCAAAAAGCTAGCCGAGTTAAAGGCTAGCTTTTGTTTTTCTATGAATTATATATTATTCGACTTCAGCTGGGAATAATGCACTCATAATTTCAGAGTAGTTTAAGTTATCAGCTGTAAGAGTGATGCTCTTATAAGTTACAGTTGTATCGACAGCCCCACCATTATGAATGTGAATTTGAACGTTATTGGATAAGCCAGTAGCAACTAAATCAATTACAATTGTTGTTTCTTCAGCAAATGGAGTTGAAGCATCTAAAACTGAACCATCAGCAAGGATAATCTTACCATCTTTTGCCCACCATTCATTACCAGCAGCATCTTCGATACGCATTGTTGATAAATCACCGGTGACAACCATTGTTAAATACTTTGGACCAGCAATGTGACCATCGTTACCACAAATGTAGTTATAAGCATTATTAGAAACTTCTTTATTTTCAGCCATAACAACTTTTGTATTTGGAACGTAGTTATATGTTCCTAAAGCAGTGATTGTTAATGAACCTTTAATTCCATTATAAGCGCCTGCGTGGATATGGAGTGTACCATCGCCTTTTTCAAGACCGTTAGCACGTAATGGAATATAGTATGTAACATCTTCTGTTGATAAAGCTGTTGTATAATCGATCAAATCACCATGGACGTCGACAATACCATCTTTAAACCAAGCTTGTTTACCGCCAAGTTCAAATCTGATTGCTTCTAATGTTGTTTCACCATCACCTTTTAATGTAACAGCAACAATATCTGAATCTCCAACATAGCAGTTGCCAACATATACATAGTCACCAGTTGAGAAATCAGCAACTAAATCAGCTTCATTAAGTTTAGCAGAAACTACTTTAGTTTCTCTGCTCATATCGTTAGCATAGAAGACTTCATCAATGAATAAATCTGCTGTACCTGTGTAGAAGAATGTAATTTGATCTTTCATTGATCCTAATCCAGATTCTTCTAAGTCGATGACATAAAGTGAATAGCCAGATGTGCTATCGACATATGGTGTATCTTTAGAAAGTGTGCCTGGAGCTGCATACCAATCGTTGAAGTAGACTGGTTGACTCATATTATCAACCATGATACGGAAGTTATCTAATGTACCTTCTGTCTTCATGCGGAATACTAAGTATTTAGCGCCTTCAACGCCAGTCTTAGAACCTTCGACAAAGTTAATATAGTCATCTGTGGCACCGAGTTTTAAAGCACCATTACCGATTGAAATAAGTTCAGCACCATTATAGGAAACACAACCATTTAAGCCAGCATTGACAACAATTGGATCAGTGGCTGATGCATCCCAATCACTTGTGAATGAATTTTGTGTTCTGTTGAAGTTATCAAAGACACCTGTTCTTTCAATTGCTGGGTAGTCTTGAGCAACAACATCAACTAAGTCTGTTAAGAAAACTTTATTGACAGATACTTCTGTTGTTGATGAGAGTTTAACACCGACAACATCAGAACCTAAGCCACTCTTTTCAATATCAACTACATATGAAGCATATGTGTTCTTAAGAATCGTTGGTAAAGCTTTACCCTCTGAATCTTTTAATTCAGACCATGCAACTGCTGTACCTTCATCGCCATTAGCTTTAACTGGTGTAACTGTTAAACCTGTTGAATCACCCTTGACGCTTAATGCGACATTTGCAGCTGGTGTAGCATCAGCTTTAGAAACTTTATAGCTACCGCCTTCATTGATAACAGCTCTTCTGCCTTCAATTGTTCCTGTTGAGCCTGCCCAATAAGCATTTTCTAAGCCATTACCAACTGTTGCTCTATTAAAGTTATCAATTACTGTTCTTGTAGATCCTTTAATTGCAAAGACTTCTTCGATTTCGATATCGCCTTTGAAGTCACCTGTTGCATAGAGGTGGAAGCCTAACATAGTTGATGTAACTTGTAATGATGAAGCAGTGCCATCTGGGTTTGCATACATTACGTTATCATCGACTGAGTTCTTAACAGAAATCATTAAATCTTTATATTCATATCCAATTTCTTCAAGTGGTGAGCTATCTGCATCGACAGCGTTAGCAAGGTTAATTGGATAAACTTGAACTGTATCAGCACCTCTACATCCAAAGATGAGGTTACTTAAAGCAATTGGAGTACTACCTGTTGCTAATCTAACTCTAAAGCCAATAGCATCCATACTGACTAAATCGTATGTTCCTGTTGCCATCTTATAGATAGCTCTATCTGGAGTTGTTGGAACCATTCTTTCAGAATCTGAAGTTGTTCCTTCATCCCACTTAGAGTGTAATGCAACTTTAAGATATGGTTTGGATTGATATGTTGCACCTGTATCAGATAATGTTCCAGTTGATGTTTCACCTGAGAAGTCATCAACCATTGTATCGAAAGCCGGATTATAATCTCTTACAACTGTGCCTTCTGGAAGATTTTCTTCAGTTGGTTTTGGTGTATCATCTTCAAATCCAGATGGTGTAGTACTGCTTGATGATGAAGCAGGTGTTGTTGTACTTGATGGATTTGTTGTGCTGCTGCTAGTTACAGTTGTGCTACTGCTAACAGGTGATGTAGATGATGAGTCATTACTGTTGTTATTACAACTAGTAATTCCTAATAAAGCTACTAACGAAATTGAAACGAATAATAAACTCTTTTTCATAGAATTTTCTCCTTTTATTAATTTTTTTATTTATTCCCCATAAACACTGATTTCGGAAAGTTGAGCACCATAACTTCCAACAGCGTTGTTAGAGGATACAACCACTTTAAGATAACGACATTCAACTGATTGATCCAAGGTAATTACTTGCATATTACCATTTGTCTTAGGATCAAATAACATATCAGTTGCTGGGACTATTTCTGTAAATTGTGTTTTATTTACATCATATGCCTCATTTGAATTTGAAACTAAAATTTGAACGTTTTGAGTTCTTTCTGGCCATGAAGTCATTGGTGGAAGATTTAATACGATAAGTTTAATCTTTTCAACCTTTCCTAAATCGATGACAACATAAGCTGGTAAACCTTTAGATTCATAATAGCTTGTACCAGTTGTATCACCATCAACAAGTTTATCAGCTGGATAGACATCGTTATGTTCAGAGTGATCAGCGATTGTCTTTCCCCAAGATAATGATGGTGGATAGAATTCAATTTCAGATATTTCTAATTGGGCAGGAGCTGTAATTCCTTCTGTCTTATAGAATCTAATTTGTAATTCGTAATATTGGTTTGCAGTAAAGTTAATATCTATTGCGTTACCACTACCTGGAGATAATGAATAAGTATCAGCAGATAAAATTTTTAAGAACTTATCATTTGGTGTACCATCAGTTTTATTTCTTCTACCAAATAATGAGAAATTTAATGTTTGATATAAATTACTACCATTCTTGGCGTATAATCTAATAACACCAACTTGAGTGAGATTGACCATATTGATATTCAAAGCGACAAAGTCGTTCTTTTCATCTGTCCAATCTTTTGCTACCCATGTCGTGTTCTTATCGCCATCTAAGACATTTGCTGGACTACTTCCTTCTTTTGTCCAATCTCCTCTACTTGGATCAGGTGTAGAGTTATTTGTTGCACCGACACCATTTAAAGCAGTAGCGACAAAGTTCTTTGGATCTTGTTTTGATCCTAAGTAAGAAAGTCCATCGATGTAATAATCTTCTGGAACGATAACACCATCTTGTGAAATATTTTGATGATTTGTTTTTTCAACAGTACTGGCTAATGTACCTATCTTATAAGGTAAGGTCTTTATTGCCCCTGTTGTAGCTGCATCATTTGAATATTTAACGTTTGTAACATAGTTGCCTTTTGATAATTTTAAGTCAGTATCGTTATTAACTTTTTTACCTTCGATAACGACGTTTGAAATAGTGACGTTTTTAATTGCACTATCTTCACCTTCACCAAACATTCTACTAGCAACTGTTGAAGCCATCTTATAGACATTGACGTTTTTGATTGTAACATTTTCAACGGAACCACGTTTACCTTCTGACTTTGTCCATTCAGAGTTATAAGCAATTGTGAAGTCAATGAAGAAATCATTTTCGCCATCATCTTGAACATCGCCTAACATTTGACCATCTTCAACTGTGATGTTTTCGTAGTGAACGTTAGTGATATGTGCATCATCGCAGTTATGGAGTGAGATTACTGGCTTGTGGAAGTTATGGACAACTGTTGTATTTTTAAATGTAATGTTATCCATCTCTGGTCCATATGTTTCATAACCAACTTCCATAGATTGAGCTAAATCAGTCCAAACGGTATTGTTATCAAATAAAATATCGTGAGTACTTTCTCTATCGACATTTTTAACGACTAATGAGTCATCCCATGTTCTTACGAAACAATTTTGAACTGTGACGTTATATGAAGATTGAACTGAGATACCGTCTGAGTTAGCACGTGCTGAAATAATGTGAATATTATCGATAGTTACGTGATCAGAACTTTTAACTGCAACTGTCCATCCAGCTGGGTCAAGAATTGTTATGCCTTCTAATTTGACATTGGAACAATCTCTAATTTCCATTGGAATATATAATTGGTTTTGTGTTTGACGATCATATACAGCTCCAGAAATAATTCCACGTCCTCTGATCGTAATGTTTTTAAGCTCAGTTGGAATCATTTGCCCATATATGACAGCTCCACCTGCAATATATACTGTTTGTCCACTCTTAACTGGGATACCATCTGGCTTATAGACACCTGGTCCAAAGTAAATAATATTTGGATCGTTTTTAGCCATTTCTTCTGTTATTGGATCTTCTTCAAGTGGATTAGCAAATAAATGTACTGCTGTTTTATAATCATCGTTATATTCTATTGTGTAGTTATCTGGATATTCTAACTCGAAGGAAATTTTATTATCCTTAATTTCAGGTTTAATACCATAGACGAGTGGTGATATAGTAGCTGATGTAACTGATGTACCATCTTTTACTTCTATTTCAACCTTTACCTTACCTTGGAAATCAAATATAGCCATTGGAGCTGTATCTTGCGAATATTCGTAAGTAAATACTCTTCCATGATTTACTCTTGTTTCATATACGAATAACTCTTGATCTTCAACACTAATGCCAACTTTTGACGAAGTTGTCATTATTGATGGTCCATCATATGTGACCAATTTTGTTTGATTAACTTCCTTATCTGATTGAACAAAATTAGCTGAGTTATAGTAGTTAGTCTTATCACCGCTATTTGTAGACGAGCTACTTGACGAAGAGTTGTTTGAATTATTGTTATTACAACCTGTCAAAAGCATGCAAGCTAAGATTGGAAGTGCCAATATTTTTTTGAATTTATTTAGCATAATTACCTCCTTATACCAAAATTATATTTTTATCATGCAAACTAAGAAACGCCTTAAAACTGCAAGAATAGTAGAATTTACTGCAAATGTAAGGCGTTTCATGCTAGTTTTTTATTAAATTAAGGAAACGCTTACATTTTTACCATAATTAGCCAATTGGCTATCATCTAAATTACGATAAAGATTTGCGCCTGTTATTTCTTCACCGCTAGGTTCTAAAAGATATATTCCTTTTGTATATTCGTTTTTATTAATTTTTGTGTTTAAAGCGTTAATTGTTTTTCCACCAAATTTTATATCTAATAAATATACATTAGACACATAGTGCTCTGTTTGTTCATATCCAGATCTACTTTCCTTGTCGCCTTCAATAATTATTGGATAAGTAGTACTTGTACCACGAACTAGCAAGTTAGTAACTTTAACATTATCTACACTGCCTAATTTAGTTGTTTTTTGGACGTTCGACCATGTACTTGAATACTTTGAATTAAACTCGATAACAGCACTATATCCATCGCCTTTGCCCATAGAAGCATCATCAACAGTGATGTTTTCATACGTAACATTTTTAACGTTAGCATTGTTAGAATTATGAATTGATAATACTGGTTTATGGAAGTTATGTAAGACAGTAATGTTTTTAAACTTTATATCTTCCATCACTTCACCGACTGTTTCATATCCTATTTCTAATGATTGGGCTAGATCTGTCCATATCAAGCAATTTGAAACGTTGATATTTTTTGTAGTACCTTCTTCATTTCTATTTGACCATTTTGGATAATTCTTAACTACAATGGAGTCATCAAAAGTTCTTACAAAACATCTATCTACATATGCATTTTTAACTGATTGTAAAGATATACCATCACCGTTTGCTCTCGATGTTATTATTTTAACGTTGTTAACAGTAACAGTATCGCAAAAATAAATGTTAAGGCACCAACCAGCAGGATCCAAGAAAGTAATTCCTTTTAAAGTGATGTTGCTACAAAAGCTAAAGTCAAATGGTATTGCTCTTGTATTAGCGTTTGCATCACGATCAAAAATAGAACCATCTATTATTCCTCCACCGACAACTTTAACATTAGTAGAGTTATATGAGACAATTTTAGCTCTTACAACTGCACCATAATCAATAAATAAAGTTTGATTGGACGACAATACAATTTCATTATTATCATTTATATAATTGCTATTGTCTTTAGTGTGAATGCCTTTTCCCAAATATATAGCATTAGTTTTATAAGAACTATAGTCGTCTTCTGTCCCATCGACAAATAGATGCAAAACATATTCAGTTGATCCATTAATTTCAACTGTATATTGCCCTGAACTTGACACTTCAAACGACGCAACGTTATATACATTATCTATGGTAGCTTTAATATTTGCAGCAACAGGTTTTATTGAAATTGTTGAAATTTTAAATGGACATTGAACTTGAACTGTGGTCTTACCTTCAAGTTTAATAATTCCAACAGCTGAATCTGCCCTATTATAGTTATTAGGAGAAAAATAGTGATTTCTATTAACTTTAACATTATATAAAGGTAATTTTGTCCCACTAACATAAGCCCTAAATCCTTTATACTCTTGATAGTTATCTGGCATTGAAGGAATTTTTACATAGCTAGTCATTTTATTTTCATCTTCAATATAATGCTTATTTGTAAAATAGTCATCTGGCGTAATGACATACCCTTCGCTATCAGTTATTGAAGAACTTGATGAAGTCGAAGTTACAGTACTTGATGATGAAGTTTGACTGCTACTTGAAAATTGACTACTACTAGTCGAACTATCGCTAGTAGTTATTGAAGAACTCACATTTGAACTATCATGTGATGTTGATGAGCTAACAATAATATTTACATCACAACTTGCTAACATAAACAAAGCTATGAAGGTTGTTAAAAATTTATAAATACGCATTGATACCCCTTTCATGTTAATAAATCTATCACAAAAAAAGATGTGTTTGCTACTTTTGCAGTAAATCACACCTTTTTGCAATTTAAACTAATAAGGTAGTGGATATTTATGAGTAAGCTCTAATACTTTCTCTTTAATTTCTTTTAAATTATTTTCCGATTGATCTGATAATGCCTTATCAATTAAATCAGCTACTAATATCATATCATCTTCTTTAAATCCACGAGTAGTACACGCTGGAGATCCTAATCTTATTCCAGAAGTAATAAATGGCTTTTCTTTATCGTTTGGAATAGAGTTCTTATTAACTGTTATATTGACGCTATGCAATATATTCTCAGCTTGCTTACCCGTTAGTTTTGTTTTGCTTTTAACATCAACAAGCATAAGGTGGTTATCTGTTCCGTTAGAAATAACGTGATAACCTAATTCAATAAGTCTATTAGCTAAAGCTTTGGCATTAGCAATAACTTGTTTTTGATAAGTTATAAACTCAGGTTGTAAGGCTTCATAAAACGCAACAGCTTTAGCAGCTATAACATGCATAAGTGGGCCACCTTGAACTCCTGGGAAAACTATCTTATCTATTCTTTTTCCTAATTCTAAATCGTTTGTTAAAATAACCCCACCTCGTGGACCTCTAAGAGTTTTATGCGTCGTTGATGACACAACGTGGGCATAAGGTACTGGATTTTGATGTAATCCTGCAGCAACTAAGCCAGCAATATGCGCCATATCTACAAATAAATATGCACCGACTTCATCAGCTATTTCTCTAAATTTTTTAAAGTCAATTTTTCTAGGATAGGCTGAAGCACCAGCAATTATCATTCTAGGCTTAATTTCAAGAGCGATTTTTCTTACTTCATCATAATCAATCATCTCTGTTTTTTCATCTAAACCATAAAAGTGACATTCATAGTCTTGACCGCTAAACGAAAGTGGACTTCCATGAGTTAAGTGACCACCATGATCTAAAGACATTCCTAAAACTTTATCACCAGGGTTTAAAAGTGCTCTATAAACAGCTAAGTTTGCTTCTGAACCAGAATGAGGTTGCACGTTAACATAGGCAGCCGAAAATAACTTTTTTAATCTATCCCTAGCAAGGTTTTCAGCTACATCGACATATTCACATCCACCATAATATCTATGGCCTGGATAGCCTTCAGCATACTTGTTAGTCATAATTGAACCTTGAGCCTCTAAAACAGCCTCAGATACGTAGTTTTCACTTGCTATTAATTCTATATGCTCTTGCTGACGTCTTGTTTCATCTTCAATAGCTTTAGCTAATTCATAATCAACTTCTTTTAATTTTCTGTCATCGATCATAATTATTTCTTATCCTCCACATTAATCTTTTGTAAAATCCCATCATACAAAGAATATAAATAACACTCTGATTTTAAGCTAAATATTTTTTCTACTGCATTAGAATATACTCTTAATTGATTTACATATGCCTCATCAGAGATATTCTTTAACTTATAGTCGACAATTATAGCTCTATCTTTTAAAACTATAAGCAAGTCGATTGATCCTAAAGTATCAGTTTCTTCAAGATAGAAGCTATATTCATGATAACACATTCCCTCTAAGCAACCTAAACTTGTTATATTGTTTACAAGGTTTTGGGCAACTTCTTTAAGTTTTTCATTTTTGATATATGAATAATCTGGATTTGCAAAATCAATATTTTCGGCAATTGAGTGAACAAATGTACCAAATTCCATTGCACCTTTGTCAATTGTAAGTTTACCCTTTTTGCTTGCTCTAACTTTTTCTTTTTCAACATTTTTAACATCTAATGTCTTATATTCAAATCCAAAGTCTTTATATTCTTCTTTAACAAGCTTTTTTGAATTTTCAATATCTATATCGTCTTCAACTTTGACAAAACTAAGTAAATTAGAATGAACGTTTAAAACATCTATAAATTTTTTGACTTCTTTAATATTTGGTTTAATCTTAATATCATTATTACAAACTACGAAATCATATGAATATTTTGGTCTAGTTAAAGCGACATATAAAGTTCTAATTCTTTCTGATCTACCTTCGAAAATAATACTTTTATCAATTAAATATTTAAAAATTGATTCTTTGCTTTCATCGTCTACTAAAGGTAGTGCAATACCATATTTTTTTGAAAATAAGAATTGTTGTTTGCTATCTTTTTCTGGATATTCCCTATATATTCCTGGAAAATAACAAAAGTTATACTCTAAGCCCTTAGATTTATGAATATTTAGAAGTTTAACAGCGTTACTCGAATCGTTATTAAATTTCATCTTTAACTTTATTCCATTAGATTTAACTACATCCAAATAATCAATAAAATCATCGATAGAAATACCTATATTTGAAAGACCTTTTACAATGTTAGAATACATTTCTAAAATTGTAAGACTATCGCTTGGATTAGCTAAAGTACCTATTTTACTTGTTATATCTAAATCGATTATAAATTTCAAATATATTTCATATACTGTTAATTCTTTTGTAGATTCTACAATTTCTAACACTTTATTATAAGCTTCTAAATCAGAGTATCTTCCTTTCTTGAATGCTTCGTAAATAACATCATCTCTTGTTGAGAATAAGAAAGAACGTGCGACGCTTACTAATGAATGTTTAAACTTATTGGAATCAATGGTTTTATTTTTAATCTCGTTATATGAAACAAACAAATTAATTATTACATCAATAACTGAAAAGTTAAAAACATCTTGGTCATTGTCGACATAAATAGGTATTCCGTATTTGTTAAAAACTTCAACATAAGTATCAAAATCATTTCCTCTATCCATGATAACAGCAAAATCGCTATATTTGATATTTCTATTTTCTATTTGTTCGTTTGAATTAATTCTACTTACAATATTTTTAGCAATAATTGTAGCTTCTATTTCTGGCTTTTGACTGCTCAACTCACAATTATAATTCAATGTTCTATTTTTCAAACCACTTATATTTTTATATATTGGATTAGAAGAAATAATAATATGATCTTTAACGTAATCTGCTCCACCAAAATCTAAAGTCATAATGTCGCTAAAAATATTATTAACACTATCTATTACACATGGAGAAGAACGGAAATTTTCATTCATATCAATTGCTATTCCGCCATTGTTATTTTTGTATGCTTCATATCTCTTTATGAATAAAGTTGGGTTAGCGTTTCTAAATAAATAAATTGATTGTTTAACATCACCAACTAAAAACAAATTGTCTTTTTCTAATGTATTAATGATAGATTCTTGTAAATCAGAGTTATCCTGATATTCGTCAACCATTATTTCATCGTAACTATTTTTGACTTCTAAAGCGATATCTGGATAATTTCTAAATAAACTCAAAACCATCAGTGCAATATCATCAAATTCAAAATATGAATTAATTTTTTTATAGTTATCTAAACGATTTTTTAGTTCAGCAACTAAGTTTAAAATAATCAACTTATATTTTTGCTCATCATCAAAAATACTTATATAAGTATTGATATCTGGTATAGAATCGCATATTTTTTTTATTTTTTTATAATAGTTTTCTATTAAAATATTAAAAAATATCTTTTCTGATTCATCGCATTTAGCATTTATTTTAGGTTTTAGATTAGCATTTACTGAGATCAAAAAATTTTTTCTGAACTCATCATAATCTTGTGCAAAGACAAAAGTATCGATAAAGTTTATAGCTTTTTCAACATATTCAGGTGCTTTTAAAGAAGTGTAAACATTATTCTTTAATTCTTCTTTCCATTTTGTTGCATACATAGATAATTCATTAAATACTTCTTTATAAGCATTTTCAACTGAACTCTTATTTTTAGCTAATTCTTTAGCTTTTTCTAAAGACGCAAATGGATCAATTGTTTTTGATATAGCATCATATATACTGATAATCAAGTTCTTTATAGACTCGTCATCGCCTACTGTATATCTATCTAATAACTCTAAGAAATCAGAATCATTTAATGCGTATTTTTCTTCGATTATTTCTTCGATAATTTTTCTCTTTATAGCAGCAATATAAGATCCTTCAGCAATAGAAAAGTCAGATTCTATGCCCAAATAAGCACGATATTTTCTAACTAACTTTTGATTGTAGGCATCAAAAGTTGATATATCAGCGCCATCAACAAGTTTTATTTGATCTTGGAATTTAGGCTCCTTTTTCATCATTTTCTTAATTCTTTCTTTCATGTTGGCCGCAGCATTATTTGTAAAAGTAAGAATTAACATTCTATTAATTTTGACACCATCATTTAACAACTTTAAAACTCTTTCAGATAAAACTGTTGTTTTACCTGAACCAGCTCCTGCTGAAACGACGTAGTTATGACCTCTTGCATTTATTGCTTTTTGTTGCGCTTGTGTATAGCCCATTAGTCATTTCCTCCGTCATCAATTTCTGATAAATTCTCTTTTTTAGATTTTTTTAGTTCATCTGGAAGATCAACAAATATCAAATCTTTCGATTGATAAAAACACATGTCCTTATATGTGCAATTTTTACATGAATTTAAATCTTTAGTATCTTTACATCTAATTGGAGTAAACTTAAAAATTCCTTTTCTTATATTTGAACTTGTATTTTTTAAAAGTTTAACAAGGTGTTCTTGATCTTTTTTTAGAGTATTAAAATCTCTTTGCGCTTTAGTTCCCTTAAAGTATTTTTTAAATTCGTTTTCTCCAACTATATCTGTCAACAATTCTTTACTTACAACATATCCAGAATAAATAAATTCTTTTCCGTTTTTACTTTTTAAAGACTTTGAAAACAAAGGAGCATAAACAGCACCCATTGGAATTAATTCCTCGTTTTGCTGACTAAACAGGTACAAATATATTTGAAGTTGGTTATCAAAACCAAAGTAATTTAAAACTTCTTTATAATCTTTTGGGCTTGATTTAAAATCAATTACAAAATACTCTTTATCACTGGCTAGTATTAAATCAAATTTTCCTTCTAATGTTGTATTGTCGTCTATTTTACTTTCCAACTTCTTTTCATGTTCTTCAATAAAATCTGGTTTAAAGTTTGCAATAAACTCGCTTAAATTTTTTCTCATTTCTTTATTTGATTTCAACATCTTTTTCAAATAAAATAATTTCTTATAATTAAACTGGTAGTCATTAGTAAATTGTTCAAGATTTGAATCATCAATAATTACATTTTCTTCAATACCTTTATGTGCAATATTGCCCAAATCAAAGGCATAAGAATTTGAATCATCTTTAACTTTTAAATAATATTTGAAAAAATAAGCCAATGGACACTTGTTGTAAAGAGTAGAACTTGTATTTGATAATTTTATTTGATCATCAGTTACTATATTTTTATCAGACTTATAATTAGGTTCGTATGTATCATAATCAGAGCCTATTTTTTTATCTAGATATTGGCTTAATGGACTTACTAATCCATATTTTCCTTCATCGTCTTTAAATAAGTCCAAAATCAAACGATCAAACTTAAGAGAATATCTTTTAGTTGAAAGGATATCTTTTCCCATTTCAATTACGTTATACTCACTTAAATTATCTATCTTTTTTGAATCGTTAATTGAATTTTTATCAGAGTAAGAAAAAATAGCTGATTTTGTTTCGCTTAGCAATATTTTAAAAAATTGCTTTTTATTATTAGTTACTTCATAACTTGCTTGCAAAACAGTATCATCAACTTTTTCAATATCACTTAAATACTCGTTATCTTTTTTAGAAGATAAAATTTCGTCACTAAAACCAACGACAAATAAATACTTATTTGGATTAGCTGTATTAATTGATGTATATACTTTTATACCATTATTTCCTCTGTCTAATTTAGATGATTTTAAAGACTTTTTTATAAATTCTGCAATGCTATCATTGGAATAACCTTTTTCTTTTAAAGCGTTAATAGCTTCTATATATGGAGAGTATTCATTGCTATAATTTTCATCTTTTATTTCTTTACCTTCTAAGCATTCAGTGTAAAGTTTAACACTATCGATATTTTGAAATAAATTTGGATTATTATAATTTAGTTTAATATTAAAAAGGTGGGCATACAGGTTAAATAATACTAAATATGTCTCAGAACAAATAATTGATATATCTTTTTCTTCTACACCATCATCGATTAATGAAGCTATTCTATTAAATGCTTCACCAATTTCAATTCTAGCATCACTGTATTCATAATATGGTATTTTAGGCAAGTTAAATGAATAATCTTTTGTAATACTATTAAGTTTAAAATGATTTAAAACTTCGTATAAATTTCTATCATCTTCTGGATTATATCCATATATATATGTTTCATACTTTCTAAAAGTTTTTTGAGCTATAAAATTTATTCTTAGCGGATTATTATCTTTTATATGTTTAATTTTTTTTGTTTTTTCATGGGTTGGATTATCTTTAATATAAGGCATATAAGCTGCATATATTGCACTTTCACTATAACTAATATTTTCGTGCTTAGATATGTTTAAAACATCCAATTTATCAACCGAACCTAAAAATAATTCAAAGAAAGATTCTTTGGTAAAAAGCTTAATGTTTATATTTGAATTTTTTAAAGTCAATATTCTCTTATGTAAAATAAAAGGAGCTATGACATTATAAGTTTTCACTTCCGAGTTCATAAAAGTAATATATTTTCCTTCCTTCACATAAAGTATAAATGTTAATTTATATTAATGCAAAGATAAATATATTACATAACAAAATGTAACGAAATTGTAACTTTTTATTAAGCTTGAAAAAACATTTAAATATTTATTGCATATGATAAATTATTGTTGTATATTTAATGCAAATTAAATTCGAATTTTATAATTGATCAGAATTCGATAGAAAGAGAGATATATGAAAAAATCTAAACTTTTTGTGTTACTCCCTGTTATTGCTGCTTTAACTGGTTGTAATACTGGTAGTGGTACATCTTCAAGTACATCCACACCACCATCTCCAGTAAGCTCATCAACAGGCGGCGTTATTTCTTCCTCTCCAATTAGCTCATCTAAAGGTGACTCAACTTCTTCTAGCTCATCAAGTAGTAGTAGCAGTTCTTCACTTGCTCCAGCTAAGCACTTTGAAAAAGAAGAATTTGGAGAAGTCTATGGAACATTTAACGATGCAAACACAGTTTTAAAAATTGATACAGATAATTCTGTCTTAGTTCAAAATGGAGTTGAAACTCCACTTGTCGTTACTGATATTGTAAGTGAAACATTTACAAGTAAGAGTTTTGAAGGCGACTATTCAACAAAAGTCGTTCTTCTTAAAGATGAATCATCTGATTTGCTTTATAGAGCTTTCGTACCACACGAAGCCGAATCATTCTTACATCTTCAATATCAAAGTGGTACAACAACTTGGGAAGACGTTCAAGAACTCACTCCTTTGTTTGAAGAATTTGTCGGTGCTTGGTATTCAGAATACTACTCTATAGTAGTATCTGACGAATATGTCGATGACTATTTAGTTTATAAAGCTAAATTCATTACTTCTTCAGGATCATTAGATTACTATGCTGAACCATATTTTGCTTATTCAGATATCGATACATATGTAAAAACATTTACTTTATATACACAAGAATCTGAAGAATTTGGCACATATTACGCTGCAAAACCAACCGAAGATACAACATTCGATATTTGTTTATTTGATACCGATTGGGGTATGGAATTCTTCTACCCAGCTGTTTCTTACTATGCTGGTGAATGGCTTGGTCAAAACGGATCTTCTACTGTTACAGTCGATAAAGAGAACAAAAAAATCGTTATTAATTCAGTAGAATATTCATTCGAACTCTACAACGATCACGGTTGGAGATTCAAGCTTACTTCTGGTGACAAAGAAGGTTATGTTGCTCCATTCATTGGTGGCTTCGATCTTGTTTTAGGTGATACAGCTGATACATTAGTTGCTGCTGATTACGAATCATTTAACGGTGAGTGGTATTATAACGGAAAAATACTAACATTAGATGGTGAAAACAAAACAGTTAAAATCGGTGATGATGCAGCTGTTACAGGACAATTTAAAGTTGTCGATAAAAAATTAGTTTTCTCTGCTACTGTTGACGGGGTTGAACTTACTTTATCAATTCAATATCTAAGTGTTGCCTTAAAAGCTGTTTACGGAAATACAACTTCCTTCTTAATCAATAAAGATGCATTTAATAGTCAACTCCCTGGTACATACATTTCATTAATTGGTGGTTCTAAATCAACAGTTACAATTGATTCAAATGCTGCTTTATATCTCGATGGAGATTTAATTGACACAGCTATCTTAACTTATGATACCGATAATTCATGTGTTATTTATCAAATTGGCAATTACTCAATCTATATGTTAGCAAATGGAGTTATTTGCTTAACAAATGGTGAAAATACTCAAGTATTTGCTACCCAAACAGTCTTAAAAGCCTTCAATGGTAGTTGGACTGACGATGGTATCAATGTCAGCTATACAGTTGACTTAGATGCTGGAACAATCGCTTTAGTAAAAGATGGCACAAGTACACCAGTTAACTTCTTATTAGACTTCGTTGATGGCTTAGGATTAGTCTTATTTGTTCAAATTGATGAAAATGCTACAGCAGCATCTAAAGCCTTTAAGATTTTAGCAGTTGATGCTTTAGGAACTGTCTATCAATATTCAATTACAGATGACTATAATATTTCATCTAATGTCGATTCAACTTTCATAAGAATTGAAGATTACTCTAAATTAGTAGGAACATATTGTTATGATGGTCCTCAAGGTGTTGAATACATTAAAGTAACCGCTGATGGTCACTTATTTGTCACATCCTCTAAGAGAGATAGTGATGGAAATTTCATTACTGGCGAATACGAATTAGCTGAATATTCATTCAATACTATGTTCTATTATGGTAATGATGTACTTGCTTTCTCCTTTGTTGAACCAAAAACAAACTACAACGTCTTTGTTTATGTTCATGACAACTACGCTGAATTCTTCGGCAACAAATACTATGTTGAAGAAATTCATGAAGCAGCTGGTGTCTATCAATTAAATGATGGAACAGATTTAGTTTCCATTCAAAACGATAGTGTCAGATATAAAGGCACAACTTACACTATTACAAGTTACACAGCTGGTGAAGATGCAAATACACTCAAATTTGGATCATACACAGCTTCGTACACCAAAGAAGGCGTCTTAACTATCACTGACGGCGATGCAGTTGAAACTTATACAAAACGTGAATTTGATATCACAAAGTACTTTGGAACATTCACAATTGCTGATGATACAAATTCATATGAACTTGGTGCCTTTACTTCTGAATTGAGTTACTCAGTTGGTTTAAAGACTACCTCAGCTTCTGGAGTCGAATCCATAATTACTTCATATACATTCGAGTTAGATGATAACGGCAATCTTGTTATTGTCTTCTCTTCACTCTTTACTGAATATAGAGTTTCCTTGGATTCTGATGGAAAACCACAACTTAGTGTCAAAGACACAAGTAGTATTCCACTTCCACCACCACCACCACCATCTTTATAAGTTGCTAATTAAGAACTGGTTTATGCCAGTTCTTTTTTATTGCTATATTTCATCTAAAAAGTATCGATTATAGTCGATAAAATCAAAAATAATTTAAAAAGTTTCTAGTATAGTCGAAAGTTTTCTACTTTTATGCAAAAGTTTCTAACATAATCGAAAGTATACAAATATTTATAATAAATTATTACTAATACTTTTATCATAAATTAGAAAATAATATTTAGCATTTGATTATTCTTATTAAATTACTAAATCATAATTATAAAAAATGGCAACTAGGTGTTCCTAGTTGCCACATATTGTTTAATTAAATCGGCTCTGTTGAATCTTTATTGTTTAGAAATAATTAATCTAAACTATATTTTTTTATATATTCTTTTTCTATTTTACTAAGTGGTTTAGAGAATATATCTTCTTCGACTTTATAAGGATTATATTCCCAATTTAACGCTACTGAAGTATTCGTTTTCTTACTATTTTCTGTTACAGTACAATTAAAACTATTATTTTTTAGCATTTCATAAGAATTATCTCCTTTTATTAATATTGTATTTTGTTTTTATGGATATCTATAAAATCCTAAATCTTTATCATCCTTATAAGTGATTATTCTAGCATAAACTAAGTTATCTTCTTCAATTCCTTCTAAGTGTAAAACATCAATTACTTCTAATTCATTTTGTGTTCTAGCATCTTGAACTACATAGGCTTTATCAAGTTTTTCAAAACTAGCTATACTCTTTTTATCTACTCGACTAGAATGGACACTTCCAATCTTCTCAGCTATATCAGCTTGATTAGAAGAAAGGGCTGAGAAACCAATTATATCACCTTTCTTTATAACACTTCCTGTTTCTGATTGAGAACCAATCAACATAACAACTTTATCAAAATCGACCATAGAAGCCCAGGCGCAAGCCATAGCTTTAAAACTACCATCTTTTTCTATTGTGACTATATTAACGCCACTAGATACAGCTGAATACGACATTTTTCATTCTCTCCTTTAATTTAAATTAATTATAACATATATGTAATTTAAAAAAATAATTTAAATATATTATTATTTAGGTAAATGTTTTATACTTTATATATTGAAGGAATATATTTATGATTGACTATATTATTTATACATCTAACGCTGGTCATACAAAAGACTATGCAAACATGCTTTCAAAGCAAATAAAAAAAGAAGCTTTATCTCTAGAAGAAGCACTTGAAAGAAAATTGCCTAAAGATAGCAAAATAATCTATATGGGTTGGATTAAATCAGCTAAAGTACAAGGCTATAAAAAAGCTAATAAAAAGTTTAATATCAAAGCTGTCGTCGGTGTTGGTATGGTTCCAACTGGTGATAATGAAGATGTCGTTAGAAAAAAGAGTAAAGTTAATGATAAAACTCCTCTTTTCACTGTTCAAGGTGGATTTAACTTAGAAAAGCTTACTGGTATGAATAAGTTTATTATGAAAGTAATGATATCTGCATCACAAAAATATAATCAACTTCAAGAAACTTCTAATAGCGATTTATTAAATATAATGAGCAATGGAGTTTATACTGTTAAGCTTGAAAATTTGGCTTACGTCTTAAAATGGTACAAAATTAACGAAAGATAAAAGGCATAAATGATGCACTAAAGCATCAAATATGCCTATTTTTTATTGTCTAGTATTACCATCTAAAACAAATGGGAACATATATTTATATTGATCTTTATCACCATACTTATAATATCCACCATAGCCAGTTTCTTTTTCTTGCAAGCTATTTGGATCTATTACCTTACTATCTTTAGAAACAAATAGTGGCAATTCACTATAAGCAAAATCTCCATAAGATATTTCATCGCCATAATGAACCTTAGAATTTAAAATCCAACCTTTTGAACGAGCGCCATTTCTAGCAACAATACTCGATGCGTCTTTCAAGAAATCATAACTTTTTAATTTAGAAATTTTAGCTTTTTTATCTAATCTAATTGTTAAAAGGTCTCCGACTTCTAACTCTGTTGCATTAATATTTTTTACTGAATAGTTACCGTTAGATATTGAAGTACTATATTTTACTTTGCCAACTTTTTCTAAATTTAAATTAAAGTTAGATGAAGTTATTTCATCTTTATCAAAAAACAAGCCGTATTTTATAGCTTCAGTTCCATCAGCCTTATATGTAATTAAAAACTGTAATTGATCTGATGTTTTAGAATTACATGCTGATAGTAATGGTGCCACTACCAAAAACAATATTAAAAGTACACTTTTATTTTTCATTATTTAATCTCCGTATCATTGTCTAATAAAGCTATATATTCAGAGT
The DNA here is from genome assembly GCA_000437395.1 of Clostridium sp. CAG:288. Classification (GTDB taxonomy): domain Bacteria; phylum Bacillota_I; class Bacilli_A; order RFN20; family CAG-288; genus CAG-288. The sequence goes on along the minus strand of FR898166.1, from coordinate 73,948 downwards.
ATGATGTTACTCCTTCTAATACTAATTTCTTTGCTGCTTCCTTAAGTGGAATCATACCACTACTAACGCAAGCATCATAAATAGTCTCCATGGAAAATTCAGGCATTTCAATAGCTTTTTTAATTGTTGGATTCATGTTTAATATTTCAAAGACACCTGTTCTTCCATGATAACCTGTATTATTGCAATTGCCACAAGATCCTGGTTCATATATTTGAACTGGTTCAGTCAAACCTAGTTCTTTCATTTCTTCAGGCGTTGTCATGTGCGGCTTTTTGCAGTTTGGACAAAGTTTTCTAACTAATCTTTGAGAAATAGCACCAATCAAAGCGTCAGCAACTAAGTATTTAGGTATACCCATATCTACTAAACGTGAAATAGTTCCATGAGCGCTATTGGTGTGAAGAGTCGAAAGAACCAAGTGACCAGTGATAGCGGCTTTTACAGCGATTTCTGCTGTTTCTTCATCTCTAATTTCACCGATCATAATAATGTTAGGGTCTTGTCTTAAAATTGCTCTTAAAGCAGCAGCAAAAGTCATGTTTACTTTAGAATTAACTTGGATTTGGTTAACTCCTGAAATGTTATTTTCAATTGGATCTTCAATAGTAGTAATATTTACATCTTCTTTATTCAAAGACTTTAAGAATGAGTACAAAGATGTTGTTTTACCTGAACCTGTTGGACCTGTCAAAAGTAAAATACCATGTGGATAACTAATCATTCTTCTGACTAATTTTTCTTGTCTTTCATCCAAGCCTAATTTAGATATATCTGAATGATTATCAAAGGTATCAAATATACGAATAACTATCTTTTCTCCAAAAGCCATAGGAACTGTGGAAACACGGTAATCATATTTTCTTCCATCTATTTCCATAGTTATCTTACCATCTTGAGGAATACGACGTTCTGAAATATCCATGCCAGCCATAATCTTAAAACGAGCTAAAATAGCTGGAAATGATTCTGCAGGTAATTGAGTGTTAGTAAACAATTTACCATCCAATCTGAACCTTACTCTGACTAAGCCATCAAATGGTTCAATATGAATATCAGAAGCGCCTGTCAATGTTGCTTCTCTAATTATTGAATCTGTTAATTTAACTGTAGGAGCATCGATTAATTGTGATGCGTCAATTGTTACTTTTACATTCTTTTTTTCATCTGATAATTCGTTTGAAATTGCTGACATAGCATCAGCTCTTCTACGTCTATTATCAATATAACCAAGCATGCCGTTCATACTTGAAGTAGTAACAAGTTTAACTACTATTGGTTTATCAAAGAAGTATGATAAAGCATCAACATCGACAACTCTATATGGCTCATCAATTAAAACGACAAGTGAATTATTTTCTATAGCAAAAGGGATCATTCTATTGTCTTTAATAAAAGACATTGGAATTTTTGAAATAATCTCTTCGTTCAAATTATAAACAGACGTGTTATAAAATTCTAATGAATAAAACTCTGACAAAGCTTCAAATACTTTAGTTTCATCAACTACTTGATCTTTTAATAAGCTAGTATAAAAGCTAATAGACTTTGCTTCTGATTCAGCTAAAATCTTATTCTTTGATTCTGGATCTATAAGTCCTTTTTGTACAAAGAACTCAGCAATTTGTTGATTAAGGTTCATATTTACCTCCTATACATCTAAATCAGGAATATCACTATCGAGATTTCCCATAGAATTTGTCATTTCCATAATTGGTAAGAATACAGCTAGTATAATTGTTCCAACTAATACACCCATGATAATTATAACTACAGGTTCAAGTATTGAACTTAACTTTTGAATGGAGTTAGCTAATTGAGCTGAATAGTATTTACTGACTGTATCGCAGACTTCAGAAAGTCTTGATGACTCTTCACCAACATCTAACATTTCTATAAGCATCTTTGGAAAAATATCACATTTTTCAATTGATGGAGCTATTCTTTTACCACGACGAATATCCTCAATAGCATAGACAAACTTCGATTCAAAGAATTTATTATCAAGAATTGGTATCAAAGCTTCCATAGAATCAATTACAGGCATACCTGAATCAATTAAAATTGAAAAAGCTGTAGTAAATCTCGTTGTAATAGTTTCAATTGTAACTGTTTTTAATATTGGAAGATGAATGGCTAAAAAGTTTCGACAATACTTTCCTTTTTGAGTGCGAGTAAAGAAGAAGACTAACAGCATAATAACAACTATAATAGCAGGTATTAAAATAAACCAATATTCAGTAAAGAAGTGAGATATAGATAAAACAACTCTAGTAATTCCAGGCACTTTACCACCATTTTCAAGAATTATCTTTTCAAATTGAGGAACGACAAATACCATCAAAACTACTGTAACAATTGTGACTACTACAAGTAAAAATAAAGGATAAACCATAGCACTTTTAGTTTTAGACTTGATTTTCTGATCGTTTTCTAAGTAATCAGCCACTTTGATAAGTACTTTAGTTAAGTCACCTGATAATTCACCGATATGAACCATATTGACAACAAATGATTTAAATATTTTTGGGTATTTTCTCATAGCATCAGAGATGGACATGCCTTTTAAAACTGAATCATATATATCAGAAATAACGTTTTTAAAATATGTTGAGAAATTTTGCTTTCTTAAAACATCCAAGCTATCAGCAACGCTGACACCAGCATCTAAAAGAATAGAAAATTGACGACAAAAGTTTGCAACTGCTCTAGGAGAAACTCTATTTGTTGCAGTTAAGAAGTTTGAACGTCTTTTTTCTTTAGCTATATTTGCTTCTAATAAGTATTCACCTTTATCTTTTAAGATACACTTGAGATCTTCATAACTCGAAGCTTCTTTGGTACCATCTTTTTTTATTCCATCAATGGTTATACTCTTATATTGAAAGTAAGGCATCTTTTCTCCTTTCTACGATAAAAAGCTAAGTATATAACTTAACAAATCGTTACTGAAATAAATCATAATTACAAAGGCAATTGCAATATAAGGACCAAATCCCCACTCTTCGTTTCTCTTAAGTTTTTTAATAGCTATTAAGATTATCATAACAATTGCACATATGACAGATGAAGCTAAAAATACAATAAAGGCTCCACTCCAATTTAGATATAATCCACAAATGCTCATAAGAATTACATCTCCTAAGCCAAGGCCTTCTTGCTTATAAAATAATATTGCTAAAAAATAGACAGCTAAGAATAAAACAGCAAATACTCCAAAGCCAATTAAATAATGAACCCATGGATAGTTTGGAGTAAAAATAATATTTAATACTAATTTAAGAATAGCTAACACACCTAATGTTATATTTAGCGATAAAGGAATAATTTTGTGTTCAGCATCGATAAAGGCGATAGCTACTAAAATTATGACACTAATTGCTCCTATTACTGAGTCGACACCAAAACCAAGTTTTAAATAACAAGCTAATGATAATAAACCGCCTAACAGTTCAACAATAAAATATCTCGGAGATATTTTTTGATGGCAATGACCACATTTACCTTTTAAAAATATATAGCTGAAAAGCGGTATATTTTCATACCACTTGAGTTCAGCACCACATTGAGGACAATGACTAGCAGGATAAGCTATAGATTGTTCTAACGGTAATCTATAAATCAAAACATTAGAAAAACTTGCAAATACTGTACCGATAACAAAGAACAAAACTCCGATAAATATTTGAATAAATAAATCCATTATTTTGCTCCCTTTATAGTTAAACTTTTTAAAGTTATAGATGAATCATTAATTACAAATACAACATCTGCTTGATATCTTTTATAGGTCAAAGAAAAATTACCACCAGTTTTAACATCCGTATCGATGTAATAAGTCATAGACTCATCAACATATTTTGAATTTTCTAACAAACCTGAAATAGTACTGATATTTTCATCAATAGTTTTTGATGAATCTATATTTTCAACAAATAAATAGCAATCATTAGTTAGGATTCTTTTAACCTTATAAGCATTATTTAAAGAAGAAGAATAGTTTGAAGTATACAAAACAAGCTGACCTAAAAAGCCCATCATAATACCAACAAATGCCAGAATAGCGATGGTAGCAATTAATACAGCTCCTTTTTCTTCTCTTCTTCTCTTTTTCATATTTAGCCTCGTATTGTTACACTTTTTAATAAACTTTTTGTAGTTCCAGTTTTAACAAAACTGTCTATAGTTAATGTTGATCCGTCCAATGTATAGTTAAGTGTATAAAAACTATTTTCTTCACTAGAAATAACGTTAACATCTTTATCGTAAAATAATTTGTTTTCTACGATATCTCCAGTAACATTATTTATTTCATAATAATAAGTAGCAAAATTATCATGATAAAGTCTAAAAGTTTCAGTTATATCATTTACTGTTCTACTTATATTTGAATTTCTCTCAGCATTCTTAACTGTATTAGTCATAGGTACAATACAACCTAAAGCTACACCTGAAAGAATAGCAAATAATGCTAACGAAACTACAACTTCAACTAAAGTGAAGCCTTTTTTAAAAAACTCTTTTTTAAATTTAGCAAAGCTTTTCTTAGTATCAAAGTTACAATAAGCTAATTCCTTTGCTTGAGTATAACCAACTACAAACGATGTTGTACTCTCTAAATACTTTTCAAGAGCGCTAGAAATGATGTTGTTTGTAGAAGTAATCTTTATTGTAGAAATTGAAGCTTTTTCAAGTCCGAATTCATGTTTAGCAATAACAGAAATTAATCTATTTTTAACTAAAGCACAAAATGTGTTTTCATCTTCTGAAACAGATTCAAATCCTTCATTGATAAAAACTGAATCAACCATAACTTTATTTACAATCAAGCTTATAACTGTATAGTCAGCTTCAATGTTAATTAAAGCACCAGAATCAAATTCTTCAGGATAATTTTGTTTATATCTTTCGTTTAAACAAACGCTTGATGTTGTGACATTTCCCATTTTCAAACCAATTTCACGTGACAACAAATCAAGTCTTTCAAAAACAGTAATAGGCAACAAAGTAGTTAAAATACATGTTCCTAAATTTCCATCTTCATGCCAGTTTTCAATATACACATTCTTCTTTTTAAAATCTGGGAAAGACATTTCTAAATCTCTACGAGAATATTGCACTATCTTTTTCTTGTTTATCTTTGGAAAAATGTTTGAATATGAGAAAACACTTTTAGATGCAACGACATAATTAATTTTTCCAACAATTGTTTTTCCTAATTCGTTTGCATCTTTTTTTATCTCTTCAGCAATCTTTCTTATTTCCATTGCTGAAGTTGAAACTATGTCTCCACCTTCAACTTTAAATTTGTTCGTCTTAATTATTTCTCCTGATTTTTGATCTAAATAAAAGCAATTAAAACAGCAAGTCAAATAAGTATCAACATATTCAATGCATAAGCTAATATTGTTATTTACAGTCTTTGCCATATTTTCTCCTTTCATCAGTATAGAGTCTTAATTAAAGACATCGATCTTTTGTTGTTGTCATAACTAATTTCAAATTTAATTAATTGTTTATCTTCATATTTTTCAAGATAAGTTATCGATATTTCTAAACTATTATCTTCAGAAGCATATAGACTTTTATCGTTATAAATAAGCTCATCAGTTTCAGAGTTGTAGTAAAGTGTATATGTGTTTTCTTCATCTGTATAATTTAACAAGTTATTCTCACTTCCAACACTTAAACCGCCATCATTTTTTTGATCGACAAACGTTGAAAGAATATAAGCTATTGAATTAGCATTTTGATAAGTCTTTCTATAAGTATCGATATTATTGTTAATTTTTATAAACATGTATAAAAAAGTAGAAGTCATTCCAGTAACAATTGCAATAAGTGCTAAAGTAACAACTAATTCTACTAAAGTAAAACCAAGCTTAAATCTTTTGTGTGACTTATATTTATTCATGATTTAATTATAACATTAAAACATTATTCAGTGATATATTTTAATTACTTTAGTAATTAATAATAGATATTTTTTATATAATTCGATCAAATTAGACATATATAACGATATAAAAATGCCTTTTATATTAATTTATCTACATTCGTAGCATGATTAGTTATTTTATGGCAATAAAAAACTGTGGCTTTTCACCACAGTCTTTATATTATCTTTTTTTGAGACTAGTTTAATTAATTAAGCAACAAATGCTACATCACCAGTACCAACTGTAATGGTATATGCAAAGCTATTGTGTTCGTATTTTAATGTTTTGATTTCTTTATCTGTTGCACCATTAGTAACACCAGTTTCTATAACTTCAGTAAGTTTTGCATCTGTTGGCATTGTCCAACCTGCTGTTGCTAAAGCAGCAATTAATGCATCAGCATCAGATTTATATTTACCAGTTGCAACAGCTGAATCTTCAGTTACAACTTCATAAGTAAGTGTAACTTTTGTTCCATCATTTGTAACACCTGTTGTTTCTTCATCAGCAGCAACAACTAAAATTAAGTTAGCAATATCTTTTGCTTCTTGCTTTGTAGCTGTCTTTCTAGCATTTGTTGTGAATCCGAAGTAACCAGCAACTGAAACAGCTGATAGAATTGCAATGATAGCAATAACTACGACTAATTCAACTAAGGTAAAACCTTTCTTTAATCTCTTCTTCATTTTAAAATTTCCTTTCCTTACATTAATGGAACTAATTACCATATACCTATATTTTAATCACATATTGTTCAATTGCAACATTTAATTACAAAAAAGAAATAATTTTTGAACAATTTTCAATAAATTTATGGAATTCCATGTTATTTATATATGCGTAGAGATAAAATTAATTACTTTTTATATTATTTTTTAAATCGTCAATATTCGGAACTTCATTAATAGTAACTGGCGTTGACTGACTTGTATATAGTTTAAACCTAAATGGTTCAGTTCCAGCTGCTAAAGTAATTAATCCTGTTAAACTTAAAGCATCAATATTCTTAAATTCTGATAATAATTCATCTTCTATTTCAACTTCAGAGTAGTTTTTACCACCACCATACATTGCTATTCCACCATGTACATAAGTTTTACCGTTATCGTTTATAGCAAATGATGTATCTTCTTTAGTTACATAATTTTCAACTAGTTCTTGCAAATTAAAGTACTTATTAACATCTAAATCATTACTAATAACTTGAATTAATGTCGAAGAATCAAGACTTTTGACATCTTTCCAGTCAAACATTTTTGTATTTCCTGTTATCTTCATATTAGTAGCATAAGATGTGCCTGCCATATTTTTTACTTCTGGGAAATATGCTCCAATGCTTGTTGTCGTTGCATCATATAGGAGTTGACCAGCAAAATGAGTGTCAATACCAATACTAAATAATCCTGATTTATATAAATAAGTATCGTTTATAGTTATAGAAGAATCTGAAACGCTTTTTTTAGTGTTTGCATCTATTGGTAACTCCGGTGCTAAGAAGTTATTTATTTCTTCATCACTCATATTGCTTAAATCGATATCTTGAGTTGGCTTGATAACTGAGTTTGAACCTGCTTTAATTAAAAATTCTCTTCCAAATTGAACTAAGCAGTTATCAATCAATAAGTTTTCGTTTGAAAAAGATCTTATTACTGTTCTTCCATTAGATATTATTGAATCTTTAACTGTTACATTATTACCCATTATTTCTAATGTCGTTCCTACATAATCCAAGAATGTTAAGTCTTTAACGTTGCTACAATTTTTTATATTAACGTTAGACAATGTTATATTATCACCTTTTATTAGTGTTCCTATATTATCTTGCCCTGACACTTTAGCCATACCCAAAGCTTCAACAAAAGAGATTGGGCCTCTAAATAAATCGTTTTTACCTAATAGTGGAGCGCCACCACCAATTCTTTCACTTGGATAACACATTTCGTGCATGTTGATAGTAAATCCGTTACCATAGAAATCTTTTTTTATGACTAATCCAACTTTTAACTCTTTGCTCTTTTTTAATTCATCTGAGCTTAAATTATTAAATTTGGCTAAGTTATCTTGATATGTAGTATCGTATGTAGACTCTATTGTCTCGTAATCAAATTCTAATTTATTATTTAAAACTCTACCAAATAAATTTGTATTTGAATAAGTAGCACTATTTAAATCCTTAGGATCTAGTAAGGCGTTTTCTTTGCTTTCAAAGTTAGTTCTTAAAACTACTTTTTCACCAGATTCAGATTTATTAGTACAAATCATTAGATCTTCATAATTATAAACGTTAACACCATCAGGGACGACATTAAAAGTATATTCTTTTGAAATATTACTATTAGTAATAGAACTAACTTTTATCACTACGTCTTCACCATTGATAAAAGTTATCTTTCTATCTTTAACTTTTGCATTTCCTTTTATAACATCTATATCGACATTTTGATTTTTTGATCCAACTACTTTTATTTGTAGTTCATTTGTCGCTAATACTTTATTTCCATTTTTATCCAAATCATATTGACCATAAACATAATTATTATCGATACCACTATAAGAAAAGTTATCGTCATATATTAATATTTCTTGAGCTCCTAAACCTTTATCCTCGTATATATAAGCCTCAAAACTTGAATAAATAAGTTTATCGCTAGTATAAGCATTTACTCTAACATAACCTTCTTTTTTAGGAATTAAATAGTATTCGTCTTCTTTACTTTCAATGTTTGCGTACTCTTCATTACTAACTGAGAATTCTATCTGAGCATTTGAAACGTTTTTAGGAATTGCGTAGGCGCTAAGTTTTAATTTTTCACCTAACTTTACTACTTCAAGTTTATCGTGCTCTAAAACTATTTTGTCAGCCTTAGTATCCGTAGGTAACTTTATTGATTTGCTAGAAGTAAAGACTATTAATGTTAATAAAATTGGTAATAACAATAATGAACTTATTACTTTATACTTCATAAATTCACCTCCAATTTATTTACTAATTTAGATATATTTAATTCTAAAACTATAAAAGAAGCTGCAAAAATAATAGCAGTTAATAACAAAGGAATATATAACATAATACTTTTTCCAACATAATAAAAGAATATCAACGATAAGAAGCTTGTTATACCAGGTACTAAGATTCCAAATAGTAATACAAAATCAGCTTTATGAGTTTTTGTAGGTCTTTTTAAATCTAAATATAAAATACTAGTTATCGTTACTAACACTAAGAATAAAACTGTAATAAATAAGCTAAGAGATTCGATAATGTTTAACACTTTGCCAACATATAAAGCTAACGCAGTTAAAGCTATAGAAATTAAAGACATGATACTTAAGCTCAAAAGTTTTATATTTATTTGTGTTCTATATGCGATTGGTGAAGTTTTAATTAAGGCAATATTCTTTTTTTCACTATAAATAGTGTTAGAACCTATCCCATTAATAACACAAGCAAAGACGCTAACAATCAATAACGCAAATGGATAAAAACTAAATGTTGAACCTAGTAGTTTAATAACGAGTTCTTTTAAAGCTAAACATATAGCTAAACAAATAAAGCTTAACGATAGCAACAAAGTGCAATATAAGAAAGAATTATTTGAATTTCTAAACATAACTATAAACTCTTTCTTTAGTTGAGCAATTTTAAAGTTATATACTTTTGCTCTCTTTTCTTTTCTTTTCAAATTTAAAGTTAATGAGTGATCTTTAATCCAACTATAATAAAATAACAAAGCTAAAACGCTTATAGTTAACAATAAAATACTTCCAAAAATAATAACAGTACTAGAAACTAGTAAGTTTTCACCAGTCAATATATTTTTTAAGAAGATTGATGGGATTAAAACATTATTAATAACACTTAAAATTTCCATATTTGAATCACTGAAAAGATAATTTAGTCTTCCTTCACTTATAAGGTCAATAAAAACTTTTAAAACGTAATAATAAGCTAAAGAAAATATCGACACTAAAACAATAGATAAGATTACTTGAACTATGGAATGATTTTTTAAAAATTCAAACAAATAATGTGCTGGGAAAGATAAGATAGTTGCAAAGAAAATTATCCATATCGGCTCAAAAAATATAGTTAAAAATAAGCCAAGAATTAAGCTAAATGTAAAAGCTGTTTTTAAGCCAAAACAAATTATTACAGCTATAAATAATGGCGCTAAAGAAACTAGCTCTTTAATATATAACGCAATATATTTGGAAATTACTAAGTCTTTCATTGAAATAGGTGATGAAAACACTAGTTCCATATCTTTTATATCGTAAATGTTTTTATCAATCTTTTTTATCATCACTAAGCTTTCAAAAAAACCAATTGCTCCTAAAGTGAAGGCTAATAACTTATCGCTTACTCCATAGTTTACAAATCTAGCATTTAAAGCGTTAAATATATATATGATAACAACAAAAATAGCTAAGCTAATAATTGCATTTATTATAAAACTAACAATATTATCGTTTAGCTTTTTATGTTTAAATATTGACCATTCTTTTTTTAAAAGTAACTTAATCATCGCTATTTTCCTTAACTAGTTTAAAGAATTCATCTGAAAGACTAAATCCTTTTTTCAAATCAGAATGTAAATCGTATGTATTTAGTATTTTTCCTTTATGAATAAAAACTACTCTATCGCATATTTTTTCAACTATATCTATATTGTGAGACGTTAAAAATATAGAGTTTCCTTTTTCTCTATAATCTTTCATATAATCTATCAACTCTTTGACAGTTATAATATCTAACCCAGTCAAAGGTTCATCCAGAATCCAAAGCTTTGGTTCGTGAATAAGTGAAGCAATCATGGCAACTTTTTGTTTCATACCATGAGAATAAAACTTTATAAGTTTATTCATATCGTTTTTCATATTAAACTTTGAAACTAGCTCTTCATATCTAGTTTCAAAAGTCTCTTTATTTACACCATAAATTGAAGCAGTGAAAGAAACGAATTCTTTTCCACTCATATCTTCATATACACACGGTTCTTCCATAATTAAACCAAAAGACTTTTTAGCGTCTATAGGATTTTTATCTAAAGAAAATCCGTTTATGATAATATCTCCACTATCATAATTAACAATATTTGTTAGACATTTAATAGTTGTACTTTTGCCAGTACCATTGCTTCCAATAAAACCAAATATTTCACCTTTTTTAACGTTAAAAGACAAATCTTTTAAAACTATTTTATCGCCATATTTTTTATTCAGGTGATCTACTTTTAAAATATAGTCTTCATCGTTCATAGGTTACTCCTTTATTTGCATATAAAAACTTATGCTATTATAGCACGTAGCCTAAAAATTTCCAAAATTGTGTTTTATTATTACTTATTTGTCGAATTATACTCTTTTAACATATTAAGTAAAATAATATAGTTTTCTCCGCGTCTAATTGAATTAAACTTTTCCATTATCTAATTCCAACTTTCATCATAAGTTAATGGAACTTTGAAATTAAAACATTAATATCGATTTTTTCTTACTAAAAACTCAATATTCTTTCTGATTTTGTAGTTTTTTACTATAATTCTTAAATATTTATTAATATTTTATGCTTTTTTTATTCAATATATACTTAAATTTTATTCTTTATTTATTCAAATTAAAAAAAGGACATTAAGAAATATTTTTATTTCTTAATTGCCCTTATTAATACTTTGCTTCTCTAATTTTATTGACTACTTTACGATCAACATTCTTAATAGCTTCAGTCATAAGTTTGCAAGCGTTTATATAATCATCATAGTTAATCATAGAGTATGGAGAATGATAATATCTACAAGCTAAGGAGACTGTCATTGTCATAACTCCTTCTCTTGTTTTGTGAATAGTGCCAGCATCAGTTGATCCTGCTGCCATGAAATCGTTTGTATAAGGAATATCAAGTCTTTGAGCTGTTTCTTTTAAGTAGTTGACTAAACCTGGATGAGATAATATGCCGGCATCACATAAAGTCATAGCTACACCAGCACCAAGTTTACTATCGCCTCCATCTAAAACATCTGGAGTGTCGTGAGAAAGTGAAACATCAGTAGCAAAACTTATATCTGGTTCAACACCATAAGCGCTTGTCTTAGCACCACGTAATCCAACTTCTTCTTGAGTTGTTCCAACACAAACATATGTACATTCAGTTTCAACTCCTTTAAGATTTTTTAAAACTCTTAAAGCTATTGCAGCTCCGATTCTATCGTCAAAAGCTTTGCTCATTAAAGTCTTGCCGTCGTTCATAACGTGGAAATCAACTTTAGGTGTAACCATATCACCAACTTTAATTTTCAAGTCATCAACCATCTTTTTATCTTTAACACCTAAATCTAAGTAAAGATTTTCAAGTGGAATAACATTTTTTCTTTGTTCTTGAGGAACACCATGAGGAGCTCTAGCGCCGATAACACCCAAAAATTCTTTGCCTTCTTTATTTGTAACTACAAATAAATCGCTTGGCAAACAAAGTGGCCACCAACCACCAATTGGATGAAGTCTAATTAACCCGTTATCTTCTATAGACTTAACAAAAAAGCCTACCTCATCCATATGGCCACACATCATGACCACTGGTCCATTTGGTTTACCATAGTGATAAGCTATTACGTTACCTAAAGCATCTCGTTTAATTTCATCAGCATATGGTTCGGCATACTTTATAAAAGTTTTAGCCACCTCTTTTTCTCTTCCTGATACGCCTTTTGCTAAAGTAATATCAGTTAAAAACGCTATTTCTTCATCAAAGTTATATTCCATAAATAAACACCTCAATAATTTGTTTTTTGTCTATTATAGTTAACTTTTAGTTTAAGTTTATATCCATAAACTAAATCTACATTGCTAAATCCTAACTTTCTTACTACTTGTAGATAGCTAGAAAAAGCCTCTAATAAGTACTTGTTATCGTTTAATTTACCAAATTCGCTAAGATTCGAATATATATTTAAAAATAAATCTGTCAACTCAATTTCATCAGCATCTTTAGGATTAATATCAAAAATGCATTTTTCAACATTGTTTTCTATAAACTTGCTTAAGAAAAAATGTAAGCAATCAGCAGCTTCATCTAATACTCTTTCTCTTATTTCTGGCCCTTTTGTCGACCAAAATTTAAAAGTTCTCGTCGAATTTGCAAACTCCCCGATTTCAACAAAAAGTGCCAATAAACGACGATTGCTAGTAGACGCATAACTTAAATTATGCCTACTAGCAATGTCTTCATCGAGAGCTTTTTGTAATGGTATAAGTTCACCGATGTCGTAAATCATATTTACTTAATCTTTTGAAGATGCCATATATCGCGATTGTATTCGCTAATAGTTCTATCTGATGAGAAGAAACCAGCTTTAGAAATGTTAATTAAACACTTCTTAGCCCATGACATTTGATCTGCATATAACGATTCAATCTTCTTGCTTGCTTCAAGATAACTTGCGAAGTCAAGGAGAATGAAGTATTCATCACCGTGATACATAACTTCATCGAAAATCATTCTGAACTTTTCGTGGTTTGGTGAGAAAGTACCGTCGACTAAAGAGTCTAAGACAACTTTAACTCTAATATCTGAGTTATAGATATCCCATGGATTATAAGAGTTGTTATATCTAATTTCATCGAGTTCATCAGCGTGTTTACCAAAGATAACATCGTTTTCTGAACCGACTAATTGATCGATTTCAACGTTAGCTCCATCGAGAGTTCCTAATGTTAAAGCTCCATTAATCATAAACTTCATGTTAGATGTACCAGAAGCTTCCTTACCAGCTGTAGAGATTTGTTCAGAAACATCAGAAGCAGGAATAATTACTTCAGCTTTACTTACTCCATAGTTTGGAATAAAGACTACCTTCATATATTTTGAAATTTCTGGATCGTTATTGACTGTATCAGCAACAGCTAAAATAAGTTCGATAATCTTTTTAGCATAAACGTAGCTTGGAGCAGCTTTAGCTCCAAAGATATATGTATGAGGCGTTATTCTAAAGTTCTTGTAAGCTTTCATACGCTTATATAAGTGAATGATTCTAAAGACATTCATAAGTTGTCTCTTATAAGCGTGTAATCTCTTAATTTGAGTATCAAAAATAGAGTTTGTATCGACTTCAATACCTGTTTCTTTCTTGATTAAAGCTGCTAGTTTCTCTTTGTTGTGATGTTTGATTTCAATAATCTTCTTTAAAACTTCTTCATCGTCTTGATATTTAGCAAGTTTTTGAAGTCCATCAGGCTTTTTAATCCAACCATCACCGATTAAAGATGTTACTAATCCTGATAATTCAGGGTTAGAAGCTAAGAACCAACGTCTGTGTGTAATACCATTAGTCTTGTTATTAAATTTTTCTGGATAGATTGAATATAATTCTTTAAATGTATCAGCTTTTAAAATTTCAGTGTGCAAGTTAGCAACACCGTTTACTGAGAAACAAACGTGAATAGCCATTTGGCACATATGAACATTTCCATCTTTGATAATTAAGGAGTTTTGAATAACGTTTTCTGGAAGGTTTTCATTTCTCATCTTAATAATCATTCTTCTGTTAATCTCTTCGATGATCATATAGATACGTGGGAAGAGGTTAGCAATATAGTGGCATGGCCATTTTTCTAAAGCTTCAGCCATGACTGTGTGGTTAGTAAAGGCAAAGCACTTCGAACATATTTCAAAAGCTTCATCCCAACCGAAGTTATGTTCATCCATAAGGAGTCTCATAAGTTCTGGAATAGCCATGATTGGGTGTGTATCGTTAAGTTGGAAGACATAGTGTTCTGGAAGATTTTTGAATGTCTTATAGTGTCTATAGTGAGCTCTTAACATAGATTGCATACCAGCAGATACTAAGAAATATTGTTGACGCAATCTTAAAAGTCTTCCTTGTTCGGTTGAATCATCTGGATATAAGCCGTGAGTTAAATCTCTAACGAATTGGAGATAGCCTGTAAAGTCTTGGTTTGATGGTAAATTTTCATCACTTGGTTCAGCATACCAAAGTCTAAGTGTATTTGTTACACCATTTCTATAACCGATAACTGGAATATCATAAGGAATAGCTAAAACTGTTAAAGCGTTAACTGTACGACTTCTAACATAACCATTTTCATCTTGATATGTTTCAGCATTACCATAGAATTTTACTTCAACAGCGTGCTTAGGCTTTCTAATTTCCCAAGCGTTACCATTTAATAACCATTGATCTGGAACTTCTTCTTGTTTTCCATCTTTAATTTTTTGACGGAAGAAACCATAGTCATAGCGTATGCAGTTACCGTGACCAACCAAGCCTAAAGAAGCAAGTGAGTCTAAGAAACATGCAGCTAATCTACCTAAGCCACCATTGCCTAAGCCAGCATCACTTTCTTGTTCTTCGACATCGTTTAAATCGATACCTAAGTCGTTTAAGCCATCTTGAACAACATTAAAGATTCCTAAATTAACTAAATTTGATGTTAATAAACGACCAATTAAGAATTCCATTGAAAAATAAATTAATTGTTTAGTTTCGTTTTTAACAACTAATTCCTTACAATCTTTTGTATTAATATTTGCGTAATCTCTAACCATTGTTCCAAGAATGTCATAACATTCAGTTATGTGACAATCCTTGACATCACGACCGTATTTTTCAACAATACGACGTCTAAATTCCTTTTTAAAGTTCTCTTTTGATGAAAACATTTTAATTTTCCTTTCTACTTTTTGCTAGCGCGTTTTCTAGTAGTAGTCTTTTTGGCACTAGCTTGTTTGATTGGCTCAGCTTTTTGTTCAATAACTGGCTTCTCTTCTTCTTTTATTTTAGGTATATATCTTAAGAATATACCGGCAAATGAAGCTAATTTGATAGTGATTCTATATGGTTGATTTTGTAAACCTGAACCATGAGTAAATAAGTTTGCACCGTTATATTGGTTCCAACCACCATAGACGTCTTTATCTGTATTTAATATTTCTTCATATTCTCCTTCATAAGGAACACCAATATCGTATTCGCTATAGAATCTTGGAGTCATATTAAAGACAAATATCATAGTTTCTCCAGGAACTTCACGCTTAAAGACTAAGACTGATTGTTCAGCGTTATCAGCCATAATCCATTGGAAGTGTGCTTGATTATATTCTTCAAAATACATTGCTTTGTGATTTTGATAAATCAAATTCAAATCTCTGAATAATCTACTGACAGAATCGTGTTTAGGGAATTTCTTTAATTCCCATGGAATAGATTTATTTTCATTCCACTCATCAAACGATCCTAATTCGTTACCCATAAAGTTAAGTTTTTTACCTGGATGAGCAAATTGGTAAGCATATAAGTTTCTTACTTGAGCAAATTTATCTTCATAACTTCCCCACATCTTGTTGAGAATAGTTCCTTTTCCGTGAACTACTTCATCGTGTGAAAGTGGAAGCATAAAGTTCTCAGAATAGAAATATGCCATAGAGAATGTTAATTGGTTATGGTGATACTTTCTATATATTGGATCTTTTCCATAATATTTTAAAGTATCGTTCATCCAACCTAAATCCCACTTATAATCAAATCCAAGGCCACCGTAGCCTTTAGTGACTTGTCCATAGGCAGAAGAGTCTTCAGCAATCATCATAACATCAGGATGTTTTTGATGCATTAAGCCATTAACTCTCTTAATAAATTCAACAGCGCCTTCATTCACTGGATTAGAGCCATTACCATCCCAATAAATGATGTTGCTAACTGCATCGAATCTTACCCCATCGAAATGGAACATGTCGACAAAGTAATTTACAGAGCTCATTAAGAAACTTCTAACAGGATCTTTTCCTAAATCAAAGTTCTTTGAACCCCATTGTGAGTATTCATGTTCATTGCTATATTCGTACATTGTCGAACCATCAAAACGGTTCAAGCCATAGCCATCAACAGCAAAGTGAACTGGAACAAAATCAAGAATAATTCCAATACCAGCTTGGTGAAGTTGGTCTACTAAAGACATCAATTGTTTTGGATTACCATATCTTGAATCGACAGCATAGTAACCGACAGCTTGATATCCCCAAGATCCATCAAAAGGATATTGAGTAATAGGCATAATTTCAACGTGAGTAAAGCCGTGCTCTTTAACGTATTGGATAAGTCTTGGAGCTATTTCTTCATAGCTTAAGAATCTTCCATCAACCTTGCCGAGCCAAGAGCCTAAGTGTACTTCATAAATTGAAACAGGTTTATCAAAATTTCTATCTCTATTCTTTAAGAATTCTTCATCGTGGAAGATAAAGTTTCTTATATCAAAAGTTCTAGAGCAACTGCCTGGTCTAAGTTCAGCAAAGAAACCAAATGGATCAGCTTTATCGTGCCAAACATTATCAGCACCTAAAATGTGGTACTTATAAGATTGATATTCTTTTGCGTTTTCGATGAAGCACTCATAAATACCTCTATCGTCCACTTTTTCCATTTGATTTGCATATATATTCCAATTGTTAAATTCACCAATTAAATTGATTTCTTTAGCAAGTGGTGCATAGACTCTAAATAAAATCCCTTGTTTACCATCTTTTTCAGTAAAGTGAGCACCAAAGTGCTTATACGCTTCAGTAGAATAGCCTAGTAAATAATCATCAAACCATGAATAGCCCATAAATTACCTCGTGTTTGTCCAATGTTAAGTATAACAAATAATGAGCTGCGATTAAATGGTAAGCGTTTACTTAAGAAAAAAATTTACTAAAAATAGTCTTTTTTGCTTGTTTTATAGTGTTTTTTTGATATTTATCATAAAAAACACTTATCGTTTATTTTTTAATTAATGATTAGTTTTATCAATTGAAAATAATTTAAAATAAGGTTAATATATTATAGTTAAAAAGGAGTCCTTAATTTATGTTTAAAATTATGAGTGTTAATGCTGGTAGCTCTAGCTTGAAATTTAAGCTTTTTGAAATGCCAGAAGAAAAAGTTATCACATCAGGAATTGCTGATAGAATCGGCCATGAAGATGCAATCTTCAAAATCAAAAGATTAGATGGTAGTACAAGAGAAGAAATTCTTCCTATTCTAGATCACGCTAAAGCAGTTAGCTTATTAGTCGATGCCTTAGTTAGTGAAGGAATCGTTAAATCTTTGGATGAAATTAAAGGCGTCGGTCACCGTATAGTTCAAGGTGGTAAATACTTTGATGATTCCGCTATCTTTGATGAAGCTGGTGATACAGAAAGCAAGATTGAAAGTTTAATTCCACTTGCTCCACTTCACAACGGTGCTCACCTTGTTGGATATAGAGCTTTTAAAAAGATTTTACCTCACGTTGGTAACGTTGCAGTCTTTGATACAGCTTTCCACATGTCGATGAAGCCAGAAGATTATTTATATGCTCTTCCACTCGAATACTATGAAAAATATGCAGTCAGAAGATATGGTGCTCACGGTACATCTCACCACTATTTAGCTGATGAAGCTATTGAAAAATATTTAAATGGTGATAAGTCAAAGAGAATCATTACTCTTCACATTGGTTCAGGCGCTTCTTTATGTGCTATTAAAGACGGAAAGTGCGTCACAACATCAATGGGTTTAACTCCTCTTGCTGGTGTTATGATGGGAACAAGAACAGGTGATATCGACCCATCTGTTATGCCATATCTTGTTAATCAAACAGGCATGAGCGCTGATGAAATATACAATATCTTTAACAAAAAGTCAGGCTTACTCGGTGTTTCTGGTGTTTCAAACGATACAAGAGATATCGAAAAAGGCATGGAAGAAGGTAACGAAAGATGCGTTTTAGCAGCAAAGATGTTTGCTATGAGAATCGCTAGCTACGTCGGACAATACTTTGTTAGATTAGGCGGCGCTGATATCTTAGTCTTCTCTGCTGGTATTGGTGAAAACTCTCCTGAATTCCGTGAATTCATTGTCAACGAATGTAAAGATGCTTTAGGCTTAGTTTTAAACAAAGAAGCTAACGCTGTTACAATCAAAGGCAAAGAAGGATATATCTCTGCTCCAGAATCAAAAATCCCAATGGTTGTTATCCCAACCGATGAAGAATTAATGATTGCTAGAGACACAATGAGACTCTTAAAGCTCTAATTAATTTAAACCAAAATTACCCAGGAACTTTTATTCCTGGGTTTTATTTTGCCATACTTACTTTCTTAAGTCTTTAATTTGTTCTATTTCTCTAATTATGCTTTTGCTAGTTAAAAACGCAAAGACATACTTTTTGTCTTTATCAATTTTTAATTTGCTATAAAGATTAACTTTTTCACTTATAAGCTCTTTTAATATTCCTTCATTTATATCGTGATAAGGAATTAAGTACACTTTATCAAATTTATTAAAAACCTTTACAAATTCATTTTTAAAATCTAACAATCTACTAATTCTATCTGGTTTATAAAATAAAATAGTTTCTCTATCTTCTTTTACTCTATTTATAAATGATAACACTTCATTCATCTGTTCTGGTTGATGCGCATAGTCATCAATAAATATATCATTTTTAATAACTTTAATTTTCATTCTTCTTTGAGGGCCTACATAGTTTCTTAGTTCTTTTAACGCCTCACTTAATTTAACTTTTAACTTATCAGCAATTATTAAACATGCTAAAGATATATTTACTTCATGTTTGCTATTAAATGGAAGTATTACTTTTGGATATTTTATTCCTTTAATTTTATAAGAGACTTCACATTTATTAATTCCTATAAACTTGTATTTAACTCTATTTTTAAAATTTTCAACGTATGTTCCTTTTAATCTATATTTCTTATTTTCATTTACAATTAAGCAATACTTTGATTGATTAATAAACGTTTCAAAACTAGTCAAATATTCGTTAATATTATGAAAATAATCTGTATGATCTAAAGTTAGGGGTAAGACTAATGAAATATAGGGATTATAGCTAAGAAAATGATCTTTATATTCGCAAGCTTCAACTATAGCATAATCAGAATTATTTCCTCTTCCTACTCCATCCCCTTCAATAAGTGATGTCTTGTGACTTAAAATTAAATCTAACATATTACATGCTGTAGTTTTTCCATGTGTTCCAGATATAGCTATCACTTTTTTACCTGATAATAAATATGATAAAAACTCATGATATTCAAAAGTAGGATACTTTACTTTTAAATATTTAACGATTTCACTATCTTTATATGCTGATGAATATATAACAATATTAGTCTTAATATCTACTAATTTTATATTATCAAAATTACTAATTACTACTCCCCGACTAAGTAATTCCTTTTCTGTAAACAGTTCTTCACTTATATCAACACCAGTTACTACATAATTTAAATCTAACAAATATAAAGCTAAGGCACTCATGCCTGACCCTTTAATACCAATTAAATAAAATTTCATAACATCCACCTTATTAATTGTATGAATATTATTTTTTATAATGATTGTTAAACATACAAAAATTTAATCAAATAAAGTCTTAATTAAAATATTATCTAAAGATAAATTTATTATATATTTTTTGAAAAAAGTAATTCTTAGCAATTTTATATTTTCAATAAGTAATCACCAAAACATATGGATATTTAGCAATATACCATTAATGATATTAGAAAAAGCTATTAAATTACAAACAAATTGTAAAGAAATCAAAATTTATCAAAAAAGTGAGCAAAAACATATAAAATCTTACGTTTATATATAGTGAAAGGGCTAAGTATAAACTTTATTTATTAAAGAAATATGTCGAAGGTTAATTTTTAGATATATTTTATACAAAAAGGGAGTTGAACTCCCTAAAATACTGAAATGCAATACTTTTAAAAGAAAATTAACATATGGTAAATAGAATTATTGTGATAACTTTAAACTACGTTAGATATTAACTAGATTAAGCAATAGGTTTTTTCTACTTTAGTATCATATTAACGACAAGTATGGAGTTTAAGGTTATACTTTGTGCTTGTGCTTTACGAAATTTTAAACTCAAATTGGATTGTTGTTTATTCAGCAATCCTTTTTTCATACAAAAAAGGCCTAACAGTTATTATTTTGTTAAGCCTTAATATTACTTTTATTAAATTTTAGCCTTATAACTTGTGACATTTAAAACTGTTTCACCATCGATTTGAAGTGATGTTGGTCTACTAAAGATAACTTCAATTTCTTTTCCTTCAATTACGTCAACTTGTTTCTTATGTTTGATATGACCACCTGTAAAGATTGAAGCAAAGATCATTAAAGCCTTAATTCTTGAATATGAGTGCATACAAACCATAGTAAGTTTACCACCTAATCTATCTTGTTGAGGTGCAACAAACATACCACCACCATAGTATCTACCATTCATTGCTGAAGCTAAGAAAACTTTCTTACGTGTAATAACGTTTCCATCGACTTTTATTGTAGCAGTTGGTCTTCTATATTTAAATAAAGCTAATTTGATAGAAATACTTGTATAGTTGATCTTCTTTTTGCCTTTAGCTTTCATTTCATCAGCTACTCTACAAGCTTCTCCATCAATTCCATAACCGATACCATTAATGAATCTAGTCTCTTTACCATTAATAGTAACTGTTGGCAAGTTCTTAATATATTTATTCAAGTGTAACAAACCATCGCTATCAATGTCTTTTTCGACATCTTTAAGGAAATCGTTACCTGTTCCAGCAGCATAGACATAAGCATCAAAAGTAACATCTAAATCTTTTATTTCATTGACAAAGAAGTTAATTGTTCCATCTCCACCAACTAAGACGATATTATCGCCTTCTTTTAATGTCTTATAAAAATTAACTCTATCTATTTCGTTAAGGCTAACTTCTTCGACATTACCAAATCTTTTACTTAACTTTTCAATAGCACCACTAACAGTTTCAGATGCATGTTCATTGTTTGCAAGCTTATTAACTAGGATATAATTCATAATTATTTCTTTTCTCCTTTCCTAATATTTAATTGTTCTTGTATTTCATTTCTTACTATTTCACTAATTTCAATAGTAGTCTTTTCCTTATAATCTTCAGGGTATATAACATCAACGACGTCTAAATACACCTTAGTACGTTTAAAAGGAAAGTCTTTAGCTATCTTATTAGTGTTAAGTAAACTAACAACAACAATAGGAGAGTTAGAATAGTAAGCTGTTTTAAAGCTACCAGCTTTAAATGGTAATAGTTCACCAGTCTTGCTACGTGTACCCTCAGGAGATATACAAATATGTGCCTTATCTTCTTCGACTAATTTTGCTGCACGCATAATTGACCTTAAAGCTTTCATAGCACTTTTTCTATCGATAGATATAAATCCATTTCTATGAATAAAAGGACCACAAATTGGAATCTTTTTATTCTCTGGTTTAGTAATACAAATTATAGGTGATTGCTTAAGCGCAGCCATAATACAAATTGGGTCAAAATTCGACGTATGATTGTTGACTATCAAACACTTTCTATCGTTTGGTATTTTATCTAAACCAGTACAATATATCTTTGAATTTGAAAATTGTACTAATAAATAACAAGTTTGTTTTAAAATAAAGTAATAAAATTTATTTGGATTAACATAATCTTTTTTCTTATTAATAAATAAAGACCAAATAAACAATATTAGTAAATAAATAATAAATATAGCAGCATAAAAAATAGGTAAAGCTAGAACCATTAAAAGATCAGCCCACCAAATGCTGTATATTCCTGTTAATATAATAATTAATGCGTCTATGGAAACGCTTAGAATTGCAAATATAATACTAAATATCATGACAAATTAATTATGCCATCTTAAATAAAAAGTGTCAAATTAATTGTTATTTATTGCATATATTTCATTGATTTTATTCTTATTATTTATTAATTTCATTTTAAATAAAAAATGAAAAATAAAATAAGTGTAATTTAATTAGATTTATATATAAAAAAAGGTACTTATAAATTATTATTAATCTATAAATACCTTTAAAATTAAAACTTAATATTAAAATAATTTACCTATATATGCCTTAGCAGCATCGCCATTGGTACCAAAAGTAACAATCTTATTTCTATCTATTGTCTTATCATCGTTAATATAATAGGTCCAATAGTTGATGTTGTTGTTTGTTGCACTGACATCTGATACTTGTCCAACATAGTAAACTTGGGTGTGAACACTGCTTCCACTATAGTTGAAAGCGGTTGAGGAGAAACTCTTTGAAGTTCCATATTTCCATTCACAGTAAATTGTTCCAAGTCTATCTGTTTTAAAAGCCTGCTCTCCTACATAAGTTAAACTATTTGGTAAGAAAACATATTGAATGTTAGTATTATTATAAAAAGCATTTTTGCCAATATATGTTAATTTAGTTGTCGAAGAAGAACCACCATTGTCACAGCGTAAATCTAATAATGAATTTTGTGCTTCATTGCCTATAGTTTTACTCAAGACTAATGTTGTTCCATCATATGTATATACTTCAATCTGATTACCACCTGTATAATTGGTTATATTGCTACATTTGTAAAAAGCTCGAGTTCCAATAGCTACTAATGATGTAGCACTTTTTAGGTTGATACTAGTTAATGAAGAACAAGATTCAAAAGCGCCATTACTATACATAGCTTCGTTAAATTTATCATTAAATGGACTTTGTCCAAATCCATTTACAGTAGGAACACTTCCATCTTTATGGTTAATATATTGAAGGCCAGTTAAATTTCCTTTAACCTCAGTCAATTTTGTATTTCTATTAAAAGCAAACCCATTAATTTTTTGAAGTGAGCTATTGAAAGTAACTGATGTTATATCAGAACCATTAAAAGCTTCAAAACCTATTATTTTTGTATTTGTATTTAAAACAACATCTTTATTTGCTGCACCTCTAGCATGGAAGAATAACATTTCATAGTTTTTGGAGTATAAATTATCACCATCTGTAGTAAAGTAACTGCTTGTTTCTTCAACAGTGAACGAAAATAAATCAGATAAAAGACTATCATTTTTAGCATTTGAACCAAACGCATTTAATCCAATATAATTAAGTGTAGATGGAATAGATACTGATTTAAAGTGATTGTTCATAAATGCATATTCACCAACGTAAGTTACAGTACTTGGAATCTTACATACTCTATTGTTTTTATCTGCATCATCCGAATAAATGCTAGCAATAGATCTAGAATTAGTATATGTATATTCATAAGCATCTGTCCATCTGCTCCAAAACGCATAGTCACCTATTTTCTTTAGTTTAACATCACTATCATATTTAATATAATTAATATATCTATAACCACCAAAAGCACTTGGTCCAATTTCAGTTACTGGCAAATCGTTAATTGTTCCAGGAATAGTAATAACTACATCTCTTAATTTTTCTTCAGCATTTGTTATTGTAATATGGTCAGAATATTCTAAATAATCAAATTGATTAGAATAAGTTTGAACTCTTTCCATACCTGTTTTCCCATTAACTGTATCTCCAACATGTGTATATACAGGAACAGTAGCACGTCTTAACGCAGTAGAAGTAAAACCGTTTTCAGAAAAATCAGAACCAGATGTTTCTAGATCCCATGTGTTATATGGTGGTTCTGCAATTGTCGTTCCACTTTTTGGATAATAACCTGATAAATATATAGAAGCATAAGCGTTTTTTCCAAAAATAGTAGATCCCCATGCAGATGTATAGCTGTTATTCTCTAAATAAGTAGTATTAAGATAAACACTTTTTGTACTCCAGTTTCCTGTAAAAGCATCACGATCAATTTCATAAAGTTTTGTAGTGTCTAATGAAATAGTTTTGATGTATTCGCAATTGAAAAAAGCAAGATAACCAATTGAAATCGATTTTACATTAGAATCTGATTCGTTTAAAGTAATAGATTTTATAGCTTCGCAATAAGCAAAAGCATTTCTTTCTATAGCTTTACCGCAATAAAATCCATATGCATTTTGTTTATTATTTCCTTTAATATTATCATTATAGAAATCATCATCTAAAGAAGGTGGCAATACTAAATCAAATGTTCCTTTATTTTGTTTTCCACAATTAATGAAAGCACTATTGCCAATGGCTTTTAAGTGGTATTTGCCTTCACTATCAGCATTAAAAGTAATACTCTTTACTGCGTTTAAGTTTTCAAAAGCCCAACCATCAATAATTTCTAATGAAGCTGGAAAATTTAAAGAAGTTAGTGCAGAATTACCTTTTGTATTTGCTTTGAAAGCATCAGTTGAAATTTCTTTAAGTTGAGTACAACGTGAAAAGTCAATATCAGCTAAATTAGTAGTATCAAAGAAAGCTTTACGACCAATTTTTACTAATTGCTCTGGTAAAGACACTTTTTTTAAATTAGTACCTGTTTTATTAGTTGCAGTTGCACTAAAGCAACCTTCCTCAATAACTTTAACAGGATATTTATTACCTTCAAGGTCAACAACGTATTCAGGAATAGTTAAAACTCCATTGTTAACTTCATCTTCGCTTGAATCCATAGAACCTAAGTAAGAAACTAAAACAGCATATTCACTATTATCTTTATTAGCATCTAGAGTATGTACTTCAAAATTATCCATAATTGGCTTTGTTGAGATACTATAAATAAAGTTATTGGTAGGAGTTAAATCAACTCGACCATAGTTTAATTTATACGGAATATAACTATTATTTCCTGTAGATACATACGTTTTATTCCATGTACTAGTATATCCATCATTTGTTGAAGGATTAGTAGAACGTGATAAGTAAATTGTTAATTTTTCATTTCCATTAAATACATACTCACCAAATCTTTTAATATTATTAGGAACATATGCCATAATCATTAAGTTGCAGTTAGCAAAAGCATAGTCATCGACTTCTAATTCATTAGATGCACTTGGCAAAATAACACGTGTTAAGTAAACGCATCCTTTAAATGCACTTCTTCCTATATAAGTTAAGGTGTTAGGCATAGTAAACGATGAAAGTCTTCGACATCCTGTAAAGGCATTTTCATTAATAGCTGTTATTGTATTATTTACTTTTACTGAATCACCATCATTATTCATATAAGAAACATCAGTTAAAGCTGTACAGTTCATAAAGGTTGCAACATCAATAACTGTTACTTTTGATGGTATAACAAAAGTAACTAAGTTTGTACATGATAAGAAAGCTTGTTTACCTATTTGTTTAATAGTATTAGGTAAGTTAATTTGAGTAGCGGTACAGTTAGCAAAACCAGATTCATATATAGCTGTAATTGTTGTTGATGTACTTCCAGTAGCATTAACACTAGTAAATTTGTCAGGAACATTAATAACGGTATTTTCACCACCACTATTATAAGCAATAGCTGCTTCAGTTCTTCCTATACTATTGTAATATAAAGTATAACTGACACCATTATCTTCAACTACAGCGTTACTATAGCTATACGAAGAGCTAACATTATTTTCTATATTAGAAGCGTATGTATTTTTAACAACAGAAGCTAAAGAAATTAAACAAGTTATAAAAACTAAAGCAACTGATAAGAATTTTTTAATTTTGCTCATTTCATTTACCTCCTATGCTTTTGGATAAGTATAATTCTTTTCCGAATATTCAGTTCCGTTAAGATAGAAAGAAGCCGATCCTTGATTCCACACCATAGCAGAATTTAAGAAAGTTAATACTTCGCTATCGTTAATAGTTAAACTGATATATAAATGTACTTCATCTTGAGAATAAACTCTTAAAGTACCTGAATTTGTATTAAACTTAGCTAAATATGTGAGTTTAGCATACTTCTTTAAGTCACCTGTTGGATCACATAATAAGAAGTCAACACCGGCAACTCTATTGATACCCTGAGCAACGTTAATTTCATCAATAGTACCAGCTGTTTGACCTTGAACAGCCATATAGTAAATATTGATAGAGTCATTAGGTGAACCGATAAAGTATTTACCTTTAGGAACTTTAAAGATGTGTGCAAATAACTTATTGCTTGAATTTGTATCGCTAGCAACTACAGCTGTAGTATCTGTTTTACCAGTAGTTGAATCATAATTAAAGTATTTTAATGTATCAATATTGTCATTATTTGGCACAAACATCGTGTATAAAGGTACTGCAGTATTTCCTAAGTTTCCTTTAGCATCTAAATATTTTAAATTACCACTACTATCGTAGTCATAACCATAAATAGAAACATATCCGTTGCGTTTATTACTACTTGCAATAACGCTGATGTTAGCACCATTACTATTACTTATTTCAAACAAAATAGAGTTAGCTGGGTATTGTTGTCCGTTAACTGTTGTAATAGACTTATTAGAACTAATAGTTAAGTATGAGGAAAGTGAAGAAAGTTGAGTATAATCACTTTTTCTAATCATAAGACCAAATCTATTATTACCTGGTTCAATTGATTTTCCATATTTATCTATTAATTTGTATTTAAAATACTCTTGCAATAACTTGCTATCTGTATTGTAGAAATAAGAGTTATTACCAACTTTAGAATAGTCATTTCCAAAGTTTAATTTAAAAACATAGTTAGATCTTTGTTCGTATTTACTTGTGAAAGTACTTGAGTCAGCATAATCAGGTATAGTAGACATGTTTTCAACGAAGTTATAGTCTCCACCACTTGGGTGAACACCGTTTGAAGGATACCAAGCTGTTGGATTAGTTATTCCGTCTTTAGCATCGTTTTCAGCAGTAGTGTAATAAATTTCAGTTTTAGCTGTTCCGTTTGTAATACTTGAAGTTCCTAAACCGTTAATAAAGTAAGTATCTTTATTATAGGTTGTTGGATCAAAGTTAGAACGGTCGTTAGAAGTAGCAACTTTAAAGATACCTAATCCTCTATCAGTAGTAGCAGTATCTTCGATTAACTTTTGGCCAAAGAAGTCGACAGAGTTAGCAGCAGAACCACTAGTTGGCTGAAAGCTTCCTCCGTTATTTTGACCAGAACTAGTAATATAAGTCGAAATACTAGCTGAAGTTGTTCTTAAATATTCAGCATAAAGTTGATAAGTGTTTTGGTTAAGATATTTTGTATAGTCAACATAGAATCTATCTGTACCAGTTGTGTCAGATTTCTTAATACTTGTTTGCATAGTATTTGTTGGAAAGTCGCTACGAATAGATGAATAGATACCTGAAAAGTTAATAACACCAATTTCACCTTTATCAGAAAAGCCATATTCAGGAGCTAAAGTGTTTTCAACGTTAACACCAATTTCACCAACCAAACCAATTTCTGATTCTGTTTCTACTGGCTTAAAGATAGTTGAATCGCCTTGGTTAAAATTAATCTTAGAGTCATATACGTAACAGTTAGTCATACTTCCATCGACATGACCTGCTAAAAAGCCGATATTGTTACCGTGGAAATAGTTTGTATATTGTGAACTAGAGTTAGGATCAACATAGTCAGTATAAACTGTCATAGTATAACCTGTAGAGGTTTTATCGGAAGCTCTATTTGAATATATCTTAGCCAAGTAAGTTTGAATAACTCTAGAGTACTTTCTATTGTTGTAAATAGTCGAAGCAACTAAACTAATACGAGTATCAATTTCACAGTTGGTATTAGCAAAGTCATCGTTGTTATTAATAAAGTCTAAGTTAACTCTTACTTGAGTTTGACCATCATCAGTTGTAATTACATCTAAAGCGTTATTACTAACTTTAACGTCATATTCAAAACGACTATCTGAAGTGTCAAAGTAAGTTGTGAAATAGCTATTTGAATAGTTAACGCCATTTATAGTTTCAGAAGCTGCATCAATTCCGTTAAAGTTTGTACCAACAATAATCTTTTCTTCTCTAAACTTAGTTTGCTTATTAGCATATTTATCAAAATAATATAAATCAGCCTTTTCAAAGACAGTATTCTTAGTCAAAGCGTTATCTACAGCAATAGTATATAAGTCGTCGATAGCATTGACTTCTTGGCTATATCCAACACAGTTGACAGTAAGGTTACTGACAATTAAATTTTGAATATTTGAATCAGAATCACAATAGCCGAATAAGCCCATATCTTCTAATGAAGAGTCAACAGTTAAATTTAAAACAGGAATGTTGTTTCCTTCAAATATACCTGAGAAAGGTGTTCCTTCACTACCGATAGACATAAAAGACGATTTCATACTACTCATGTCTAAAAAGTCGACATGTTCTTGTTGAACAACACCGTTTTCAACTTTAAGGCACTTATAGTTTCCATCGTTTTCAAAATCGTGACCTATTCTAAAATAACTATTGTCTTTTAAAATACCAAAGTTTTGAAGTCTAGAAAGATTATATAAATGTTGAGGAATAACAATTTCATATGGATCATCTTTAGTTCCATCACCTTGATAGAAATAAGTTCTTAAACCTAAAGAACCATTAGCACCATTATCCTTTTCTAAGTTCTTAGCCATAAACCAAGCGACAGAAGCAGTGATAACAGTAACTACTGGTACAATTAAAGTGATAAGTGAGTTAACAATTTTAGTTTTATTCATTGCTACTAGCTCCTTCCACTTTAACGCTAAAAACGCAGTCAAAGTAAACTGGAATATTGACACCAGATAAAGAAAAAGCTAAATCAGCCAACTCATTAGGCGAATAGTCAATAGAGATATAGTAAGTTAAATTTGCCAAACTACCTTTTAAAGAATCGATAGAGTCGTTATCATTTTTGACGACGACAGAATCGTTAACGATTGTAGTGTCATTACTCTTTTCGTATAAGTGAGCAACGTTGTTATTCTCAACTTTTTTATTTTGCCATGCTAAATAAGAGACAGCATAAAACATAGGATCGTTTGTCGTCTTATTGCTATCAGCTACTGAAGAATAAAAAGTTGGCAAATATTTGTTATCAGCTATACAGTCTTCAACTTCTTTTTGACTAAAAGCTTGGATATCAGCATAACGAGAAATGTAATATAAAGAACTATCTCTTTCCATTTCTTTTTTAAGCATAGAAATAACAACACTAATATTTCCAGATAAATTAGTATCCAAAACGACTTTATAAACGATATTAGTATGCATATCGTATAAAGTAACATTTTCATTAACAATAAGATAAGCTGGGTCAAAGATATTCATTTGAGCTTTATTAGCTTTAATATCGTCTTCGCTTAACTCTATAACCTTTCCATTTTGAGGATTATCATAGTCGACTAAAGTATTATCATCAGAACCGATGACATTATATTCAAATTTATAAGCATTATAAGAAAGAAGTGAAGTTTGATTATTAAAGATAGAAGTACCACCATTATTGATCTCTTCTTGTCTTTTAGCAGTAAACCAAGCTATAGTCGAAAAAGCAGTAGCTAATAAACAGCTACAGCACATAACTATCGATAATAAGACAGATTTACTTCTATTGATTTTCATTAATACTCCAGTTTTTTAATAAATATACAAATGGTAACTGGCAATCCATATATATATAGGACCCTATAGCTTTGCGTCACTATCTTACGATAGTTTTGCTTTTTTACTTTATTATGTATATCTAAAAAGACAACAAATTTCAACAAAAAAGCATTTTCAAAATCACCTTTTTTATAAAAATCTACACAAATAATGTGAATAATGTTTAATAAAAATGAAATGCTATCTCTTTGTATTTTTTATTGACAGAAAAATTTTCAAATGGTAGTATATTTCAGCAATAGCGGTTTGAGTTCTAAACGTCCCAAATAAGAACATAAACTTAATTGCACTACCCTATCATCGATTCAATACTGCGAAAAAAGAAAAGCATGTTGAATTTTTTTTGCGTGATAGCACAAATTTTAAAGGAGAAAAAATTAATTATGAAAAAGTCTAAGATTATTTTACCAGCAGTTGCTCTATTAACAATCAGTACAGTCGCTGCTGCTTCAAGTACGGTTGCATGGTTTACAGCTAACAGAACAGTTGACGTAAATCTTTCACAAGTTGCTGTTTATAACCCAGAATCAAATTTAGAAGTCACACTTAAAGAAGACACTGCCGCTGGAACATCTGTTAATAATACAAAAGGCGCACAAATTGTTACACTTCCAAGCTATATGCGTGACGGCTCTGTTGATGCTGCTGCTAAAAAAGTTTATAAGAAAGATGTCGTTACAGGTGAATATAGTGCAATAACTGGTTATTCTACAGATACAGCTACAATTGCTGAAAAAGAAGAAAAAATATATAGAGCCACTCACTGGACAATGACTTTCAGCATGAAAGAACCTTCGACAAATGATTATGGTGTCCTTCTTGATATGAATAAGACAAAATTCACTGTTGGTGCTAGCGAAAATGGCGCAATTTCAAAATCATTTAGAGTTGCATTTGTAGTTAATGATATAGTCTCAGCAGTTATCGCCCCATTTGCTGATGATGACGCAGTTTTAACTTATGTTAGTAAAGAAGGAAAAGATGCTCAAACAACATCTTATACAAATAAAAGAGTTACAACTAAAACTAAAGAAATTACAACATCAGAAGTTGCAAATGAAAATGATTTTACAGCTGCAAAAGGATTTGTTGGTAAAATTGAAAGTACAAAGGACTTGACTGTTGAATGCTATGCATGGTTCGAAGGTGAAGATGCTAACTGTATTGTTCCAACAACAGGTTTAATCAACACAACAATCACTTCACTCTTAAGCTTCTACGCTGTCAGAGTCACAACAGCTGCTTAATCATTCTTTATTAATAAAATAGTATATTGTTTTTACTCTCTTAAAAGTGATATACTTAAAAAAGCCAAGTAAATCAGTTAAAAAGGAGTCAAACATGAGTACTAAAAAGAAGGTATTATTAGGAGTTGCATTTAGTTTAGATGCAGCTATTACGATATTCTTATTTGTCGTATCTATTATCATGTTAGCTACTATGCCTAAAACTGAAGCTGATTATTTGATCGCTCAAAGAACACCAGGCATGATTCCTTACTTACAAACTCACTCAACTGTTTACTTACTCACATGTGTTTTACCATTAGTTATCTTATTAATAGTTAACATTTATGCCTTTATTAAGTATATCAAAAAGGCTTACGCCAAAAAGAAAGTAGAACTTACAGACCTCAGCGATGAGGAAAAAGAAAAGTTAAGACAAGAGCTCTTAAACGATTTACAAAAAAAGTAAAAATTATTATTTACAAAATAAAAGCTATTTGCTAAAATAGTCCCGTAAAAAGCAAAATGCCAGCAATGGTATGACGCAAAGCTATAGGGTCTAAGAATATTGCATTAGATAGCCAGTTACCTTACTGAAATGCGATGGAAACTCCGCTGCGTTCGATGATAGGTAGCTGGCTTTTTGTTTCGTTACATTTCTTTGGGACACATTTTACGCTTAAATTTAGTCAACAAAAACATTTTTTGTTCGTTTTTGTATACTACGAAAGAGGTGAAATTTGTGGTTGATTTAGCTTACGTCAAGAAAAGAAAAAGAAAAAAGATAACAATATTAGTATCTTCTATCAGCGCCGTGGTGGTTGCTGTTTTTGTCATACTTTCTTTCTTAGGACGTAATTTAGGATCTTTCACTGTTAACCTTAATCGTTCTAACGTTTCTTTAGCTTTATCTGAAAAGTCTAACCTAGAAGATAGTACTTCATTTTTAAGAATAGCCGATATTCCAACAATGGATACATATACTTATGGTATGATCGATAAAGATTCTGAAGTAGATAGCGAAGCTACTGATTACTTAAAAGGTGCTCAACGCAACATTAAAGGTGAAGTAACTTCTTTAAACTACCTTAAATACACTTTCTTTATTACTAATACTGGTACTACATCAGCTACATATGACTTTTCTTTAAACTTCTTAGATAACGAAGATGGAAGCAACGTTGATAACCAAGCTATTAAAGATATTATGAGAGTTAAACTTTATAGTAACACTGATAGCGATTCACACAACGCTACAATTTATGCCAACAAAGGTAAAAACGTCAAAGTTGTCGATGGTCAAGAAACTTTTAACGAATATGTTAGTGATACAAATAAGCAATTGTGTACAAATTTTGCTGACGAAGACACTGTCTTAAAGTTCAAATACGAAAATTTTAAATCTGGTGAACAAATCAGATATACAGTTCTCATTTGGCTTGAAGGCAGCGATCCAGAATGTACTGGCACACCTGCTAGTGACACAAAAGTTAGATTAGGAATTGATATAAACGCATATGAATACCAAGAATAAACACAAAAAAGCTATTGGTATTAGCTTGCTTTCCCTATCAATACTATCGATGATTAGTGTTGTTGGTGGAACTGCTGCTTGGTACCAATACTTATCCCGTGCAGGCATGGGATTTGGTGGAACTTCTATTGGCAATTCAAAACTCTTAGAAATCGGATTTATCAGTCAAGTATACTTATCTGACTATCAAAACTATGACTTAAGTAGAGATGATAACGATCCTACTATATATTGGTCGAATAGCGAAATCAGCGAAGATACTTTAACTTATTACTTAGAAGCAAACGGATATGCATCAAATAAATTATCCCCAACTTCAAGTGGTTCTTTTGATGAGAGTAAGAATTTTAGCTTGGTAGGAAATCCGTTCCACTTAGAAACTGGTTTTAACACAGTAAAAAAATCAAACTATATTTATTTACCACTTGTCTTTAGAGTAAAAGACATCGATGGTAATTCTTACGTTAGTGGTCAACACATATATTTAAATAACTCATCTTTAACTACGCGTAATAGCACTGAACAAGCCTTACGTGTATTTATGCAAAACGAAATTAACAATTTTATATATAATCCTTCATCTGTCGAAGATGGAAGTACTACTGTCGGTGGAGTTTTAAATCTCAACAACGACATTTACCTTGACTATAAAGATGGAAAAGAATTCGTTTATGGTGAGTACGAATCTATCGTATATTCAAATCAAGTTTATAGTGGCACAAATACTGTTAACGCTAATAACGTTACAACGTTTAATGCTAACCATAAAAACGGAGTCCATATAGTAGATATGGAAAAATCGATATTCAAGACTGCTAATTATTTAGGAACTGAATCAGTTATTAGTCAAAATAAAGTTTTAGCCATAACTGACGAAGAAAGTGGCCTTGCTAAACTTAACCTTACTATTTACTTAGAAGGTTGGGATGATGCAGTTATCGATCAAAACATCGGAACTATGTTCAGCTTGAATTTAAACTTTGGAGTTGATAACGATGAATAAGAAGATTATAGCTTTATATCTAGTAACAATTCTCTGCCTTATCTCTTCTGTAAGTATGACTATTGCTTGGTACGTTGGCAACTCAAACTTATATATTAGAGATTTCGTAATCTCTTTAAACGCTGATAAAGAAATTAAAATAGGAACTGATGAAGAAAATTTCTACGTAGAAATTCCTTCAGAAAATATAAATGAAGTTGGAGCTTTTATTCCAGTTAGTTCAATGTATTCATCAAAGTGGACTAACGAACATAAAGATACACCTGAATTTAGACAAAGTTACTCTTCTCTATCCAGCGAATCAAGTCAAGATAGTGGCTTAGCTAGAAGTGGCTTCTACTCCCAAGAATTCTACCTCTATAGCGAATCGAATTTAATTGCAACTATCGCTGACGAAACATCAATCGTGCCAAATATTGAAAAAAATGTCGCAACTGCTAAAAGAATAGCAAGTAGTCACCCTGAATACTCTCAGGCTGAAATTACTAAACACTTAAATGGCATTGTCGACTCACTTAGAATTTCTATTCTTATTCCAGATGAAGAAATATACGGCTATTACATCATAGATCCAAATAAAAAAGATGACGAAGTCACTTATTTTGTTGGAAGACTTGATAATAACGCTGATGGATATTATGACACATCTAAAGGACAAGAAAGAATATTCGGTGAATATGAAAATAGTGAATTAGATAAAGTTGTTTATACAGATGTATTAACACAAGATTCTGATTTATATAACACAAACGAAAAAGCTTCTTCATTTAATGCAAAATCTAAAAAAGGTACTAAAGCTGTCGATTTGGAAAAAACATTAGAAAACGGATTTAACCGCACTATTGAAAATTCTTTAACCGTCAGTGAAGCTCAATCAGCAATACAAATTCCAATCATAGGCTTAAAACCTCAAAAGGTTGTTATTTCTGTCTATATCGAAGGTTGGGATTTAGATAATACTGATATTACTAAATTAGGAAGTTTTTATACCAACATTAAATTTAAAGTGGTGAGGTGATTAATATATGAGTGCTTATTTTGAATATTTAAAGGAAATGATTATCCAAGTTTTTAAAGATCTTGGACTCTTTTTCAATAAGTTATTTGCCAGACCATGGTCAAACGTTGGTCAAAACTTCAAGTATTACGGAGATTTATTTAACACGTACTGTAGTCAATTTGGAGTAGTCGGTTGGATATTCTTTGTAGTTTTTGCAATATTCTTTGTCGCATTAATTTGCGGCTTACTCTTCTTACTTTTCTTACTATTAAGAAAGTATATAAGATTTGTAAAACGTGAAATTGACAAGGAAGAATTAAAGAACCAAGTCGAACGCTTAAACTATGAACTTTATAATATGACTCAAGAGAAAAACAAAATTCTCGACTTAAAAGTTCAATACTTAGGTTTAAGTAGTCCAGAAGAAATGAAGAAGAATCAAGAAGTTATCGCTGAAACATCATCACGTTTCCCTAAACTCACATCTGTCGATGTCGAATATAAGGATTCAAGCGAAGAAATTCCTGATGTTGAAGAATTATCACTAGAAGAGTTATGTAACTCCTTTAGAGGCTTTGCTGCAAGTCAATTAAAGCTCTATTATAAAATAGATACAATTAGACAATTATTTGCTGGTATGGCTACATCTAAACTTATTATCTTAGAAGGTATCTCTGGTACTGGTAAAACTTCTTTACCATACGCCTTAGGCAAGTTCTTCTCTCACGATGCAGCTATATGCTCTGTCCAACCTTCATGGAAAGATAGAAGTGAACTCTTAGGTTACTATAACGAATTTACTAAGAAGTTTAACGAGACAGAATTCTTAAGAGCTGTTTACGAATCTACATATCGTAAAGACTTAGACTTAATTGTTCTCGATGAAATGAACTTAGCTCGTATCGAATACTACTTTGCTGAATTCTTATCCATGATGGAAATGCCAAACGTCAACGATTGGTTAATAGAATTAACAAGTAACGATGAACCAAACGATCCTAAAAACATTCACAAAGGAAAACTTTTGATTCCACAAAATATCGAATTCTTCGGTACAGCAAATAACGACGACTCAACCTTTACTATTTCTGATAAGGTTTACGATCGTGCTATCTCTATTTTCTTCGATAACAAAGGAATACCATTCGAAACCGAATTTGTCGATTCAGTTCAAGTAAGTTATTCTCAACTCAAGAAGTTATATCAAGATGCTATTTTCCAATATCCATTATCTGAAAAGCTTCTCGAAAAATTTGAAAAACTCGACTCATTCGTCATTAAAAACTTCAAACTTGCTTTCGGTAACCGTATCTTAAAGCAACTCAACACCTTTATTCCAGTTTACGTTGCTTGTGGTGGCCGTGAAATTGATGGCTTAGATTTCATCTTTACAAATAAGATTTTAAAGAAGTTTGAATCTTTAAATATTGCCTTCTTAAAAGATGAATTAAAGAAATTAAATCTTGAACTCGATAAGTTATTCGGAAAGAACACTTTCCCTATGGCTCATAACTACATCAACGATTTATTAAGGATGAACTAATATGGACAAGAGTAATCGTTATCAAAAGCTCAATGATGCTTATGTAAAAAAGATCAACTCTTTAGTCAAAACAAATAAAACAGCTAGTGAAGTTTATACTCAATTAAGCGATGGTAATAATCGCTATCTAAAAATGAATAGAATTGAAACTTCATCTTACGATACTGAATGGATTGAAAAGATTGAAGACTCAATTTTAGACTTAGGACAAATCATTAAAAATCCTTGGAAAACCACTAAAACCCAAGGTAATATTGTTCCTGTTGAATTAGCTAGAAAAACTAATAGCGAATCAATAAGGCACTTATCTTCGCATACACAATATGTTAAATCAGTCGATAGTAGAGGTAATATTACTCCAAATAAAGTATTAACAATCGAAACTGTCGATAACTATGCTACATACGAAAATAGATTTATTTCTACTTTAATTAAAAGACTCGTTTACTTTATCGAAAAACGATACGAGTATATAGTTTCACACGCAGAACTTAAGAATCTTCAAGTAAACTATATCAAATCAAAAGCTATTGTTGACGGAAACGAAGTTGAAATTGAAACAAAAGTTACAATTAAAAGCGACGTCGATGAAAAGATAATTAAACAATCAGAAGAATATCTAACAAGAGTTAAAAAGATTAGAGAGTACTTGCTTTATTATTTTAATAGTGACTTCATGAAGATATTAAAAAATGAAAAAGATGTCACTAATCCAATACTGCAAACAAACGTTATTAGAAAGAACCCTCTATATCACAAGTGCTATAACTTATATAAGTTTATAGAACGTTATAACAACTTAGGTGTTAATTACTCTATTGATGAAAAATACACTCTATTAAACGAAGAAGAACGTCAAGAAATGAACGCTAATCTCTTGTCATCCTTCCTATCGCTTAAATCTAAAGCTCCAGTTAAAGTAAAACGTAGAAAGCATAAAGTATATAAACAAAAAGTATTAACAAACGTAGACGAAGATATTTACGTATTCTCCCCTGCCTCAAACAAGCCTCTCGAGTTTATTAGAATCGATGAAGGTTATCGCAAGGCTATGGCTAAACCTGACATAATGGAATTACCTAAAAATCCAACACGTGAACAGGCTGAATATCTCAAAGAAGAATATGCTAAACAAAGAAAAGCTAAGAAAGAAGAAGCTGCTAGAAAAGCTCTTCTTAAACGTAAAGAAAAAGAAGCTAAAGACTTTGAAAAGTCTCAAAAAGAGCTTATTAAGTACAACAAGAAAGTCGAAGAAGATCTCATTAGACGTGAACAAGAACGTAAGCAAAAAGAAATTGAACTTACTCTTCTTAGAGCCCGTAAAGAAATTAAAACTACAGCTCGTCACGACAAAAATATCGATCCTTCAACTTTAAATATTCAAAACGAGCAACTCGATGTAGTTCAAGCAGAAGCACCAGTTACTTCAAACGAAGAGACAAGCGCTCCTGAAACAACAAATCTTGAAGAGGTGAAGTAATGTCAAAAGAGACAAAGAAAGTAAAAAAAAGTAAATTAAGAAAAACTTTAGAATGGATATTTTTATCTATTTTTGGAGTCTTCTTTGTTGTAATTTTTGGCTTTCAAATTGTCGGAAACATTACTAAAAAAGATAACTTTGGAGTTCCTAACGTTTTAGGAACACAAATCATGATGGTTCTAACCGATTCTATGGAACCAGATTATAAAGTCGATGACATGATAATTGTTCAAAAGATCAGTCCTGAAAAAATATATAACTTAGTCGCTTCAAATCCTACAACTAAAGAAGGAACAATTAAGTTTCAAGACACAGCTCAAAACTTAAAATGGATTGAACAAGAATGCTTAGTTATCGATACAGACTCATTAAAGATAGACTTAAGTTTCTATTACTCTACTTCACAACTTAAAATGACTATGACTCATAGATTAGTCGGTATAAGGCTTAATGAAGATATCAAAGAAGGCAGCGGCCGCTATGATTTCTTTGTTCAAGGTATAAACAAAGAAAGTAAAAACTATAGCGGCGATCAAGGTCAAGCTTTCGATGAAAGAGTATTGTTAGGAAAAGTTCAATTTGGTTCAACTTTTCTTGGAATAGTCTATAAAGGTGTCACATCAGTTTGGGGGTTATTAATTCTTATTCTTCTTCCATCAGGATATTTAATAATCACAAGCATTCTCGATATAGTTAAAGGCTTAAAAGAAGATGATGAAGACACAAAGCAAAAAGTAGAATCAACTGATGGATTGCAACTATCAAACGAAGATAAAGAAAGACTTAAGAGCGAACTATTAGAAGAGCTCTTAAACAAAACAAACGACAAGGAGAATAAAAAATGAGAATTGGAAGGTTTGCGCCTACTATAATTAGTTCAATATTACTAATTCTTTCAATTGCACTATGTGTATTAACGAATTTAGACTTAATTCCATTAAGTTCTATCATTTTCCCTATTTCAATTGTTTTAGTCGTTGTTTTTGCTGCTATTACTTTCTTTATTATCGCTTTATACTTTTCTGATTTAAAAGTTAAAAAATTCTTAAACGAAGAAAACATTTATAACTTTGGTGTTGCTAAAGATTTCTATAACTACTACGTTTTTTCTAGAAGAGTTGCAAAACAAATTAAACACAATAAAAAAGAAAACAAATACATTATTCGTTTCTCGTGTTTTAGTAATACTCAAACCATTTCAAATCACTCAAGAGCAATAGTTAAATTTAATAGCTTTATTGCTGATTTCTTAATTAAATATTTCTCCAAAAGATCTAAAAGAATAATTAAGAACAACGCTTCCTTTTGTTTTTACCACGACACGTTCTTAATTTATTATAGTGGAAGCGAAACAAAACTTAATTCGCTTTTAACAGATATAAGCAACGAATTATATAAAATCAATCAAGAAAACGATTTAAAACTTTTCGTCCAACCATACTTCGGCGTCGTTGAAATTAAAGATACTAAATCTGTTATTAATTTAATTT
Source organism: Clostridium sp. CAG:288 (assembly GCA_000437395.1). Lineage (GTDB taxonomy): Bacteria > Bacillota_I > Bacilli_A > RFN20 > CAG-288 > CAG-288. Next base: position 34,385 of record FR898166.1, on the reverse strand, counting down.
CTAAAGCTACAATTGCTAGAAGAGTTGGACAACTCAATTTCCAAGAAATAGTCTTCTATGAACCAAGTATGGAAAAAGAAGAAGACGAAAGCATAGTAATAAACATCAATAAGGCTATAGAAAATAACGAATTTGTCGTTTACTATCAGCCAAAATACAACTTAACTCTAAAGAAATTTATTTCTTCAGAAGCTTTAGTAAGATGGGAGAATCCAAAACGTGGATTACTCTCACCAAGCCAATTTGTCCCACAAGCCGAACAAATGGGCTTAATTCATAAAATTGATATGTATATCTTTGAAAGAGTCTGTAAAGACCTTCAAGATTGTAAAAGAAAAGGTAGAAGACTTTTACCAGTCTCTGTAAACTTTTCTCTATATGAATTCTATAATCATGGATTTATCGATGATTTAGTTAGTTTGATGAATAAGTATAATATTCCACCAACTTTAATTGAAATAGAAATTACTGAACAAACAACTAATGCTAATAACTTTATCGCTACTTCCATTTTAAAAAGAATTAAAGATTTAGGTATTAGAATACTTATGGATGACTTCGGTGTCGGATATTCTAATATCATGAACATTAGAAAAACACCTATCGATGTTATTAAGATTGATAAATCTTTCATCGATGAAATAGTAACAGATGCTAAGACGAGAAGCATTGTTAAGTTCTTAATCGAACTATGTAAAACAAACAGCTTAGAATCAATTGCTGAAGGCGTTAATGACGTTAAACAAGTAGAAATACTTAAGAAGCTTAAATGTGATACTATCCAAGGTTATTACTACTCCAAACCTTTATGTCGTAATGACTTTGAAAAATTCCTTTTATCAAATAACTTCGAAAAGAAAGGAGTTCAAGAATAATGATTCTAATCTTAGGCAAAACACACGATGATATTTTGTACTTTGAAAATATCATGCACAATAAACAAGAAGAAAAAGTATTTGACAAATACACAGTTACAACAGGAACTATTTATAACCAAAATGTCTGCTTAATGTACGATATTTACTCTAACTACTTATCAAGCTTAATCGTTACTCACTTGATTAGAACAAAATATGTTATCTTTGTTATTCTTGTAGGTAAAGCAAAAACATATTTTGACGATTTAAAAGTAGGTGATATTGTAATTTCAAATTCTATAACTTTAGGCGATGTAGACTTTACTAGCGAAACAAAATGCAAGTTGGGTCAAATTCCAAGTTTTCCTCAAACATTCTTAACTCAAACTCACTTAGCTCAAATATTTGATCAATCAATTTCTAAAGTCTTATATAGAGAAGCTATTAAAGGCAACTACATCTCAACAAGTAGAGAGTTAGATAATGTTGATCAAATTAAATATTTAAACTCTGATGACTTTGTCTTAGGAATGCAAAATAACGTTGTATTTGATACAGAATCAGGCGGTGCTGCCATCGCTTGCAACATTACAGATGTTCCATTAATTGCTATTAAAGTAATTGAATCAAAAGTCGGTGAGAAAAGTAGCCTAGAAAACTACTTAACAGTTTTAAAGTCATATATCGATGTCGGTAAAGGTGTTTCAATCGCTATTTCCGAAGTTGGAAGAAACGACTTTATTCAATAGGAGATAGATTATGGCCAAGAAACAAAACACAAAATTATCACTTAAAAAAATATCAAAAATAATTAATGCTATTGGTATTGTTATTGGAGCTTTCACTCTTATTTGTTTTATAGAGGCAATTGTTTTTAGATTAACGTTAGAAAATAAAGAAGTATCAAAGATTTTTTTCTTAATAGGATTTATATCAGTTATTATTTTCTTACTCTATGTCATAATTGTTTCTATGCTCTTCTATATAAGAATATTTAGAAACGTCTTAGACGTATCAAGTCAAAACTTAGATAAACTCAAAAAACTAGATAGTAATCTTACTAAGTTCAGTTTAACAGGAATTGCTGAAATTAACGATATGAATACAGACTTAGAAGAGATTTCTAAAGTTTATAACCACACAATAGTTACAACTTCTAACTTTGACTATAGCAAATTAAATATCGAACATGTCGATAACCAACCACAAGTAATTGTTTACGATTCCTTGGTTGAAAATATTCAATCTTTACTTTCCACTTCAGCTACATTCCGTAACGCTTTTATTGAATTAGAGTTTAACGTTGAAAAGGTCACTGAAAAGCAAGAAAAATTTATTATTAAATCTATATTAGATTTTTATAATGATCCAACTATTCTTGTCGCACCTAATTTCAGAAAGAAAAGAATTGTTATTTATCACCCAAACATAGACTCTATTTCCAAAATGAAAGAACAAGTTGCTCTTTTAATTAAAAAATGTGTCGTCTATGAACATATTGGTAAAGATGAAACTCTGGTTTGCCCAACAGCCTCAATAGTTATGTATCCATACAGTGCTATTGATGATATCTTCTCTGATTTAAGATATGCTCGTCGTAAAAACCAATCGATAAATACATACTTACCTAAGAGAATGATTCGTGGTGACAATAAATTCTTCTCTAACTCAATGAGTTTAAGTAACGTCTCTAAAATACTTGAAAGTATTCCAGACTTTACAGAAATAAACGACGATGAAGAATTAAAAGAAAAATTCGAATATTACTTAAGAAAAGAAGCTGTCTTCTACAACTTCGACTTTGCAGGTATTGTCTCATATGACGACTTCTTATCTGTATATAAACCATACGTTCACTTTAATGAAAGTGATAACGAAAAAGATATATTTACAGATAACTCAATATTTGACGAAAAAATAGTTATGTCTTTAGCTAAAATAATCGATAGGGATGGAAGCTATTTCTTTTCTAAAAGAGAAAATGCTAATGAAGCCATTTGTACATACCTTGACATTTTAAATATCAGCTCAGGCTTATTCTTTATTACTAAATATAAAGGCAAGATAATAGCAATAACTTATTTCTTAAATAGAGACTCAGATTTAAATATCGATAGCTACTTAAGAGAATCTTTAGTTGTCTTTGCTAGAATAATATCTGATAGTATTAAAGCTATTAAAATTAAACAAAAAGCCTTGGATTTTGAAGAAGATAACCAAACACTTCTTAAGATATCTAACATGAAGATATACACAATCAAAAAAGATAATTATAAATTACTATCTATTAGTGATTCTTTAAAAGATATTTATACAAGACCTATTGTTGGTCAAACATGTTATGAATATTTATATAACAAAACTTCCCCATGCGAAAATTGTCCATTAAGAAGTGGTTCTAAAATGGAAAGCGAAATATGTGGTGAAAAACACTTATCATCGCTCATTCTCGATAACAATAAATATAGTAGCTGTCAAATGCTTCTAACTCCCGAAAGCAAGAATTACTTTGCTACTAATAGATTTAACAGTGATTTCTTAATTAACTCTTACTATTCTCTTATCTATCGAATGAACAACATCTTTAGTGGTCATACCAAAGGTTATATTATCTTAATTAAAATTAATAACCACACAGATATCATCGATAAGTATGGCGATGAAAGTTACTTAAGATATGTTAGAGATTTCTTAAAAGCTGTTTGTAAATACGATAATGGCATTGCAAACACTTACCTCTATAGAAACAACATCTTCGCTATAGTCGCTAACGAATGTGGTCAAGTTGACGTCATTGAAAAATGTGAAAAAATCTACGACTTATCAAGAGTTAACTATCTTGATAAGAGCTTAACAGATAACTTATTTTCATTAAGCTTTATAACATTTAGATATCCAATGAACTTTGCTTCCTCATACGACTTAATTAAAGAGATTGAATTATTCTTAAAGAACGATATAGCTAAAGTTAAAGATGGCTATATCTACTTTGCTGAAAACGACTACACTCGTAGTGCTAACAATACTGAATTCATGCTTCAATTACTCGATGAAGCTACTTCAACAAGAGATCTTAAAGTTCAATTACTTCCATTTGTTAGAAATAAAAAACTTACAGGTGCTGAACTCTTATTACGTTTAAGAGATGATAGCAAGAACGCTTTAATAAATACATATGACTTAATTAAAGTTGCTATTAAAAATAACCGTATCGGTATAATTACTAATATTCTTATCGACAATATCGGTGAATATTATAAAAACTATGGATTCTCACTATTTAGAATCACAGGTTTCAAACGATTAACAATTAATACTGATAGCAGTTATTTCGATGATAGTACATTTATGGATTCTCTTGAACACTTAGTCCAAGAACATCATTTCCAAAAGAACTTCTTGGGTCTTGAAATCACAGAAAAAGAATTATCTGAACACTTCGATAAAATGAAAGATGCTTCCAAGAAGTTATATAAAGTTGATATCGATCTTATCTGTGATGCCTATACAGGCGAATATTTCTCATTAGAAAAGATAAAAGCCTTAGGAATTAATATGATAAAGATTTCAAGACAAATCGTTTCCAATATCGATAAAGATGAAGCAATATATAACGAGTTGTTATCTCTCATTAATAGTGCTTATGAACGCGATATTAAAGTGTGCCTCGTCGGTGTTGAAAATGAGCATCAATATAGACTCATTACTGAAAAATATCCTGATATTCCAATGCAAGGTTACTATTTATATCAACCAATGGATTCTCAAGATTTATTCGGAATGCTTAGGAAAACAAATATCGACTAATGAAAAACGCATCAATAGAACAAATTCTATTGGTGCGTTTATTTTTTAAGCTTTAAAGTAATTTAATTTTTCTTTAGACATCTTACACTTATACATTTGCTTATCGGCTAAATCGACAGCATTCTCAATGCTTGAAGCATTAAAGCAAATACCTGTTGTAACTGAACATTTTATATTTGGATAAGCAGCAATTTTAATAGTGCTTATTTTATCTTGCATATCTGCAATGTGTTTTTTAAAAACTTCTTCATCTTTTTCTCTAGATAATAAGATAAATTCGTCACCACCATATCTAATTAATACTTCTTCATCAGTTACACAATTTAATATTGAAGCAGCAATATGGTGTAAGAAGACATCTCCAACAGCATGACCATAGTTATCGTTAATATTTTTAAAATCGTCACAGTCAAACATTGCAACAGATCTAATATCTTTCAACTTCTTACCACGTTCTTCATAGAATCTTCTATTATAAGCTCTAGTTAAGACATCGATATAAAGTTGAGCACTAAAATCGCTCATATCTTTTTCACCATGTAATGATGAATGAGATTCTCTATCTTTATTAATTAATTCTAATACATATGGTTGTCCATCAACTTCAATATATTTAGATACAACTAAATATAAATCATCCCCGATAAACTCATATTTACTAGTTTGAACTTTATTTCTATAAGCAGCTAATGAAACACAACGTTGGCAACGCTTATTTCTATTTAATAAAGCATAGCAAACATTACTTCCACAGTCTGGATATTCCTTATCATCAAGATTGACAACTATAGTATTAATTGGATCAATTACTCTAACAATATCAAAGACATTATTTAAAGAGTTATAAATATTCATAAACTCTTCTTTTGAAGCCTTAATAATATTTGCTTTATTTTTATCAATGCTATTTTCATCAAAGAGTTCAATTAGTTTACCTAAGAAACTACTTCTTTTTGGCTTATTATCTGAATAATCCCAGACAATTAAAGCTTCAAGTTTGTATTTTTTAATTTCACCATTAACCTTTAATTCTATTTCATAATCAAAATATGGATTATTTGGTGTGGTTTCACTAATAATTCTTTTTATTTCATCGATAGTATTTTGACTTAAACCAAATTGTTCGGCAAAGTTAGGACTCATGATAAGTTCTTCAACACCTAACAACTTAGCTGTATAGCGTGAGAAACTAATACTAGGATATAAAATATCATATTCAAATTGAATGATTTCCATATCGTCAGTAAAGAACTTAAATTTTTCTTTTTCTCTAGATAATTGGTTAGTAGTATGATTTTGTCTGTTGAAAATAACATCAGAAATAATTTTATCGCTGGCATCTTCAATCATCGCTCTGTTATAGACAGATTCTTCATCGTTTTCAAAAGCAGAAATAATTTGGTTTTCACACTCTCTAAAGCATTCGACTAAGATTGGATTAAATTGTCCTAATTTACCGGATTCAATAATATCAAATGCTTCCTTATATGATAAAGGCTTTTTATAAACTCTATCGTGAGTTAAGACATCGAATCTATCAATTAAACCAACAACTTGGGCAGAAATTGGAATAGCATCTCCGACAAGTTTGTCTGGATAACCAGATCCATCATATCTTTCGTGATGCCATCTAGCAATTTCATAAGCAGCTTGAATAATATCGTTGTTCTTAGGAGATCCATTTTTCTTTAAGAGGTTAGAGCCTAATATAGTGTGTTGCTTAGCAATTTCCAATTCTTCAGGTGTTAATTTGACTGGTTTAGTTAAAATCTTTTCATCAATATATATTTTACCTATATCGTGAAGCGAAGCAGCTGTCGTATAGTTTAATATGTCATCATCAGTAATCAAATAATTCTTGTGTTTTTGTAAATACTTTAAAAGAATTTGAGTTCCTAATTGGATGTTTTTAATGTGGTTGCTGTAATCATTACCTCTAAACTCAATAACCCTAGCTAAATGACTAATAATTTGACGATTATAAACTTCTTCTCTATACACTAAAGACTCAATAGAAGAAATAATTTGCGATTGTTTTTTATATAAAGAAATAACATTATCAACTCTTCTTTTTAAAAGGTTTTTTGCAAAAGGAAATAAAAGATAATCACAAGCCCCTAACTCAATAGCTCTTTCAACATCTTTTGATTGAGGTGCATCATCAGTAACGAGCACAGGCATGTACTCTGTAATACTATTTTTATTTAAAAGAGTAAGTGCTTTAAACCACTTATCATTTTTCAAACTAAGAATAATTAACGAAACATTAATTGTATATTTTTGAACGTTATACATAATGTCATTAAATTCATTAGCACATATAATTTCAAATCTATCAGATAAAGATTCTTCTATTATTTTTAAATCTTCTCCTGATTCACCATAAACAACTATTTTAAATATTTTTTTTGTATTACTTTTCATAAACTAAAAAATTCCCCTGCTGTTCCTATTAAATAAAAAAATTTGCGTAATATCTAGCTATAAAAAATTTTAGCAAAAAAATTATTTCTTTTTTCGAACAATTATAATATACTTTAAGAAAAATAGAAAAACAAGAAAATTGTCACTGTTTTTCACAAAATTTAATTATAAGTACATTTTTACCTTATTTATGTTCTAAAAAAGCGCTAAATGCGTACTAAAAACATATCTAAACACTAAATTAATTAAAATTTTGTTTAATTTTATAATTATAATTGACAAAATATATATACAAGAATTATAAATATTAGAAATTAAAAAAGGAGGTATTTATCTATGTTAAAAAAGCTCTTTTTATTAAGCACAATGGCCTTAATGACTCTTGGTGGTTTGTCATCATGTAATAGTGAAAAATCAAAAGTTTTATCACTTAAATCCGAAGCATTAGATTCATATGTCAAACTTTCAGCAGATGATGTAGAATATCATATCAGTACTGAAGATGACTTTGTTTTAATGGTCTCTCAAAAGACATGTTCAGCATGTACAATTGCTAAAAAATTGTTAAGAACATATATAAGCGAAACTAATAATCTTATCTACGATATAGAGTTATCTGATTATGAAACAATCTCTACTTCAAATAAAGCTCTTCCTGAAGTTAAAAATACTCCAACATTCTTGTTCTTTAAAGGTGGAAGCTTATTAAAAAAGATTGAAGGATTTAAAAACGATTATGACGATTTCAAAAACACTTTTAATCGTTATATTTATTCAAGAAACCTCTATACGTTAAATACATATGAAAAAGTTAGCGGAAACTCAGATTGGTACTATGTAGAAAATAAATCAGATACAACCATATTAGATAAAGCTATATCATCAAATAAAGATTTAACAGTTTATTATTCTTGGTTAATATGTTCAGATTGCCATAATTTCCATGAAAAAATATACACTAAATATATAAATTCACTAAATTCAAATAGCAAAGCTTATGAATTTGAAGTAACATACTTTAGAAGTGGTAAACCTGGAACAAAACCAAACGAAGGCGAAGATGGTTATGACGAATATATGCGTTGGTTAAACTTTGCTACTAAATATGGATTTGGTGAATATCGCGATGGAAAAATCCCTGCATTAGTTAATTATAAAGAAGGCCAAGTAAACGAATATGCTATCTTTGCTAACGACTCAAACGTAATAGAAGAAGACGGTACATTTAGATATGACACAGCCTACTATAATGAAGTTAAAGAAATAAGAGCTAGTAGCAAAGCTGAATTAAAAGCTCAAGCTGAAAAATTAGAAATTCAATTAGTTAAAAACTTTATGGATAAGTACATTAAAGGAGCTATTTAATGAAAAAAGGTCTATTAATACTTCCACTAGTTGCACTATCTATATTAAATACTTCTTGTTCTTCTAGCAACAAAATAGCATTCCTTAAAGGTGATGGAAATGAAGCTTTAATATCAACAGTTACCAGTCAAGGGACGGAAACAGACTTGATAAAAATGTTGGATAGGAAAAATTCCTTCATATTTTATATATCTGATCCAACATGTTCCTCATGTGTTGAATTTGAAAACATGTTATCCAACTATTTACCTAATAGCAAACTATTAATATATAAGTTACTTAATAGCGTATATAGCAAAATGGATTCAACAATTAGGCGGAAATACTCTTTACCTTCTACAGTCTTCACACCAGCACTATTTATTGTCAATAACGGAAAGATTACAACTCAACTAAATTACCAAAATAACGAAGCTAAATTCACTGATAAAAATGAATTTGAAAAATTCTTATCTAAGTATGGAAAAATAACAAATAATACTTTTGTTAGTAACTATAAAACTTCTTCGAGTAATGAAACAATATATTTACCAGATAGTTTAGAATCTCCATTTAGCGATTCTTTTAGTGGTAATGTTGTAATGTACGAGACTATTTCTGCTAATTATAATAAGAAACTTATTAATCTCGATTCATCTTATTATGTCTATGATATAACTGGAACCATTGTAAACAAAAATAACGAAATAGATGAAACAAAAGTTACTGCTTTTAAAACTAATTATAACATTAATCAAGATTATAACTTCCCTGTTGTTGTTAACTTTGTTAATGGTACAGTTACAAGTGCTAATTCCTTATAAAAATATATGTATTATAAAAAGCCTAATTAATAAATATCTTATAACGATAATAGAAATAAGCTATTTATTAATATTAGGCTTTTATTTTTTATACACTATTTGTCCATTTACTATTGTCATATAGACATTTAGATCTTTATCTACAACAGCAAAGTCAGCATTATTTCCAAGCTTAATTGAGCCGGTAATATTATCAATTTTCATATGTCTAGCAACATTAATTGTAGCCATATCTATTGCATCAGTTAATGAAATATTTAAAACATTTTTAATATTTCTAACCGCTTCATTCATTCTTAAAACTGAGCCAGCTAAGACACCACTAGCAAGTGTAGCCACTCCATCTTTAACGAATACATCTTGACCACCTAAAGCATATTTCCCATTTTCTAGGAAACGTGCTTCCATTGAATCGGTAATAAGACAAATTTTATCTTTACCTTTTAATCTATATAATAGCTGAATAGCCTTTGCTGAAACGTGATGTAAATCACAAATTAATTCAGCATAAACTCTATCATCCATTAATCCTTGTCCAAGTAAACCAATATCTCTATGGTGAATTCCACGCATAGCGTTATATGTATGAGTTAAAGTATTTGCGCCTAAGTTGAATGCTTCTTCAGCTATATCAGCCTTACAATCACTGTGACCTAAACTAACTATAATATTATGATCTAGTAAACACTTAACGATTTCAGGACCATTTTCTTCATAAGCTATAGTCATTATTCTAATAAGATCATTTGAAGTGTTAACTAAATCTTCTATATCTTCTTTCGTTGCTTTAATAATGTTCTTTGGATCTTGAGCCCCACAATATTTAACAGAAATAAATGGACCTTCAACGTTAATTCCTTTAATATTAGCACCTTTAACATCAAGATTAGAAGCTATACAATTCAATGCTTTTTTAACATCGGCTAAAGACATACTCATAGTAGTAGGATAAAATGAAGTAACGCCATCTTGAGTCAAACTAGAAGCGATATTTTCTAAATCTTTTCTCGTAGCATACATGGTATCACTACCATTAGCACCGTGAATATGTTCATCAATAAATCCAGGAACAACAATTAAGTTTTCTGGTAATGAATCTAATTTTTCATCATCGTCAAAGGAAGTTATTTTTCCATCAACAAATTGAATACTAGTTTTAATAATTCCTTTTCCTTCGACATAAACATTAGCATTACGAAAGCCAGCCATATTAAGCACCTACTTTTTCTAAAAGTGAAGCTGCATCTTCATCACAATAAATTGTGACGTTTGGATGTTCTTTTAAAACTGAAGCTGGTAAATCTGTTGTTTCACCTTCTTCAAATAATCTCTTTATAGCTAGAGCTTTATTCTTTCCAGTAGCAATTAAAACAATTCTCTTTCCAGCTAAAATTGATTTCAATCCCATTGTTATTGCATGAGTTGGAACTTCATCAATTGAGGCAAAGAATCTTGCATTATCTTTACGTGTTGAATCTTTTAAAGTGACGATATGAATGTGACTATCTAAAGGTGTTCCAGGTTCGTTAAAAGCAATGTGACCATTACTTCCAATACCTAAGATTTGATAATCAATACCGCCGTCTTTAGCCATATTTGATTCATATGTTTCAATACACTTTTCTGTTTCTATACCATCTGGTACATGTACATTTGCTAAATTAATATCAACATGTTTAAAGAGTTGATTCATCATAAAGTAATAATATGATTGATCGTTATCTTTAGTTAAACCGACATATTCATCTAAGTTATAAGTAATAACATCTTTAAATGAAACTTTTTTGTCAGCATATTTTTCAATCAATTTTTGATATACACCTACTGGTGAAGAACCAGTGGCAAGTCCTAAGACTGCATTGTGTTTTTCGTTAATTAATTTAACGATATCTTCAGAGATTTCTTCATAAATTTCATCTTTTGTAAGAACTTTTAATTCCATAAATAAATCCTTCTTTTTTAATCTATAATTTCAACTTTAATTTCTTTGTTGTCATTTAAGTATTCATAATCAAATAATAAAGTTGTTTTTTCGCTAATAATGCCATTAACTAAAATCTTTCTTTCACCAGCACCTGAATCTTTATAAGTAATATTTACATTAGTATTTCTAACTTTTACTTTAAGAGATGCTGATTTAGATGGAAAATAATCTCTTATTTCGATCTTTAATCCATCAAGTGATGGGAAAACACCAAATGATCCTTTGACTAATGTCTTAATTAACGTATTAGCTGAACCGGTGTACCAGTCAGACATACTTTGACCATCCATATCTTCTTCAACGTTATAAGAATAAGAGTTAGGCATAACAAATGGAGTTGTAGTTAAAATAGAATGAGTTATTGGCAATAACTTTTCAATTTGTCCATAAGCCATTTCACCTTCATTTAGCATAAATAAAGCTAATGTACCGAAGAGTGCACCATGAATATATGTAGCTCCATTTTCAGCTGTACCCTTAGGTAAGTTAACAATTCTACCTACTCCCTTACAGTTTGGTTTGAAGTATGGTTCAAAAGTTTTAATACCATATTTAGAATCTAGGTGTTTAAAGACATTAACGATATCTTCTTTGCTAACATAACCTTCTTTAAACATATTTGATATGACATAGAAAGCGTTAGAAGTAGAAGAATAACGATTGACACCATCAACATCATTAAAGGTACCAACATAGTAAGAACGATGTTCGCCCCAACCGTGGCAAATACGCGACTCAGTACCGTTTGAAACAACAGCATACTTTTTAATACCTTGTCTAATTTGCTCTTCTTTATTGCTATAGAGCGCAACAAGTTCAGGATGTACATCAATCTTAGTTAAGATTTCTTTCATTTCTCTAAGATTCATATAAAGTTGTAAAGTAGCCATGACAGATACGCCATCACCATATTCTTTACCTTTTTCATGAGTAATTCCTAAGCCATCTAAGGCATCGTTCCAGTCGCCATACATTGCTCTAAGGCAGCCTGTATTTTCATCTATATGAGTTACAAGATAATCCATAACTTGTATCATGTGATCTAAAACACTATCGACACGTTTAGATAAAACTACTCCGCCTGGAACTCTATCATAATAGCCTGTCTTTTCATTTAAGATTCGATAGTCACCTGTATAAGCTAAATAGTTATAAATTGTTGAAATAATCCATACACCTTGATCGATAAAATCTCTTAAATCCATTAAAGGTGTCGCACCCTTTGGCGGAATAGAATATTGTCTTGGTGGATTACCCGTAGAATCGATAAACGATAATACTTCAATAATCTTTTTACGACACGCTTTAGCATTCCACATCAAAGCGGCATCAATTTGTTGCATGACATCTCTAACTCCTAAGAACATAGTTCCAGAGTTTTTAGCTAAACCACAATATTCAGTTTGATAAATAACGTATTTAATAAATTGATTTAAAACTTTAGTATCAATCTTTGAATCTTTCCAATCTTCAAAGTTGATAGACATCATATTTTTAGAAGCATCGCGCTTTTCAAAATAACGCATCTTTTCTTTAAGTAACTTTTCAACTTCAACATAAGAAAGATAAGATTGTTGCATGTTAACATAATCGCTATCATCGTGAGTGAAAGTTAAAACATAGTTAACTTTTACAGTTTCATTTGGTTTAAGACTATAATGATTGATGTCGCCAGCAATAGCTGTATCTGTAAAGTGAGTTACATCTTTTTCTTTATCAAAATAACCATTTCTTAAAGATACTGAATTAATAAGGCCATTTTCAACTGCACCCATGTAGATAGCTCTACCTGTAGTATTATGAATTGTTGATGGTTTACCATCGATATATTCTCTATGGACAACGCCGTAGTTATTAACGTGAGTCTTACGATCGAGATCTTCTGGTGATTCAAATGCAAATGTATTGTTTTGATAAGTACATTTTTTGAACCATTTAGTTTCCATTGTTTCTCTATTAGCGTATTTAAATAAACAATTAAGATAAGCAGATAAATAAATATTAAGATTCTTATTTGTCTTATTTTTGGCTAAAGTTGTAAATGCAACTTCTTTATTATCAGTAACGTAAATACGAACTGCATAAACTGCTTTAATTGTTTCAGTTATATAGTAGACACACTCTTTAGAATAGATAACATATCTTTTAACGTTATCACCTTCTAAAGGATTACTAGCTCTACCCATAATTGAAATAGGAACAAAGCGCCCATCTTTTTGTTTTTCACCACCGTAGAAAGCTAAATAAGGTTCTTTACCTTCTTCAGATGGTAAAACTAAATAAAATGTTGATTCGTTAATTGAAATATATCCTGATGAATAAGCCCATAAGGTAAAGCCATCAGTTCCATAAGGAAAACGAGATACACCATTTTGTCTTGGTAAAGATAAGACACGTCCATCTTTTAAGAAATAAGTATTTTCTAAAATATAATTAGCATTTTCTTTGTTCTTTGATATACTTTTAATTTCTTTTAAAAGACGATCAATATCTTTTTCTAAACAATAATTTTTCATTTTTATACTCCAATTAAACTATCAATATTCTTAACGTAGTCATTTAAGATTTGTAAGTATTTTTCTGCTTTTTCTTTTGATTCCATCTCGACAAATATTCTTAAAACAGGTTCTGTTCCAGAACGTCTAAGTAAAATCCAACTATCGTTAGCAAAAATATACTTAATATTTCTATTTAACTTTTCAACCCTTATAACAGGTTCTGGGAAAGTAATAGTTTCGTTATCTAAATAACTAAGAACTCTTTTTTCATCTTTATAAGAGATACTTGATTCAATACATGTATGATAGAATCCAGCAAAATCTCTTACTTCTTTAACAATTTGAGAAACAGGCTTTTTCATGATAGCCATCATTTCCATAAATAGAGCTAAGGCAAATGATGAATCTTTACCATAGAGATAACCTCTAATAGTCAAACCACCAGAAGATTCTCCGCCTAAAAGAGCATCTGTTTCTTTAATTTTACTTGAGATATTTTTAAATCCAACATCTACTTCGTGACACTTAAAGCCAAGTTTCTCAGTCACTTTGTCAAGTAAATTAGAAGTAGCGACATTTTTAACGCTATCGCCTTTTAATCCTCTTACTTTAACTAAATAATAATACAAGCACGATAAGATTTCGTTACTATCGACATAATTACCGTGTTCATCTAAGACACCTAATCTATCGCCGTCAGAATCGATACCAAATACACAGGCGTAATGTTTATCGCCTGTAACATATTTAGCATCGTTAAGCATATTAGCTTTAGTTGGATTTGGTAATGCATCACCAAAATAAGCATCGTGTTCTGAATGAATAATTTCAAAGTTTTTTAAACCTAATTCTTCTTTGAGAATTGAAAGTGAAGTTACACCGACACCATGAAGATTGTCATATAGTATTTCAACGTTGCTACCATACACTTCAGGTGAGATCCATTTTTTTATAGAATCAGCATATTCTTTAATGAAAGAAATAACTTTTACTTTTCCTTCTTTAATAGCTACATCTATATCTAAAGTTTTTACATCTTTAACTTCAGAAATAATTTTTTCAATTCTTGAAGTAAGTTCAACATCAGCATCCATTCCATCTTTTTGGAACACCTTTATACCATTGAAGTAATAAGGATTATGAGATGCTGTAATCATTACGCCATAATCGTTATCTAAATGTCTTGTTTTATACATGACTGCAGGAGTAGGTGTAGGCTCGTTTGAAAGTAAAGATTCAATACCATTAGCTGCAAAGACTTCACACATCCACTTAGATGCAAATTCAGATAAGAAACGATAATCGTAACCTACAACAATAGGCTTATTAGATTTTACTTCTTTAATTAAATTACTGATTGCTTGAGCGACTAATTGGATGTTTTCTTTATTAAAGTCATCACCAATTACTCCTCTAAAGCCGCCAGTTCCAAATTCAATTTTTTTATTATTCATTTTAAACACCAACTTTCATGTTTAATTAAAACTTCTGTAATTAAACGAATAAATTGTCATTTCTGACTTGTCATTTGTTTGTTCGCCAGCCCATGATGGACACCAAGCACCAATCCATACTTCCATTGGTTTTGTTGGTATATTTTCAGTTATTGTGGCTACTAAAACGTCGTCAATATAATATTCTACTTTTTCCCCGCGATACCAATCGAAACGATATTTGTGAACAGTGTTAGCTGATAAATCAAAGTCAAGTTTTGCATTGACATGAGTAGAATCACTTTCTGATGTGTAGCTTGAATAGATAACATCATTAGTATTGAAAGCTTCAATATCAATTTCGTGATTTACGTTTCCGTTATCAGCATAGAAGAAAGTCCAAAAAGCAGTTGCAACACCGCTTTTAGCTGTTGTGCTAGCAACAAATTCGAAACTTCCTTGATCATATAATTCGTTGGATTTGATAGCGCCACCAACACGGGTGGCACCATCAATTGCAACTTTTACATATCCTTCTGATGTGTAGCTAATGTTTGAAGCATTAACTCCACCATTTCCATCTGTTCCCCAAACTCTAGTTATCGCGGTAAAGCTTTTTTTAATGAGATATTCTCCGAAGCTTGAGTAACTGTTAAGACAAATGGACACCATGTATGTTTTTCAGTATATCTATCGTTTTCGTTATAGTGAACGACAAGAGTATATCTTCCTGATGTTGTTGGAAGAGTTTGTCCTAAGTTCTTTTCACTAGCATCTTCATAGTACCAGATGTAATCTGAGCCTTCTGGTGCTGTGAATGTTAAACCTTCTGGAATATTGACACCATCATATGTAAATTCTGCACCTGCTTCGAAAGCAAATGTTGTTGATGGTTCAACTTTTTCAACAGGAGTTGTTCCTGTTTCAACCTTTAAGATGAAAGGCATCCAAGTATATGCTGCTGCATATGTATCGTTTTCAACGATGTTAACACACATTGTGTAGTTTCCTGATGTTGTTGGAATTGTCTTGCCTAAATTTGCTTCACTTTCATCGACAAACCACCAATCCCAGTTTGCGCCTTCTGAAACTGTAACTGTTAATTTTTCTGGAGCTGTGACGCCATCATAAACAATTTCTTCACCTCTAGTAAAGCCGAATGTAACTTCTGCCTTTAACTTTTCAGCTGTTTGAGAAGAAGTAACCTTAAAGTTACACCAAACTGTCTTTGCTTTATATAAATCGTTTTCGTTAACTTTAACGACTAAAGAATAACCACCTGGAGTTGTTGGTAATGTATGACCTAAATTGTTTTCTTTTTCGTCAGAGAACCACCATTCATAATCAGCGCCTTCAGAAACTATAACTGATAATTCTGCTGGTAAATCTCCACCATCATAAGTAAATGTAGTACCATTTTCAAAGCCAAATGTTACTTCAGCTTCAGATTTTTCGCTTGGTAATTCAAGGTTGAACCATCTGAACCATTCGTGGAAATCATCTGGTTTCTTATACTTTTCATTTTCAACAATGTGAACATTAATAGCATAAGTACCAGCTTTTGTTGGTTTACCTTCCATTCTTACTTCATTTTCTGTGTAGTAAATATCAGCTTCAACATCTGTTAAAAGTGTATCACCATCATAGAAGCTTACTTGGATATCCCAACCTTCATTAGCGACAACAGTGGCACCATTTTCAATTGAGTATTTAATTGTTGGAGCAATTTGTGTTGTTGCTGCTTTAATATAGAACCAAACAAAGGCTCTTGTTGCTTTATAATTTTCGTTTTCAACTGTTAAGACATTGAAAGCGTATGTTCCTGGTTCTGTAGGAATTTTTGTTCCTAAATCAGTAGCTCCTTCATCCTTTGTATATTTTGTTTCAGCAATTTGAACACCTTCTGGTAAAACTGCTGTGACTTCACTTAAGGCATCTGTATACATTGTAAAGCCATTGCTAACTTCTTTGTCACCAACTTTAAATGAAATTGGGCAATCAACTTTAACAACACCACTTTCAATTGAAATGTTAAATGAAGTTTCCTTTCCTTCATAAGCGACTTTAACTGCGACAGTTGCTTTAACTGTATCCATATCAGGAACAGTAACCATATCTAATGTAACAGGAATAATTTCTGTTGTTCCATCAGAATATGTGACAAGAAGTGTTGCACCATCAATTTCAAATGCATCACCTTTGATGTATTCAATCTTATTTGGATATGTTTCCATATCAATTGATGCAACAACTTTAACTTCAGGAGTTGTAGAAGAGCTACTACTGCTTGAAGATGAACTTGAGGAGCTACTGCTTATCGAAGAGCTTACTGGAGTTTGACTTGAAGAAGTAGAACTATCTTTTGAAGAAGAACTTGATGTAGTAGATGAGGCGACTGGAGATGAACTTGTTGTGGAAGAATTACCACCATTATTGTTATTACATCCAGCGACCATAGAAACGACGGCTAATAAAACTAATAAATTACGTTTTTTCATACAACGATTTCCTTTCTATTTTTTTATAAGTACACTGCGTTCAGTGATACTATCGAATAAATGAATATTTGCTAAATTGAAGCTAATTTTAATCTTGTCTCCAATTCTATAAGCACAACGACCTTGAATCTTCATAACAATTTCATTGTGTTTCTTGTGAATGTTTTGTGGATCATCATCTTGAGCATATTTCATATAGACCAAACATTCACTACCTAACGACTCTACAACTGAGACGACAGCATCAATGCCTTCTTCGCCTTCAGCACTAACGTGTATATCTTCGCTACGAACACCAAGAATCATATCTTGATCGACAAGTTCTAAGTGTTCATCGTCTAATTTTTGTTTACCTAAATTAATGTTTAAATCTAAGACTTTAGCGATTACATCATCGTCTTTGGTATCAACTTTGACATTCATAAAGTTCATTTGTGGAGTTCCGATAAATCCAGCGACAAATTTATTTACTGGATAATCGTATAAGTTGGTTGGAGTATCAATTTGTTGTACGATACCATCTTTCATAACAACAATTCTTGTACCCATTGTCATAGCTTCAACTTGGTCATGAGTGACATAGACGAAAGTAGTTTTTAACTTTTCATATAATCTAATAATTTCTACTCTCATTTGAGTTCTTAATTTAGCATCCAAGTTAGATAATGGCTCATCAAATAAATAGATATTTGCATCTCTAACAATTGCTCTACCAACAGCAACTCTTTGTCTTTGACCACCAGATAAAGCTTTTGGCTTTCTCTTTAAGTATTCTTCAATACCTAAGATTTTTGCTGCCTCGTGAACCTTTTTATCAATTTCTGCTTTTGGTACTTTTCTAAGTTTTAAACCGAAAGCGATGTTGTCATAAACTGATAAATAAGGATAAAGAGCATAGTTTTGGAAAACCATAGCAATATTTCTATCTTTTGGTTCAACATCGTTCATGTATTTTCCATCGATATATAACTCACCATCAGTTATATCTTCAAGACCAGCGATCATTCTTAAAGTTGTAGATTTACCACAACCAGATGGTCCAACAAAGACAATAAATTCGCCATCTTGGATTTCCATATTGAAATCATCTACTGATTTTTTTGTGTTTCCTGGATAAGTTTTGGAAACATGTTTTAAAGTAATACTAGCCATTTAATTTTCACCTTGTCTTTCTTTTATAACTGTGGTGGCTAACCACTTTGGATATTTATTCATCATCTTTACCACTCATGTGAGCAATTGATTGATCTACCGATTTGGAGATAGCTCCGATAAGAATTGAATTCTTACCAAGTTCAGAATATTCAACTTTACATTGGTTTTTTGCTTTACTCAATTCTTCTTTAACAGCATCTAGATAATCTTGCCCAAACATAACTACTCTACCAGATAAAACAATATTCGATATATTTAGCACTTCAACAAGATCTCTAAGTTTCTTGCCTACTAAATGTGCTGTTTCAATAACGTAATCGTATATATCACCTTTTTTCTGATATTCAGTTATTAGGCTACTAACTGTGAATTTACGTCCTAAAACGCTAGATGCATAATTTTTAATAGATCTTAATGAAGCAAATTCATCGAGATAAGTTTCTTCACCTCTAAAGTTTGCACTCATTAATCCAAGTTCACCAGCATAGCCTTCTTCGCCTCCATAGAACGAATTGTTGAAGACCATAGCTCCACCCATACCATTATCGATATAAGCAATCATAGCATTTGATACATTTGATAATCTTCCACACTTCATCTCACCAATAATCGATAAGTTAATATCGTTTTGGATATAAATAGGAGCTTGGAAGTAATTTTCAAATATAGAACTAATTACATTTTTTCCTTCAAACAAATTTTTGTCAAATTGTTTAGAAAGTTGAAGCTCACCAGTAATAGAATTAACTCTTCCTGGAACAGATATAATAATGTTCTTTAGTGGAATATCACGATATTCGTTATTAGCTAATAAGTCTTTAATACAAAGTACAATTTCATAAATAATAGAAACATCATACTTATCAATTTCTTTAACTCTTTCAACTAATATTTCTTCTTTAATATTGGAGATAGTAATCGAATATCTATTATCGGATAACGAGACAACAATAATTAATCCATATTGTTCATTTAAAGAATAAACTACTTGTTTTCTTCCTTTGCCAAATTCAGATTTTGAGCAAGAGACTTTAATGATGCCTTGACCTAACAATCCTTTAAGAATTGACGACATAGCAGCGTGTGATAAATTAAGAGTCGATGATAATTCTGTAGCAGACAAATCTTCTTTTCTTAGTTTTTGAATAACTAATTCGTTGTTGACTTTTCTTGCATAACTTTGGTCTCTTCCAAACGCTTGAGTTGTCATATTTTCACCCCCTATCCTATCATGTATTTAGTAACGTTATTATAAGTACAAGCGAAGACATCTCCACCAAATACTCTACCGACAACGCCACCAACTCTAATTCCTTCAGTAAGGTTAGAGTGATCGTATTCACTAGCAGTAATTGCTTTGGCTACATTTGTTGAAACGTGGCAGTTTTCAATATAACCACCATCTTGCATCATACCGACTAAGCCACCGACAAAGTTACGGCCTGATACTTTGACGCCAGTAACTTTAATATCATAAAGTTTACCAGTTAAGTTACCAAATAAGCCTACACCGAAGTACTTAGGAGAGAACAAATTATTACTCTCATCTAAGACAGCATACTCATTTGATTTAATTGTATAGTTAGAAATTGTATAGCCACATCCATAAACTACTCCGTTAAATGGATGAGATACATCAGTTTCTCTTGAATAACCAATTCCAAATATTTCTTCACCTTCGAAATCAATATCGTTAGTTAAGACATATACTTTGTCATAGTTATCATATTTATTTTCAGAATATTCTTCTTTTGTTAAATTGAAATACTTGTGGAAATCTTCTTTACTCGATAATTCAATTACATCTTTATTGTCTTGTTTAACTGAAGTGAGCGTATAACGAGCGTGAGAGAAGTAATAAGCTGAAGCGATAAATCTTAAACCATTAGCAGTTTCAAATGTAAATACTAATTCAGTATCTTTTTTCTCAGCAAGTATTGAGCTAGCAACTGAAACTATATTGCCTGAAACAGTAGCATTGATAACTTTATCGTCCAACATAACTTTAACGCCATTTAAATTAACCGAACTATCAAATGTAAACTTAGCAGGTTCAGTATCGCCTTCGTAAGCTGTTGTACCAGCAATTCTAGTAATAGGATCAACACTTACTTTAACGTTAGTAGAACGAACAGCATTAGAAGCACTCGTTGCATAAACTTCAAATTCTTTACATTTTGTATCTTCATCAATAATAATAACATCACCGTCAACTCTGACACCTTCGATATTTGCACCAGTAACGTGATAGACAATTTTCTCTGTTGCATTAGTTGGATTGACAATAGAACTTATTTGATATCTAGATCCAGCTTTCATAACATCAGTTCCAGTAACAACTTCTAACGATTCGATTTTTGTACCTAAAGTAATTGTAATAGTGTCACTATAGGTAACTCCATCTACAACAAGAGTTGAAGTAATTACAAATTCATTTGTTTTAGCGTTCATTGTGTTAAGAACGTTATCAACAAATCTAGCGCCACCATTTTTTTCAAGTGTATAAACGACTTGATCTTTATATTGGTCACTCATATTTGTTGGATAAATAATTGTATTTAATTCAATCTTATCGCCTGGATAATAATCGTTCTCAAGTACAGATTTATCAATTTCATATTTTGTAACTGCATTTATTTTAATATTAGAAACTAAAGATGGAACATCGTTTTCTTTAATTTCCCAGTTTTCATCTAATTTTGCTTTGCTCCAATCATAGTTTTTCATTTCTTCAATTGAAGCAAATTGAATTGAGTTAATAGCATCATTGCCATAACCAATCAATTGTTTACAATCATCGCTTTCAACTGAATAGCAATTAATAACTTCTCCTTCATTACTACCGACGATATTTCCATAGTAGGTATCACTCTTAACGTTACCGTAAGAGAAGCAGTTTTCAATTGTTCCAAAGTTATTTCCAGCAAAGCCACCGACATAACGGTAGACACCATCACCAGTATAAACTTCAACATCGACATCAGCCCAACAATTTGTAATTGTTCCTGAGTTAGATCCAACGAAACCACCAGAATAAGAAGAAACGTTAATCGATCCAGTAACACCTAAATTCCTAATAACTGCGGATGATGTGACATAGCCAAATAATCCTGCATTAAATGAACTGACGTCTTTTCTATTAGATTTATAATTTCTAATAACGTGACCATTACCATCAAAAGTACCCTTAAAGGCCATCTTTGTAGCAATGTTTGCATCAACTACATCTTCGTATTGACCGATAGCTGTCCAACCTTTTCCTTCATTGTAACCAGCTCCACCTTCAGCTAAATAGCTTTCCATATCAATATCGTTCATCAATACATAATAGCCTGATAAAGCATCAACACTATCGTTGATTGCAGCTATTTCATCAGCTGTATAAATAAATTTAGTAGCAATATCAACATTGACAGTTACAGCATTTCTAGATGTAACTAATTTGAAGATGTTTTCACCAGCAAAAAGTGTATTTAAGTATGCACTCTTAATTTTTAATACTTTGGTAACTTTATCATATGTGTAATTTTCTGAGTCAATTTGTTCATTACGACTATTAGTTAAAGCAAGTATGCCATTTTCACTAGCATCTTCGCAAGCGCTAAAGTCTACCTTGAATGTCGCATCGATTGCTCCACCTAATTCAACAACTTGTCTAGCACTTTCTACTGTGACAAAATTTTCTGTTAATGTATAGAAAGTTTTTTCAGACTTAGTAATATCGTGAGTTGAAGCAACTACTGTAAACGGAGTGTTATTTTTAACAGCACTAGTGAAAGAAACCTTACCACTAGAAGAATCGATTGTAATACCTTGAACTTTATCTTTTAAAGAATAAGTAATTGCATAAGCGCGATCAGCTTTAGCTGTAATAAATTCTCCATCGACTATATAGTCAGATAAATTGTTAAATGTAATATTTGCTTCTTGATAGCCTTGCTTAATAGTTACGACAATCGGTTCAGAAGTTATATCACCACATCTAGCGATAACCATAACTTGAACTCCGTTTGGAACGTCTGATCCGAAAGTTAATTCACCAGTTTTGCTATCAATTTGAACGTTATATTTATTACTTCCAACAATTTCATATGTAATGTTTTTGTACTTTTGTTCAACTTTAACAGATTCGCCTAAAGCTAAAACATACTCTGCACTTTCGAATGTAAGTTTTTTAGCTTCGTTTGAAGAATTACAGCCACTCAAAGTTAAAAGTGACATTAATAATACTGCTGTAATAGATTTTTTCATATTAACCTTTTAAACCTCCGGCAACTGTATTTTCAACAATTTTCTTTTGGAATAAGCAATAAAGAACTAAGACAGGAATAATTGAAATAATAATTGCAGCAAATACGAGTGGATAATCGCCATTGTGTTCAAGTTCAGCTTGAATAGCTTGTAATCCAACAGCTAACGTTTTATGTGAACTAAAGAATAAGAATGGTGTTGAATAATCGTTCCAAAGTGTGATTGCTTGTAAAATACAGCAAGAAATAATTGGACCTTTACACATTGGAATCATAACTTTAAAGAAAATTCCAAAGTGTCCTGCGCCATCAATTTGAGCTGCTTCAGCATAGTTCCAAGAAATTCCTTGGAATGAAGAATGTAATAAAATGAAGTTAAATCCAAATGCACCAGAATAAAGGAATAAAACGCCAATAATAGAATCATCTAAGTGCATAAATTCCATAAACTTAACTTGAGCTGGTAAAGTACCAACTACAGGAACAACCATAGCAAATATAGCTAATGCATATAAAATTCTCTTTCCTGGGAATTCATATTTAGCTACACAATAAGCAGCACAAGCAGAGAAGAAGACATTTACAATAGTACCTAATACTGTGAATAAAACTGAATAACCTATCATTGATAATAAGTTATCTCCAGCAATCTCTTCTTTAAGAATTTTAATATAGTTGCTTAAGTCCCAGTTAGATGGGAAAGACCAATATTGTCCTAAACTTGTCAAGTGTTTCCATTCATCAACATTTCTAAATGAGTTTAATAACATCCATAAGAATGGGAATAAAAGTGAAACTGCATAGACTGCAAAAACAGCAAATGCAATCCAAACTCCAACTGAAAGCATTGGATTCTTATGTCTTTTAATGCTTTTATTTTGTTTAATAGCTTCCATAAGATTTCTCCTAGCAATCTGTATCCGAATATTTCTTAGAAATAACTTTACGGATATAGAGAATAGTTGGTGCTAAAATGAATGAGAACAATAAACCGAAAGCTGCATAATATGGATATTGAGTTTTCGATCCATCGCTAACACCATTAAAGATTGTTCCAGCGATTGTTTCGTTATTATTTAAATTAAATAATACTGGTTGTAAGTAAAGAGTTAAGATACTTGTTAGTCCTAAGACAATTAAAGTGACAACGGTAGGCCAAATCATAGGAATCATAATCTTTGTAAACTCTTTAAATGAACTTGCGCCATCGATTTGAGCTGATTCAAATAATTCCTTAGGAATTCTTCCAATAGCACCTGATAAGAGCAAGACATTATAGCCTAAGCCAGCCCAAATACAGTAAATAAATACAATAAATGTCGTACTTGGCCAAGTTTCAAACTTCAAGCCCATAACATTTAATAAACCTGCACTTGAATCGATTGTTTGCATTCTGAAAGCATAAATTAAAGCGACAGTAGAAATAATGTTAGGCAAGAAGAATATTACTCTAAATACGTTAGCCAAAGGCATCTTTTTAGATAAGAAGTAAGAACAAATTAAAGCTAAAGGTAAGCTAATAAATATTGTAATTATTCCATATCCTAAAGAGTTGATAACAATCATTAAGTTATAAGGTATCTTATGACCTCCAACTGTTACAGATCCAAGATTTGGATTAAATAATCTTTTAATAACTTCAACAAAGTTATCAAAGCCAGCAAATGAAGTTTTTCCTTCAAGTGAAATGTGTTGGAAAGCCATAATTATTGAATAGGAATTAACGAAAATCCAAGTCAATAAGAATTGTAATACTGGATAAGCAAGTAAAACAGCAACGAAGATCAATTCTTTTTTTCTCTTCTTTGTCATTTTCTTTCTTTTCTTTTTAGTATGTTGTTGAGAAACTTCTGTTAAGACTTCTTGTGAAGTTTCTTCAATTTGAGTTAAATCATTCATAGTTTTCACTCCTATTTTTGAATCAAAGAAACATTATCGACAGTTATTGAATTGCCTGTTGTAGTTTCAATATTAATTCTAATTCTTTGTGTTGTTGCAGGAGCAACTAGATCGGTTAATCTATATTCTTTTAATTCATCGCTATCAACTTCAATAGTTTGAGGATTCATATAGACATTTTCAGTAATACTATAATATCTAATAGTGATTTTACCTTTACCTTTTGCATAAACGCTGAAATCGTGTTTAAAGTTGTGATAGACAGAATCAATCATTTGATAAGCAATACCGCCATCGCTAACTTTGAGAGCTCTTGAATCATCATAACCTTCATTGTCGACTACTTGAATAACTTCGCTTAAATCTTTTTCTTCAGTTATTCTCTTTGTAGCAGTCCAACCACCAACTTTTGAGCCATTAAGGTTAGATTTTTCAAAAGTTGAATTAGCCACCTTATTGATAGTAGGTGTAGAAATAGGTTGTGTTGGATATTCGTTATCAAGGGCAACACCATTAGTGATAGGTGTAAATTCTTTATAAGGTTGATCTTCAAATGGAATATATTTTACATAGTCAACATACATGTTATCTGTTTCAAATTCTGGAGATCCAACAAAAGCTGAAGCAATTGGAAACCAGGCGCCAACCCAAAGTCTTGATTGCATACTTGGTACAAAAGCGTTAGATATCGCTGTTATCTTTCCATCGACATAATAAACAATTTGTTCTGGATTGGTATACCAGTCAAAGCCATAAACGTGCCATTCTCCATCGTTTAAATAAACTTCGTTGCTTACGTCACTTATAGTTTTTGTTAAGTTTGTATCAAATGAGATATTCATTTGCTCTGTTATATAATTAGTATTTAATACGTTTTCAAAAGTAACAGTACCACTTCTATTACCACCAGGTAATTCAATATCGATTTCGTGGTTTTCTAAAGTGTCAAGATTATATGCAAAAGTCCAGAAAGCTGTACAAGCACCTTGTCTTGGTAAGACTTTCATCTTTATTTCATATCTTCCTGATTGAGTTAAGAATTTTGAAATCAAAGCACCGCCAGTGTATCGACCATCTTTGACATCACCGACGCCTTTAACATCACCTGCATCATAGTAACTACCATTACCAGTTATTACTAAAACACCATCATCTGTATAATTGATGTTTTCTGGTATAACGCCACCATTAGAGCCACCCCAAGCTTGTTTGCCAATATACCAATTGTCTTTAGAGACGCCATTAGTAAAATCGTCAAAGAAAGCATTTTTGTAATCTAGTTTAATTCCATCTAAAAGCTCAATATTACCACCGACAGCTAATACTTGTGGTTTAGCGCCAGAGGAGCAAGAAACTACTGAGAGAAGAGTAGTGATTAATGGAATAAATTTAGCATTTTTTAATTTCATATAAAGTTCCTCGCTATTCTACACATAAATGATAGCACAATAGATAATGTAAGCGCAATATTTAAGTTAGTTAAAAAACAAATTAAAAGGCTTACAAACAATAATTTACATTAGTAACCCCCTTTTTTATTGACTTAGTATTTAAACTAACATATAATGTCAACGTATTATTAAATAAAGTTAATAAATGCAAAAAAGGAGTAAGAAAATGAAAAAATACACAAAATTAGCTTCTACTCTTCTCGCTTCAATGTTCGTTGTTGCTGGATTAAGCTCATGTGGCGGTGGAAGTGGCTCAAAAGATACATTAGAAATTGTTTATTATTCAGCTGGTTTTAACGAAACATGGATCAATACTTTAGCTAATAAATTTGAACAAACTCACGAAGGAATAAAAGTTCACATCACAGCTTCATATAGCTCAGAACAAATTATTTCCCAACACTTAGCTTCAAGAAATAATCCTGATGATTTATATATTTCAACAGGTAACAGCTGGAAATCAAATGCAGCTACAGGAAAATTTGCTGATTTAACAAATTTCTTAAACGATGAAGTTGATGGCGTAACAGTTAAAGATAAGGTTAACGATGAATATGCTGATTCTTTCTATTTCACAAAGAGTGACGGAAGCAAAGCTACATACAGATTACCTTTCACTTCTGGTATTGGC
This sequence comes from Clostridium sp. CAG:288, assembly GCA_000437395.1. GTDB lineage: Bacteria > Bacillota_I > Bacilli_A > RFN20 > CAG-288 > CAG-288. The sequence continues at coordinate 7,330 of FR898166.1, read as the reverse complement.
GGTATCTTCTATAACAAAAAAATGTTTGAAGCAAATGGTTGGGATACATGGTTAAAAAATACCTACTCAACAAATACAACTGGCGTTCCAGAAACATACGATCAATTAATTGCTCTCTGCGATAAAATTATTGAAAAGCCAGTCGCAGTTCCAGGAGACCCAGATGGAACAGCAGCAGTTAAACCATTTATTTATGCTGGTACTGATACAGACTACTTCGACTATACCGTCTTTGACTGGTGGGGCCAAATTGCTGGAAAAGAAGCAATTAAAGATTTCTTAAAATACGATTCACCAGACAACTTCAACGTTACAAAAAACGAAACCTATAACGCATTAAAAACAGCTACATCAAAGTGGAATAATATCTTTGGTTCAAATACTGGTTACTATGTTGAAGGACAAAATACAACAACAGCTGCTAACGCTCAAAAATCATTCGTTAACGGCTATGCTGCAATGATGTTTAACGGTGACTGGTTATATAACGAAACACTCAATTATACACAAACTGGTACATTTGAAAATTTCGAACTTGGTCTCATGAAAACTCCAGTTTTATCTGAAGCTAAAGCTGGTAGCGAAAGCACATCATACGTTATTGGTGAAGACCAATACATAGCTATTCCCGCCTCAAGTTCTAAAAAAGAATTAGCTCAAGAATTTATTAAATTAATGATTAGCCAAGAAGGTAATGAAGTCTTCATCAACCAAGCTCACGGTTTCTTAGCTTATAAAGCCGATTATTCAGCTATGAACGTCGAAGACACATACATGCAAAGAGCTATCGCTTTAAGAAGCAGCTACGATACAAAGTTTACTAACTTCTCTAACGATAGAAAATTCTTAACAAACAACGTCGATATTTGGAGCTCAGCTGCAAATAGACCATTCCTTTCAATCTTAAACGGTCAAAAGAAACTTGACCAAGCTTTCACAGATATCTCAACATACGTTGCAGCTAACTGGACAACTTGGACAAATAACTCAAAGTAAAGCAAATCTCCCTTCTCATAAAAGCACTTGGTTAAAGCCAAGTGTTTTTTGTTTAAATAAATGCACTAAAAAACTGCTAGAAACTATTTGCTTCTAACAGTTAATTAAATTAAAATCCTTTTTTTGCTCTTTCTTCTAAGAATTCATCGTAAGTACAATATTTATCGTAATATGTGCCATCAGCCTTGATATAGATAATTCTATTAGCTAAAGAATTTAAGAATTGGTGGTCGTGTGATGTAAATAACAAGACACCTTTATAATTCATAAGTCCTCTATTAACAGATTCGATAGATTCCAAATCTAAGTGGTTTGTCGGATCATCCATCATCATAAGATTGCCTGGTTTAAGCATCATTTTGGAGAGTTTTAATCTGACTTTTTCTCCGCCAGATAAAACTTTAACTTGTTTAAGTGCTTCTTCACCACTAAACAACATTCTTCCTAAGTATCCTCTAATAAAAGAATCTAATTGATCTGGGCTATATGGTCTTAAGTAGTCAACCAAATTTTCTTCAATTCCATCAAACTCGTTTAAAGAGCTTGAGAAATAAACTGGATTAATTGTAATACCAAACTTAAATTTGCCTGAATCAAATTTTTCTTCGCCAGCCAATGCATTAAATAACTTTGTTACAGCAACTGAATTATCAGCAATAAATGCAACTTTATCTGTTTTTCTTAAAGTAAACGACAAGTTTTTAAAGAAGCCATCAATAGTAGCATCTTCAACTGTTAAAACATCGTTACCTATTTCAGTATCGAACTTAAAATCGACAAATGGGTATCTTCTACTTGAAGGCTTAATATCGTCTAAAGTAATTTTATCTAATAACTTCTTTCTTGAAGTTGCCTGTCTTGATTTACTAGCGTTAGCTGAGAAACGAGCGATAAAGTCTTGAAGTTCTTTAATTTTATCTTCCTTTTTAGCGTTTTCTTGTTTCATTTGTCGTTGTAACAATTGACTGGATTCATACCAGAAATCATAGTTACCTATATAACTTCTTATTTCATTATAATCAACATCAAGAATTCTTGTACAAACTTTATTTAAGAAATATCTATCGTGAGAAACGATTAAAATTGTATTTTCAAAATCAGCTAAAAAGTCTTCAAGCCAACTAGCAGCTAAAGCATCTAGGTTATTTGTTGGTTCATCTAAAACCAAAATATCTGGATTACCAAACAAAGCTTGTGCAAGTAAAACTTTAACTTTTAATTTAGAGTCAATTTCTGACATAAGTTTATCGTGGAATTCAGTTGAAACACCTAAGTTGTTAAGCATTGTTTGTGCTTCACTTTCAGCTTCCCAACCACCAAGTTCAGCAAACTCGTTTTCTAATTCACCAGCTAATATTCCATCTTCTTCAGTAAAATCAGCTTTTGAATATAAAGCTTCCTTTTGATCCATTACTTCTACCAAACGTTTATGTCCTAATAAGACAGTTCTTAAAACTGTTTCGTTATCAAAAGCGTCTTGGTTTTGCTTTAAAACAGACATTCTTTCGTTATCTGTTAAAGTAACGTGACCAGAAGTAGGTTCTAAATCGCCAGAAATAATGCGTAACAAAGTTGATTTACCAGCACCATTGGCACCGATAATTCCATAGCATTCGCCTTTAGCAAAGTTAACATTAACGTTTTTAAATAATGTTCGTCCACCGAACTGCATTGAAAGATCAGTAATTGTTAACATTATTCTGCCTCATCAAGGGCCTTAATAAGTGCTGGCAATTCATCGAGTGATTTAAGTTTAGCCCCAGCAGCATATTCATGACCGCCACCATTAAATTGTTGAGCAACATTAACGATAACTTTGTGAGCAGAACGAAGTGAGACTCTCCATTCGCCATTAGCTTTATCTTCAGTAACACTGACAACAGAAGTTACACCTTCGACATTTCTAAATGTATTAATATGTAATTTACCTTCTGTTACTTCAATATCTAATCTCTTTAAATCTTCATCAGTTAAAACATAGTAACAAGTACCTTTTTCAGATACTTTATAATTGTTTAAAACAAACTTTAAGAAATTAAGTTGTCTTAAAGAAGACTTATACATTTGATTATAAATTTCAGTTTTATCAATACCTGTTGCAAGTAAGTCAGCAGCAAGTCTTAAAGTCATTGGTGAAACATCTTGATATTGGAAACGTCCTGTATCACCGATTATGCCGATATAGAAAGCTCTAGCTGCATCTTGAGATACAATATATTTTCTTGGTTGAGCCATTACAAATAAAGCTAACAATTCACTTGCAGCAGCAAATTTATCATAAACTATCTCTTCATTAGCATAATGATCGACATTTATATGATGATCAAGCTTAATAACATACTTAGCTTTTTCAATATGTCTGTCAGCAATTCTATCAACTGTGGCAGTATCGACTACAATAGCTAAGTGTTCATTTTGATCATACCAAGATTCATCCAAAACTTGTGGTTCTGGGAAAAGATCAGGGACAAATGTTCTATGTGAATCACCAACATAATGAACTTCTTTTAGTGGGAAGTTATCTTTAATCCAATAATATAATCCCATTTGAGTTCCAAAAGCATCAAAGTCTGGCATCTCGTGACGATAAATAACAATTTTATCGAAATCTTTAATTTTCTTTAATAAACTTTTAAATTGTTTATTAATTACTTTAGCATCAAAAAACATAAACATTCTCCTTTTTATTTCTTAAGCAAATCTGGTAAAAATAACACAAGTAAAATAACTATGATAACAATTAAGACCAAAGCTATTCCTCCAATTATAAAGAATAAAGTTCTATCAACTGGATTTTTCAAAGAAAACTTTCTTTCACCTTCAGGTCTTTTTTTCATAGGTTTATCGCGCCATGGATCTATCATATTTGCTCCTATCTGGTAAACATATAAATTTATGCCTTACCAATCGATTATATCAAAAAGAGTTCATATATACTAGTAAACAAGCTTACTTTACATATCAAAACGACCTATTCAATCCAAATTAACACTTTTTTAATCAAGCAATGAATGTTCCATTTAACTTAAATAAACATTTCTAAAAATAAAGCTTGATTTTAATCTTGAAAAATACTATCATATAATACGCTGATGGTCCAATAGCTCAGTTGGATAGAGCAACAGCCTTCTAAGCTGTGGGCCGGGAGTTCGAGTCTCTCTTGGATCACCATTTTGAAAAAATGTCTGGTACTGTAAAGTACCAGATTTTTTTAATATTTAGTATATTTTCACTTTCTTTTGCCAACATAATAATGAAGCTTCAAGAAAGGATTAAATATGACTAACAAAACTAAAGTAATATGTAGACCATGTAAGGAAGAACATAACTGGGAAATTGTTTCTCCTAATGGAAAGACCATGAAGCAACACTATGATTCAAAAGCCTCAGCTGTCAAAGCTGCTAGAAAATATGCTAACGAACATGGTGCTGACTTATACATCATGGATTACGATAACAAACAAAGTTCTAAATAGTAATAAAGACTTTAAGGCTTTGAACTATATAATTCATTGCTTTAAAGTCTTTTGTTTATCTTGATAAATTTTAACCTCAAAAGCTATTATTAATTATATTAGTAATAATTCTAAATCCACACGTATCTTATAGAATTGTTTTAATTGCAAGTAAATCCAACTTAATAGCTGAAATGTCAATATCGACGATATATTTTGATCAAAATATTAACCTTTGTTAATTGTATTTAAATATTAAGTACCTTTGACATTTATTCAATTTTTAATTTCCCAATATAAACATCAACTAATGCAAATACAATATCAAAATAAATTCACATTGTGTCATTGTAAAAGTACTTTGTCTTTAATTTTTATATATACCTATTTCACTCAAACGATTTTTAACTTTTATTATTCCCGAATCATAAAACTTTGTTTCAATTTTGATTAACTTATTTTTTGATTTTATCTTGATAAAGTATCCTTCTTCTATACTTCTTATTTCTTTTATTTTAATATTTGTTTTATCAAAGAAACTTTTTTATTATTTTTTCCTCTACAATTACTATACAAATTTTAGAAGAAAAGAGAGCAATTAATAACATTGTCAAAGCACTTAAAGTAATACCAATACATAACACCAATAATTAAATTAATTATCATAAAAAATGTCATATAAACGAATGATATACAATATATAGTAGTAATACCTTTACTATTTAACCTTGACTTTGGATAAAAAATGTTATTCCATTTTTTATTCCTATTAATTTCAATACCAAGGCAAAGTATAAAATAAATACATTAAAAAACTTATAAAACTAATCATTATTTTTCTCCATAAAAATATTTTTACATTATTGCAGTTCTCCATGATGTTCCTAATGTTATAATACTTGATTTAAAAATAGATAAAGTTATAAATTTTAACATATTTGCATATGCACTACTATACATTAAGAATGCAACACCATATTTTATGGTGGCTTTATTCATATGAATGGTTACCATACCAACAGTTTTATAATAACAAGAAGCTACTTTAGTGCTAGTTGCTATCATATTATCATATGCAGATACAAAGTTTTGTTGTAAAGCTTTTATATTCATGCCTAGTTGAGCACCTGGTCCCCCGATAATGCCAATTCCTAAACCGATAAAAGTACTAACACCAATATCAGTCCAGTATTCACTATCGTTTGCTCCAAACAAATTATGCCCTTGAATTAAATGGCCACCGACAGAGCCTATAAATCCTAATGCAGTGTTTGCAGCAATCATGGCTTCCCATCCAAGCGGAGACATTGATAAAGCCCCCAATACCTGCAATTCCAGCATCCCAAATAACTTGTAACACGTTAAGATCTTGCCAATTAGTTGCAATTTCTTGACTTATAACACTTAAAGTAGCTCCAACAAGTGCTGACACCCCAAATGATAGCAATACCAAAGCAGTAACAGTTAAGGCAAAACACCCATCATATTCACAGAATCATTAACACAATAAACATATAGATTTAGGATAGTTACGCTTTTTTATTTACATGTATTCTGTTTAACTTAAATTTTAGAAAAATGTCATTTATTTAGTAGTAACTCATATTAAATAACTAATTAACTCAATATTAGTTTTTCTTTGCATCACTAAAATCATTCTTATTATATTACATTTTTATATTTTCTTTTTTTATTTATAATCTTTTTATTCTTTCTTCAATTTCTCTTTCTTTTAAAGTTATATATAATTTTGAGTCTTTTTTTACTAAATTAATATTATTTTTTAAAATAAATTTATTTTCATTTATTTTTTTTAATAATTCATGGCTATTAACTTTTTTATTTAATAATTTTAAATATTCTGTATACAATAGTCTTTCAAAATAATCTAAATTAGTTTCTAAAAATTTACATGTCAATTCTATTGCTGCATTTAAAGAAATGATGTCGCATAATTTTATAAAATTCGAATATCTTTTATTTCCACTAGAATTATTAATTGCTTCATAAAGTTGATTTTTAATCTCATCAAGCCATTCAATTTCATACTTTCTTGGAATCTTGCATTTTTTATATTCTTTTCCATATTCTCTTTGAATGCCAAACGCATTACCATAGCACTTAAAAAATATTTTTTTACCCAATTCAATATTCATAACAGCCACTATACTAAAAAAGCCCAAACACCACCATGTGACATAACATAAGCAACCTCTTTAGCATACATTCCAGTAATGTTGTATGAAGTTAATACAAATTTATTTTTAAGTGCAATTTGTTGTTTTAAAAAAGCTTTATTTATTTTCCACATATTAACACCTTTCATACTTGCTGTAGAATTCCAAACTTCATTAGAAACATGAAATGATGTTCCACCATATTTTTGTGCAATTTCATAGTATGTCGGATCTTTTCCTAAAAAGACTTCAGAAGACCCACTATTTGTAAATTCTAATGCTTTTGCATTATACCAACCATTAGCCCCATAAAAGCCACCATATACAGCTCCAACAATCGCACCTACGCCAAAACCAGCCATTCCACCATATAGAAAATCAGACCAAAATTCTTTACTTCCAAATTCTTCCCCATTTAATACGGCGCCCACTCCACCAACAACTGCACCTACTCCAAATCCAATTCCAGCGCCAATTAAAGAGCCTTTTGCCGCGCCAATGACTACTGCTCCAATAAAAGTAGCAGTACTTAACCCTGAAAATAAAATTATTGTTGATGCAATACATAGTGTAGCTCCGATTGCAAATCCAACCCAACCTACTATTTGTAACCATTTAGGAGCACACCCCTCAGGATCAGCCATATTAACTGGATCATTTCCACAATAAACATATAGATTTAGGCCTGTTATGCTTCCTATT
>FR898165.1 GCA_000437395.1 Clostridium sp. CAG:288 | reverse complement strand
TCCACTTGATACAGTTGAACACTATGAAAAAGCTGATAAAGTTACCATTGAAGCAGTTGCAATGAATTCTTACCATGAATATGGTGAAGTCGTTGGTGATTTAGAAGTTAAAAAAGGAAGAGTAGAAGTTACTGAAGAAGGAAAAGTTGGTACAGTTTTAGTGTCTTCTGCTGCTGAAGGTGATGTTAAAGTTGAAGTAGAGACTGGTGCTGAAATTGGTACAGTAGCCCCTACAACTGATGAAGCTAAAAAAGATATTAACGCATCTACCACAATTCCTACTGATTCTAAACAAGATACAGTAGTTATACCAAATACAGATTTTGCTGGTGGTTTAGGCACTGAGAAGAGCCCATATTTAATTGGTACGGCTGATGAATTTTATAAAATTAGTAATTATTTGGGTGGATACTATTTCAAACAAATAAAGGATATTGAAATTAGTCACTCTGTTTCTAAGATTGCCGGTGTATTTGATGGGAATAACTACTCTTTGTCCTATTTCTTAGACTCCGGAATCTACTCTTATGTTTTCTATGAAATGGCAGGCTATACTGAATTCAAGAATATAAACCTTATCATGGGTAAAATTGGAATCAGTTTGTTAAATATTGCTGACTGGGGAACTTCATATGGCGTAACTTTCGAAAATATTACTTTTAACAGTACTGAAAGCATGACCACTGTTAATGCCAATAACTTTGGATTTGCTGTGATTAATGCTCTTTATACTATGGGAGAAGGCAAGGCGGTTTACACATTTAAAAATATTACAAACAATGTGAATCTTCAAAATGAAGGTACATGTACAGGTTTTCTTGTTGGATCTGGACCATGCTTTGAAGCACAAGCTGAAATGTATTATATTAATTGTGTGAACAAAGGCATTATTTCAGGAACAAGCAGTGTAGGTTTCCTTTATGGTAATAGTGCTTATATTGAATCTGTTTCTGAATCGAATAGTGAAATTCATGTTGAAAATTGTAAAAACAATAGCAAATTTAGTTCGATAAAGGATGGTGCTATTGTTGCATTTGCACCTAAACTTGATAATTTAAATGAAATGTATCAAGAATCAGTTGGCGGATCATTCTTAGCAAATAGTTACTTGAATGGTAAAGACTTTACTGTAAATCAAAATGGAAGCACATTTATTATTAATACCAAAGACAATTCTGTCTATTATAAGTTGATGGTTGACGTTAGTGCGACTTATTGGAAGCAAGATGGTCAAGCATGGACTGATTCTGAAGTTGCCCTTCTTGATTCTGAAGAAACAAAAGAAGAAGCTTTAAAAAAAGTATGGAATGTTTCTAATGGCACCAAATATATGATTAATCTTGAAATCAATACTAATGAAACTGGTGATTTATCTACCACATTCAAAGCATATGATAAGATTACTGCAAAAAATAATGGCATCAATGCTACAAGTTTTACCAATGGTATAGCTATTGTTGTTAAAGATAATGTAACGTATTTCGTTATTGAAACTGGAGCTAGTACATATATTAATTCCAGTATTACCTTAAGCGTAAACGCATATGATGCAAGCGGAATTTTACTTGGTACACAAAAAATTAAATAAGAATGGCATTAATTTGCTTATTGGAGTTTTATGTTTGGGTTGAGGATTGTAACTTAGATTTTATGTTATTATTAATTTGACATTAGTCATTGTATCCCACCTCTTGGGACAGCAGGTTTGTTGTAAAGGAGGTAGATTCTTTGAATTTGATCCATCAAATAATGCTGCTGAAGGTGCTGGTACAAACTTTGTAGCAGAAGGATATGAAGCAAATCTTGTGCCAGTTGATGGATTCAATTACTACGTAATTGCACAAAAATAAAAATATAAATTCAATTTAGCTCCTAATTTTTCTAAAGAAAGTTAGGAGTTTTTAATTTATAAAAATAAATTAAATGACGTTATTATTAAACTAAAAATATGGAAAAAAGAAATATATTTTGAATTATGTTCTAATAATTGTTGACAATCACATGCGGGGGGGAAAATTTAGGCGAAAAAGGGGGAATATTAGTTTTATGAAAATTAAAAAACTAAAAAAAGGTTTCACTTTAGTAGAATTAGTAGTTGTCATTGCAATTATTGCAATATTATCAACAGTCTCAGTTGTTGGTTATTTAGGATTTACTAAGAAAGCAAATGTCTCAGGAGATAAGGCTTTAGTTTCTCAACTTAATACAATCTTAAAAACAAACGAATCTGAAACTGGTGCTAAACCAGCAACAGCTACAGAAGCAATTCAAATTGTTGCAGAACAAGGTATTAATGTTGATAGATTAAAACCATTGACATCAAAATACACAATTGCTTGGAATAGTGAAGCTAACGAATATGCATTATTAGATGAAAAAGAAAATGTAGTAAGTGGTACACTTTCTAAAACCGAACACTTAAACTGGTTACTTACAAGCTCTGATTCAGTTGTTGAAAACACAACATATTCAACATACTTAATGGCTGGATATAGTGGTAAATCAAATCTTTCAGTTAAAACAGGTCTTGATGTTGGTGAAAACACTAATGTTACAAGTGTTACATATACAAAAGCTGATGAAGCTAAAGATGTTATTCTTCGTACAAATGGTGGTACATTAACAGTTAATGCTGATACAGATAATGTTACTCACTATGGATCTTCTGATAGAGTAAATGTTACAGCAGTTGCTAATCAATCATATCATGAATTTGGTAAAGTTACTTCTCTTGTTGTTAACGCTGGTCATATTGTTGTTGAAGACGGCTCAGCAGTTTCAGCTGTTTTTGCAAAACCAAGTGCTGATGCAGTTGTGTCTGTTACTTCCGAAGTTAAAAATATACCAGTTTATGCACCAGAAAGTGTAATATTAGATGGAAATTGTCAAAAGAAAGAAGCAGTTGATAATATTGATAAAGCAATTTAAGGATTGAAAGTATTTGCTGGTGGTGAAGGAACAAAAAAGTCACCATATTCAATTGTGACAGGAGAACAAGCTTTATTAATAGAAAACTATTCTGGATATTTTAAATTAGATGCCGATATTGTTGTTACAAATGAAATCTATATGAGTGGAAAAACTTATGTTGTTGATTTAAATGGACATAGCGTTACACTTGAATATACTGAAGGCGTTAAACCAAATAATGGTAGCGTATTTTATATTGGTGGTAAAAAAGGCACATTAACAATTAATGACTCTAGTGAAGGTAAAACAGGTTCTGTTATTGGTTCAGATAAAACATATACAAATAAAGTAACTAGTGCTGTTCGTGCCGGTAACTATGGCAAGCTTACAATTAATGGTGGACATTTTATCGGTAGATCACAAGGTACATCGTGTATATTTGTTATGACAAGTATGTCATCTGGATCTAAAGCAACTGTAGTTATCAATGGTGGTGAATTTGAAACAAAAACGCCATCTAATGGAATTTATTTTGTCTTAAACCATCAAGATTCTGCAACAGCTGGTTGTACTATAACAGTTAATGGTGGAACATTCAAAAACTATAATCCAGGTGTAACTGTTGTTGATCCAGTTAATGCTAGAACTGGAAAAATTTCTTTAGGTGAAGGTTGTATAACTACTTCTACAGTAGATGGCGATGTTACTTATTACACAGTTACTAAAGCTTAATAAATGCAAATTTAATTAACTATAACTCGGCTTTTGCCGAGTTTTTTAGTTAATAAATTTGTTTGATTATTGTTATTGATATATAATAATAAAGTTAGATATGAAAGGAAACAGTATGATTAATAAAGCTTTAAACGATGAATTTGAAAATATACTAGCTAACTATCGTAAATTTGTAGGCTATGAAGAAAACGTATTATCTGCTGGTAGTACTTTTATAGTTGAACAAAAAGAATTAAATATTGAACACGAGTTTTTAAATGAGATTAAAAACTATATTAATGAAGGACATACTTTAAATCCTATTTATGTCCACGATTTAAGAGAAAGTTTAAAAATAATTGAAAAAAGAGGAACTTTAAGTGCTGAAAGCTTGTATTCATTTATAAACTTCTTTGCTTCCATTGAACAACTTAGAAGTTGCTTTAAAGATAGAAGTGACTTAATAAGAGTTAACGATTTAGCGTTAGATTTAAAAGAATTCAAAAGAATTGAAATGAATATAACTAGATCAATTCTTCCTGATTATAGTATTGCTGATGAAGCTAGCTATGAACTTGGAGCTATTCGTAACAAAATTAAGAAAGAGAAAAGTGAAATAGAAAGAATGGCTTCGTCTTTATATAACACTTATAAAGATTATTTGACTGGTGATGGAATGGGTGTTAAAAACGGATTACCTGTTTTGCCTGTTAAGAATACTTATAGAAGTAGAGTTAAAGGTGTGGTTGAAGAGGTTTCTAATAGTGGTGAGACATATTTTGTTGTTCCAGTTGAAATTCTTGATATTAACAATAAAATATATGTCTTAAAAGAACGTGAAAAAGCTGAAGAAGAAAAAGTACTTAAGGCTTTAACTGATAATTTAAGAGAAAACTATAGAGAAATTGTTAAAGACTATGAGATAGCAAAAAGACTTGATTCTTTAATTGGCGCTGTTAATTATGGAAATACGTATAAGGGTAATATTGCTTCTATCAATGAAGAAAAGTTATTACTTGAAGACTTATTCCATCCGCTTTTAGATGTGCCAGTTATAGTTTCTAATACCGTGAGACTTAATAAAGTCGATGGAAAAATTATGGTTGTAACGGGACCTAACGCTGGTGGTAAAACAGTTTTGTTAAAGTCAGTTGCATTAGCTGTTTTAATGAATCAACATGGTTTACTTGTAGCGACTAAAGGTGAAGCAGTTTTACCTTTATTTGATAACGTTATTTATGTCGGTGGTGATAATCAATCTCTTAGTGAAAATTTATCAACTTTCTCAGGTCACTTATTTAATCTAAATGAGGGACTAAAAGAAGCGACAAATAACTCGATATTGCTATTTGATGAATTGGGTCAAGGAACAGCACCACTTGATGGTGAAGCTTTAGCATTATCTATTTTAGACTATATAGAAAATTTAAATTCTTTTGCTATTGTTACTAGTCACTTTGATAAGATTAAAGATAGAGCAATTGATGATAAAAAGATTATCCCTGCCGCTATGATATTTGATGAAGAAAAAATTGAACCTACTTTTAAACTTAGAAGTGGAGTTGTTGGAAAAAGTTATGCTTTAGATGTTGCTAAGAGATTAGGCTTTATAGATAGTATTGTTTTTAAAGCTAAAGAATATTTAAATAGCTTTAATGATACACCAGAGAAAAAGCTTATTGAAGAACTTACTATTTCGTTAAACAAAGCTAAAGAGACTGAAGAAAAAGTTCAAGCTAAAGAAAAAGAACTAGATAGACTTATCGCTAAACGTTCAGCTGCTATTGAATCTTTAAATGCAGAAAAGCAATCTTTAAGAGAAAAAGCTGAAAAGAATATCGAAAAGATTGTTGATGAAAGAATAAAAGCCTTAGATGAAATATGGACACCTGGTTCTAAAGTTAAATCTTTACCAGAAATGAGTAAGATTAAAGGAAGTTTAAATAAGATAGCTTCTACTCCTACTAATAAAAATGAGCCTATAAAAGTCTTTGAATTTGAAGTTGGGGATTATGTCAAAGTTAAAAAAGCTAATTCTAATGGCAGAATATTAGCTAAAAATGGGAACTCATATAAGGTTTCATGTAGTGGATTATCTATTACATGTAAAGCTAGTGATCTTGAAAAATTAGCTGATCCTAAAGATCAAGTTCAACTTAAGGATAAACGTAAGACGGCCTCGATTGATAAATATATGGCAACTCCTAAAACTGGAGTAGGTTTAGAGTGTAACCTTATAGGTTTAAGAGTTGATGAAGCTTTAGAAAAACTTGGTAAATATTTAGATGATTGTCTTTTAATGAAATATCATCAAGTTAGAATTATTCATGGCGTAGGTACTGGAGCTTTAAGAGAAGCTGTTAGAAAATATTTGGATAAAAAAGCATTTGTTGATAGCTATCGCTTTGGTGGTGAAGGTGAAGGTGGAGTTGGTTCCACAGTGGTTACTTTAAAATGATTAATACTGAAATAGTTAAAAGAAAGATAGAGCTTTTACCAGATCATCCTGGATGCTATCTAATGAAAAATAAAGATGGAACCATTATTTATGTTGGTAAGGCTAAGTCTTTAGTTAAAAGAGTAAAGCAGTATTTTACTAGACCTCAAGAAGGTAAAGTCTTTAGAATGGTCCTAGAAGTTACAGACTTTGATACTATAGAAACTGATTCTGAAAAAGAATCTTTGCTTTTAGAGATTAATTTAATTCAAAAATATTATCCTAAATATAACATCATGCTTAAAGATGGCAAGATGTATCCTTATATTGCCTTAAAAAAGATGGGTGATCCATATTTAAAAATTGCTCGTAATGATAGAGATAAATCTTTTTCTTATTTTGGACCTTTTCCTAACTCTGGATCAGCTTATAGAATGATAGATTTATTAAATAAAATTTATCCTTTAAGAAAATGTAAAAATATTCCAAATAGAGCGTGCTTATATTATCATTTAGGTCAATGTATGGGGCCATGTATCAACGATATTTCTAAGTCTGACAACAAAGATATGATTAGTCATATTACCAAATTTTTAAATGGTGATGCTTCTGAAGTTAAGCAAGAAATAACTGCAAAGATGAGAGCTGCTGCTAACGATCTTAGATTTGAAGAAGCTCAAGAATATAAAGAAACTTTAGATACTATTGAGCACGTTTTAAGCTCTCAAAAAATTATGATGCAAGATCATATTGATAGAGATATAGTAGGCTATTCGCAACGAGATGGTTATATTTCTATTTTATTCTTGCTTTATCGTAAAGGTGTACTTTTAGGTAAGAACTTATTCGTCGTTGAAAAATTCGATGATATAAATAGTGAATTAACTGATTATATTTATCAGTTCTACCTTAATCATCCAAAGCCAAAAGAATTAATCATTTCTGAAAAATCTATAGCTGATATACTTGAAAGCTCATTAGGTATTAAAGTAATTGTCCCAAGTCGTGGTGTAAAAAAAGATTTATTATTTATGGCTTTAGAAAATGCCAAAGCAGGTTTAGATGAACACTTTATGACAGCTAGACTTGAAGATGATAATTTAAAACTTTTAGAAGAATTAGGTAATATGTTAAATATTTCAACTCCGTTAGATATAGAGCTATATGATAACTCTCACTTACAAGGGACTGAAGCTATAGGTGCTATGGTTAAGTTTATTAATGGTGTCAAAGTACCATCTATGTACCGTAAATATAAGATAAGACAAGAGAATAAACGTGATGATTTAGCTTCTATGGAAGAAGTGTTAACCAGACGTTTAACAAGGTTAAAAGAAGAAAACTCTAAAATGCCAGACTTAATTATTGTTGATGGTGGTATGACTCAAGTCGAAATAGCATATAACGTTAGAGAAAAGTTAAATGTTAATGTCAATATTGCTGGTTTAGCTAAAAACGATAAACATGAAACAGATGCACTTATAAATGGAAATACAGGTGAGTTTATACCTTTAAACCATAAGTCTCCACTTTTCTTTATGCTTATGAGAATGCAAGATGAAGTCCATAGATTTGCTATATCTTACCATAGACATAAAAGAGAAAAATCATTCTTTGAAACAATCTATGACGATATTCCTGGAATTGGTAAAAAGCGTCGTATTCAACTTTTAAGTGCTTATCCAACTTTAGATTCTTTAAAGAGTGTAACTTTGGAAGAGTTAAAGCAAATAATACCAGAAGAGAGTGCAAAACTTATTTTAGAGAAAAGAGATTCTAGAAAATAGTAAAAAATTCTATCATAAATCATTTTTCTGCATATCCTAAGTGTGGATGGGAGGATTTATGACATCAATTTTAACTTCGCGTGAGAAAGAAGTATTTGAACTTCTCATCACTAACAAGACAACAAAAGAAATTGCAGAAGAATTATTTATATCAGAAAAAACTGTTAGAAATCATATTTCTAACGTAATGCAAAAACTACAAGTCAAAGGAAGAGCTCACGCTGTAGTCGAATTAATAAGGCTTGGAGAATTAAATATTTAATATTTTTATTAGAAGGCTTTATAGAGAACTGGAGAGTAAAATCTTCAGTTCTTTTTACATAAATGATACAGTGTAATATAAAATTAGCACTTGCAACTTGACAGTGCTAAAAAGAAGACTATAATTAAATGTGTCTATTAAAGGAGGTACCTTTTATGAAAGAAACAAAACAATTTCAGACAGAAAGTAAACAATTATTAAACTTAGTTATTAACTCAATTTATTCAAATAAGGAAATATTCCTTAGAGAGATTATTTCTAACGCATCAGATGCAATTGATAAGTATAGATTCTTATCTTTAAAAGAAGAGAATGGACTTAAAACTAAAGAACATAAGATTAGAATTACTCTTAATAAGGATGAAAAGTATATCGAAATCAGCGATGATGGAATCGGTATGACTAAAGGAGAACTTGAAACTAATTTAGGTACTATTGCTAAATCAGGCAGTAAAGAGTTCTTAAGTAAATTAAAAGAATCAGAAGATAAGAAAGATATTGGTATTATTGGTCAATTTGGTGTTGGTTTCTATAGTGCTTTTATGGTTGCTAAGAAAGTAGAAGTTTTAACTAAATCTTATAAGAGCGATGAAGCTTATATGTTTGAAAGTGATGGTATTGAAACATATAGTATCGAAGAGGCTCAAAGAGAAGAGAGTGGTTCGACAATAAGAATTTATCTTAAAGATGATACCGAAGAAGAAAAGTATTCAACATATCTCGATCAATATGTAATTAAAAATATCGTTAAGAAATATTCAGACTATATTCGTTATCCAATTGTTATGGCTATGGAAAAGAGTCGTGCTAAAAAAGATGAAAACGGCAACGAAATAAAAGGCGAATACGAAAAGTATTATGAAGATGAAACTCTAAACTCTATGGTTCCACTTTGGAAAAAGAATAAATCAGAAGTTAGCGAGCAAGAATTAAATGAATACTATAAAAATAGATTCAACGATTATGAAGATCCAACACTTTCTTTATTCTTGGATGTTGAAGGACTTATTTGTTATAAAGCATTAGTCTATATTCCAAGTCATGCACCATATAACTTATATAGTGATACCTATGAAAAAGGATTAGCTTTATATGCAAAAGATGTATTCATTAAAGAAAAGTGCCCAGAACTTGTTCCAGATTATTTAAAATTCTTAAAAGGTTTAGTTGATTCTGATGACTTCTCACTCAACGTATCAAGAGAGATTTTACAAGATGATAAGCGTCTCCATAAAATCAGTGATAACATTGAAAAGAAAGTAATCGATGGACTTAAAGATTTAAAGAATAAAGATTACGATAAATACTTAAAGTTCTTTGATACATTTGGTGCTAATATCAAGTTTGGCATTTATCAAAGCTTTGGTTCTAAGAAAGATTTACTTAAAGACTTATTAGTTTATGATACTCTATTAAGTGATAAGAAGATTAGCTTAGAAGAATATAAGAAAAACGCTAAAGAAGGTCAAAAAGTTATTTACTATGCAGCAGGTAAAACTCTTGAATCTGTCAAGTTATTACCACAAATTGAAAAATATAAACAATCTGGTACAGATGTTTTATTGTTACACGAAAACATTGATGAATTCACACTCTTAGTAATGAAAGACTACGAAGGATTAGAATTCAAATCTATCACTGCTGAAAGTAACGATGAACTTTCTAAAGAAGAAAAAGATAAGATTGATTCATTATCTGCCCAAAATAGAGAATTACTCGATATTCTTAAAGAAAACCTTAAGGATAAAGTCGATGACGTTGTCTTCTCAGCTAAATTAGTTGACGCTCCAGTATGTATTTCATCAAAAGATGGGGTATCTCTTAATATCGAACATGTTATGAATGAACAAGATCCAACTGGTGAAGATCAAGTCAAAGCAATTAAGGTCCTTGAGATTAATCCAGACCACACATTATTTAAGACTATAAGTTCTAATAAGGAAAGTGGCAAGGATATTTCTAAGTATGCTTCACTCTTATATGATGAAGCAATGTTATTAGAAGGCTACGATATTAAAGATAAAGCACAATTTGTTAATAATCTTAATTCACTTCTTGCCGATAAATAGTTATAATTTATCCTAGATAAATAGGAGATATGACTTATGGCACATCCATTTAAACATTTTCATACAATTACTAAACATAGACATAAAGTAATTCATTTTTGCTTCAAAGTTGGTGTAGGTTGGCAAGGGCTTAGACACGATTTGTCAAAATATAGTCCAACTGAATTTTGGTCAGGAGCTCATTATTATACTGGAACCCATTCTCCAATAACTGAAGAGAGAAAAGTAAAAGGATATTCGGAAGCTTGGCTTCATCATAAAGGCAGAAATAGACACCACTTTGAATATTGGACATTCTATAGCTCAGCTAAAAGAGACTATGTTCCAGTTAAAATGCCATTAAGATATGTTAAAGAAATGTTAGCTGATAGAGTAGCAGCTTCTATGGTCTATAATGGCAAAAATTACACTGATGATATGCCTTTAGATTATTTGATCAATAAAGGCGATTTAGATGGTATGCACGAAGAAACAGCTAAACTAATTACAGAATGGCTTACGCTAGTTAAAGAAAAAGGACATAATAAAGCCTTTAAGATTATTAAAAAGGTTAAGAGTTATTAAAAATTTAAGAGCAAATAGTTTTAAATAACTAGATGCTCTTTTTTAGTGATAATTCTAAAAATAGACAAAAATTGTGTTTTAAACGAATATTAATTACATATATTTGATTAGATTTTATCCAAGCATTATTTTACCTGAATAAAAAA
>FR898164.1 GCA_000437395.1 Clostridium sp. CAG:288 | reverse complement strand
CCGTTTTTCATAAGTTATCACTAATATAATTAGTGGTTAGACGTTGCCATAGTGCAACGTCTTTTTTTTAACCATAAAAAAACTGTAGCTTTGTGGCTACAGGAAATAGTTGTGATCATTTTAATAATATTTATCGATATCTATTATTCTAGGAACAATCAATGGATCTTTTCCACTTTCTTTACGCAAATACTTTGTTAGTCTATCTATTAAAAGTTTTTCTGCATCCTCGCAAGAAAGTGATTTTTTAGTGCATAATTCTTGAAGAACTTTTGTGAAGATATTAAAAACTTCCTTAACAATATTTTCACTATCTTTTAAGAATATGAATCCACGCATTTGAACGTCAGGAGATGATATGACTTTTCTAAGTTTACTACTGACTGTTACGGCTAAGACTATAACGCCATCATCAGACATTTTTTGTCTTTCTTGAAGAACAACTTCTTTGACGTCTCCAACTCCTATACCATCGACTAATAAGTCTCCTGATTTTAAGACAGGCATTGGTGTTAAATGTGCTTTTCCATTGTCGTCAAAGTACAATATCATACCATTGTCAGCAATGAAAGTATTTAAGTGTGAATAGCCGTGATTTAATGAAAGAGCAATCTTAGCGTTAGCCATCAATTGTCTATATTCTCCTTTAACAGGCATATAATATTTGGGCTTGAAAAGAGAAAGTATCATTTTTAAGTCTTCCTCTTGTGCGTGCATAGAACTAATTTTTTTTCTATTTAAATTTATGACTTTAGCTCCAGTTCTATATATAGCATCGATTGCTTCAGTTGCTAGTGTTTCAGTTGCTGGTACACTTGGACAGGCAACGATAAATGTGTCTTTTTCTGAAAGGGTTAAAGCGTGTATCTTTGTTGCACCGTTACCGATAGCTTTCATAAAGTCAAATATTTCTTCACCTTGACCAGTAACAAGTATAACAACATCAGTTGGTGCTACACGACCAATTTCTTCGATAGGTAAATAGTTAGCTTTAGGAATAATAAAGTTTCCGTTTTGATTTAATAATGGTAAAGCATTAATTAAAGTTTGGTTTGTTAAGCATATTTTTTTACCATTTTTAACGGCTAAGTCTATTACTTCAAAGTTATTGTAGAAGTTTTGAGTGTATAAAGCGATAAATGTTCTTCCTTCTGGATCTTCGATATATTGGTGAATTAGCGGAGTAATTTTATGGTTTGGTGAGGCAATACCAGGTTTATCAGCACCACTTGATTCAGATAAAAGAAGAAGTGTATCTTTTGTTTCCGCTAATTTAGCTGCTTTTGGCAAGTCAAAGGTGAATTTTTCCATAGATCCGAAATCGGAGATAAAATCACCAGTGTAAACGATATTTCCATAAGGTGTTTCAACGGCAAAACCAAAAGAATCACTGACTGAATGAGTTGTAGAAAAGAAGCAAAACTTGTGACCACAAATAATTTTATTTGATGAAGGTTCAACCGGGATAAAATTAAATTTTACGCCTTTAAACTTTTTTTCGTAATCAATTTTAATAAGTGAAATGGTTGTTGGTGTTGCGTAGACTGGAACATTAACAATTTTAAGTAAGAAAGGTAATGATCCATATTGATCGTCATGACCATGAGATATAATTACAGCTTTAATTCTATCCTTATTTTCTTCCAAATAGCTAAAATTAGGTATAACTATATCAACACCTGGTGAAGTTCTATCAGGATACTTTAAACCACATTCGATAACAAAAATATCGTTATCCATTTCGATACAATATAAGTTTTTACCATTTTCATCTAGACCACCTAGTGCATAGACTTTTAATCTAGATTTTTTAAGTTCTTCAGATAGTTCCATTTTTTCTCCTTATCTTTTTATCTTTTTGTTGCGTAGAAAGCAATAACCAAGCAATTTGCACCAGTATGAGCTCCGATAATTGGCCCCATTGTTGAGTAAACTACTTCTTTGACGTGATATGTTTCGAGTAACTCTTTACCAATAATTTGAGCTGTTTCAAAATCATCGCCATGAGTTACAAATACAACTTGGTTTTCTGGTTCGACTGCAGTTTCCTTAAATTGTTGAAGCATAATAGCAATAGCTTTCTTTCTACCTCTAGTATTAACCATTGGTATAAGTCTACCCAAATCATCGACGTGTAAAACTGGTTTGATACCTAATGCTGTAGCAAGTGCAGCTTTAGTGGCTGTTAAACGACCACCTCTTTTTAAAGCGCCTAAATCGTCAACTGTAAACCAGTGAGCAATATGCAACTTGTTATCTTCGATCCATTTAGTGTTTTCTTCCATAGACATTCCTTCGTCTCTGTTTTTGCATGCTAAATAGACTAATAGTCCTTGACCACATGAAGCACAAAGTGAATCGATAACGATAATGTTTGCTTCTGGATGATTTTCTTTAACTAAACCGGCAGCTGTACAAGCGCTGTTATATGTTCCGCTTAATGCACTACCAAAACTAATTAACATAATGTTATTTGTTTTTTTGAGTAATTCTTCAAATTTAGCGATAAATGTTGAAGGTGTAATTTGAGATGTACGTGCGATTTTTTTAGCTCGCATATCGACATAGAATTTTTTAAAATCGTATTCACGACCATCTGGATAGTGATTGTATGTTTTTCCACCTATCTCAAATTGTAATGGCAATACTTCAATATTGCACTTATCGACAAGCTCTTGAGATAAATCAGAGCATGAATCGGTTAAAATGACATATTCTTTGGACATTGTTTCCCCCTGTTTATAATAATTTGTGTTTTTGTACTAAAATCATTATATAGTATATCAAGAGTACTTCAAAAAGTATATTTTAAAGTGTTTATTTAATGTAAAAAAGATGTTTAATTTATAACTAATATGTCTATAAATCGATTATATCTTATTTTTAGTGTTAATTTTGTTACTTAGGTAAATGAATAGTGAAAGTAGAACCGCAATTTAATTCGCTTTCGACTTCTATTGAAGCGTTAATAATTTTTATTATTCTCCAAACTAACGCTAATCCTAAACCGTTACCTTCAGAGTGGTGTGTTGTATCCACTTGATAAAACTTGTCGAAAATTTTGTTAATATTTTCCTTAGCTATGCCACAACCATGATCTTTAATCTTGACAACTATTTCTTTAGTATTTTCACTTGCTTCTAAAACGATAGTGCTATTTTCAGGACTAAACTTGATAGCGTTACTAATTATATTAGTCCAAATGTGATTAATTAGACCAGAGTCACCATAATAATAAATTTCATCAAAGTTCAAATCAAAGTTTATATTTTTACTTTCCCATTTAGATTCTAAAGATAAAATAGCTTGTCTTAATTGCTCAGAAAGATTAAATTTTTCTTTTTCAAGATTAGATGAATTTTGATTTTCTAATTTAGAAAGTTGAAGAATGTTTCCGGTTAATGTTGATAATTTATGTGTATTATTAATTAACTTATTTATATATTCATCGTGTTTTTCTTTAGATAAATTCTCACTTTGAAGTAAAGTTGCATATCCTTCAATAGCTGCTAATGGTGTTTTAAACTCGTGAGAAACATTAGCTACAAAATCAGTTCTTAAAGTTTCAATGCTCGATAGAGCTTCGGCCATAGAGTTAAAGTTTTTAAGCATATCGTTTACTTCTTTTAAACTTGATTCTTCTTCTACTCTAATAGCAAAATTTCCTTTAGCAACTTCGTGAAGTCCTTTATTAAGTTCTTCTAAAGGCTTTAAAAATACTTTGCCGATAAAAATGGAAACTATAAGACCTAGAAGAATCGATATAATAACCATTAACAATAAAGGTAAGAAGAAAGATCTATCAGCATTAGAATTGCTAAATAAGCCAAAGAAATAGAGAATTGATATAACTATCGCACTGATAAATATGACTGATAACAGAGAAAACATAAAGGCAATACAAAAATATAGCCATAGTTTTGGATTAATCGCTTTAATTTTGTTTTTGCTTTTCATTGTTTTTTGACCGCCTTATATCCTAAACCTCTTATCGTAACAATTTCAAAATCTTGATTGTTTGAAAATCTTTCTCTAAGTCTATTTATATGAGTGTTAATAGTTCTATCATCTGTTTCAGAATCCATACCCCAAATTTCATCCATCAATTGTTGTCTAGTAAATATTTTTCCAGGGAAAGAAAGTAGTTTAAATAAGAGATTGAATTCTTTTAATGGTAAGACAATATCATCATCGTTATATTTTACCGTCATTGATTCGTAATCAATAATTGTAGATCCGATAACGATTTTCTTTTCAGAATTAATTCTAGCTCTTCTTAACAAAGCTTGTATTCTTAAAAGGAGTTCATTTACGTTAACAGGTTTAATCATATAGTCATCAGCACCAAAAGAGAAACCTTTTTGCAAAGAATCGTAATCATCTTTAGCAGTAACCATGAGAATTGGTATACTGTTACCTAAACTTCTAAGTTCTTTTGTCAGTTCATAGCCGCTCATTTTGGGCATCATAATATCAGCAACAATTAAATCGATGTGTGTGTTGTCCATTAAATTTAATGCATCTAGTCCATCAGTTGCACCAAAAGCTCTATAGCCTGCATTATTAATTGTTGTGACAAATAATTCTCTTAAATCTAAGTTATCTTCAACTACAAGTATATTAAACATAAACACACTCCTATTAAATATAATTTCAATGTTTATATTGTAATATTGCAACATAAACAAAACGTAAACTTTATACTATTATTTTTATTAAAAAGTTAAAATAATTCAATAAAAATTGTAAAAGTTTATTTTCAGTTTATTTTTACTTAACTTTTAGTTTATAAAAGTGTAGTATTATTTCAATCGTAAAGGAGGACTTCACATGCAAGGAGTTACAAAAAAAGTTCCACTTACGAAATATATGACTATGTTAGTGTTCCGCTTGGCATTAAATCCAGATAAAAAGAACGACGGTTTTGCTAAGCTCGATGAAGATAAACTTGCTCTTGTTGAAAAGAGCAAAAACGATGTGCGATAAGGTACTACCCCTACCTGTATATAGAATCGGATTTTTTAAAAATACCTTGACCTGCATTTCCTTGTCCGATTTTAATCGCAAGGCTCAACTAGGCTTAATGCTTAGTTGAGTTTTTATTTATAGAAAAATAAATAAAAATACATTATAATGTCGAAAAAGGGGTTATTTTATGAAAAATAAAAATAAGATTACGGGCATTGCTTTATTAGGCGTTTTTGCTTCTTTTGCTTTATTAGGCACTATTTTTGCATTAGGAAGAGTTATTAATAAAGTTTCAACTATCAATTTCGATATTGCATCGATTGTTTTAAGTTCACTTACTATATTATTAATGATTTTTAATCTTATTTATAGTGATATTAGACAAAATAAGATTAAAAAGATGACTAATCAAGATAAACTTGACTATAGTTTAAAAATGAAGAAATGGGTTAAAGATAATATACTTTTACTTCGTAATAAAAGAATTAAAGAATATAAGTTAGCTATTTCATATGGCATATTTAATTATTCTTTATTATTTGTTTCATTTTTTATTACATCTATTGCTTTGCGCTTTGGAGAAGAAAACTTGCCTATCATATTTTTTATGTTTTTGCTTCCTATTATTTTACCTGCAACACTTATTTGGACTATTTCAAAATTTAATAATGTACTAAATAAAGAAAAAAAGGATAAAAAATTTGTTGATGGAGAACTATTTAAAGTTTCAAAGGACTTTGTTAAAGATATTTTTAAAGAAGAAAATATAGATAAAGAAGTAAATGTTGGTATTATATTTGATGCTAATTGTAGAATAGATAAAGTAGGGAATGATTTATCTATTAATATCGGCTATTTACTATTAAAATTTTTATCTTTAGATGAGTTAAAGGCTATTTTGTATCATGAAATAGCACATTATAGAAATAAAGATTTAGAATATACTGAAAAAATATGTAAATTACAAAATAAATTTGACTCGGTTTTACCGCTATATTCATATAAACTTTTATGTCCATTTGCTCTTGATTTTGAGTTGAAAAACGAACTTGGTGAATTTTTAGCTACAGAATATTATGAAAATAAGGCTGATGATGAAGTGTTAAAGAAAAATGTTTCTAAAGATTTTGTAAATGCCTGTGGTAAAATATTTGGATTAAGTAGAGTTAACACTTTAAATTATCCTGAAGTAGATTCCATGATTGAGGAAAGACAAAAATGGGATGAAGAATCAATTAATCTATCTTTGAAACTAAGATATGATTTATACAATAAGCAAAAGAAATACTATGAATTAGTTTCTAAAAAGCACGCATCAGAAAGATTTACAACACATCCAAATATCAGAGAAAGAAGAGAAAAATTTAGTGTAGATGTCATTGACTTTAACATTACTGAAAACCATTATTTTGATGAAGACATAAAACAATACTTTGATATTGCTAATAAATATGCATTTGAGAGATCATATAAAGATGCCCTTGAAAGATATAAAAAATATAATGAAACGAAAAATGATATTGATATTAATGATTTATCAATTGTTACCGAATATGCAAAAACAGCATTTGAATATGAAGTGTACGATGATGCCAAGAAATTTGCTCGTAGGGCATTAGAAATTGATCCAAGTCTAAGCAGAATGAATTATATTTTAGGTTGGACACTAATAATGATTGATTGTGATGAAGAAGGTGTAACTTACTTAAAGAAGGTTATTGATGAAAATGAAGGAGATGAATTTTCTTTAAGTGCAATGCAGACTTTAGGAGATTATTATGTTGAAACAGGAAACGAAGAAGGAATTGAGAATATTAGAAATATTCAGGTAGGTGTCTATGATAAGGGAGAGGAGTATAAAGAAGTAACAACTCTAAAATTGAGCGATACATTAACTAAATGTGAAAATAAAGAAGTAATTGACAATGTAGTAGATATTGCTAAGAACAGTTCAGACATTAAAGGAATCTATGCTGGTATTAAAACCATAAATCAATTTAAATGTACACATTTTGTAGTTATAATTGATGGTATTATAGAAGATCAAGAAGGTTTTAGTAAAACTATTAATTCAATAATTTCATATTTTAATTCGATTGAAGGCCACTATTGCATAAATACTATTCCTAAAATCCAATTATCAACTGCTCATAAGCTTTTAAGAAAAGATTTAATTGTTTATAAAAAATAAAGAAAAAAGCAAAGCATGTGTTAATTAATGTGGGCTTTTGTTCAATAATATTTAGAATAAATTTAAAAAAAGCTTGCAAATCAATATTGCTTATGTAATAATAACACATGCGTGGATCTGTGGTGTAGTGGCTAACATGTCTCCCTGTCACGGAGAAGATCGCGAGTTCGATCCTCGTCAGATCCGCCATGGCCCGATAGCTCAGCTGGTAGAGCAAGGGACTGAAAATCCCTGTGTCGAGGGTTCGACTCCCCCTTGGGCCACCATTTATAGAAAATTACATGTACCATTTGGTACATGTTTTTTTTACATAATTATAAATTACAAATGCAATTTAGTTCGAACAATATGTACTTTTATTCGAACAAGATCGAACTTTTAATATAATAAATATAGAATATAAATATTATCTTTATTTAATATTATGAAAAGCTTTAACATAGCATTTTTATACATTTTTGTGATTTTGTCTAAAAATCAATACAAAAAGTCAAAACAATATATATAAAACTCCAATTTAAATATAAGTGTCTAAAAATCAAACAAACTATAAATTTTGATTATTTTATAAGTGTTTTTTTGTTTGTATGATAATGCTGTAAATGATACAGGAGGTATAAATTATGTATTATTCAGCAGGAACTTATGAAGCATTCGCTCATCCAGAAAAACCAGAAGGAGTTGAAAAGAAATCAGCTTATATTATTGGTACTGGTCTCGCCGGATTGTCAGCAGCTTTCTATCTCTTAAGAGATGGACAAATGAAAGGTGAACACATTCACTTACTCGAAAAATTAGAATTAGCAGGCGGCTCATGTGATGGAAGAAAAGACATTACTAAAGGCTTCTACATGCGTGGTGGTAGAGAAATGGATAATCACTTCGAATGTATGTGGGATATGTTTAGAGATGTCCCATCAATTGAAACACCTAACGTCTCAGTATTAGATGAATATTATTGGTTAAATAAACATGATCCAAACTATTCATTATGTAGAGCATCAATTAATAGAGGCCAAGATGCACATACAGACAAACAATTTAAACTTGATAAAAAATCAGCATTAGCTTTATCAAAGTTATTTATGACACCTGAAAAAGATCTTGAAGATAAAAAGATTTCAGATGTTTTACCAGAATCATTCTGGAATACAAACTTCTGGCTCTATTGGCAAACAATGTTCGCTTTCCAAAAGTGGAGCAGTGCTCTTGAAATGAAGAGATATCTTTGTAGATATGTCCATCACATTGATGGTCTTCCAGATTTCTCAGCATTAAGATTTACAAAATATAATCAATATGAATCAATGATTCTTCCTTTAACAAAGTATTTGGAATCACACGGCGTTAAAATTGAATATGGCGTCGATGTTAAAAACGTTGTTATCGAAGAAAAATCAGGTAAAAAAGTTGCAAAGCAAATTATCTTCGTTAGAGATGGAAAAACACAAACTATCGATTTAATCGAAGATGATTTGGTATTCATTACTAACGGTTGTTGCACAGATACATCATGCTATGGTGATCAAACACATGCACCAGATTTATCCAAGATTAAGAATGGGGCTGGAGAATCTTGGGACTTGTGGAAAAATATAGCTAAACAAGCTACCCACGGCGAATATGGTAATCCAGATAAGTTCTGCAGCAATGTAGATGCTACAAACTGGATGAGTGCAACAATCGCTACTTCAGATGAAGAAATTATTCAAAAGATTATAGGCGTTTGTAAACGTGATCCACGTTCAGGTAAAGTTACAACTGGTGGTATTGTTACAGTAAAAGATTCAACAGAAAACTGGTACTTATCATGGACAATTAATAGACAACCTCAATTTAAGAGTCAAGATAAAAACATGGTATTAGTTTGGGTTTATTCTTTGAATACAAATAGACCAGGTAACTACGTTAAAAAAGCTATGAGAGATTGCACAGGTGAAGAAGTTGCACAAGAATGGTTATATCACATTGGTGTTAGCGAAGATAAGATTAAAGATTATGCTAAAAATAGATGTAATACAACTACTTGCTTCATGCCATATATCAACGCTTTCTTCCAACCAAGAAAAGAAGAAGATAGACCACTTGTCGTCCCACATGGAGCTGTTAACTTTGCTTTCGTCGGTCAATTTGCTGAGACTCCAAGAGATACAATCTTTACAACTGAATATTCAATTCGTACAGGTATGGAAGCCGTCTACACACTATTAAATGTCGATCGTGCTGTTCCAGAAGTTTGGGGAAGTAAATACGACGTTAGAGAATTGCTTAGAGCTGCATATTACGCAATTGATAAAAAACCAATTAAAGATGCTAAATTATCATTTAAAGAAAAACAACTCTTAAAACTCGTACTTAAAAAGACAAAAGGTACGGATATTGAAATCCTTCTTAAGGAAAGTGGATTAATTTAGTTAAAAAATATTGTTAGTATTTTAAAGCACACTTTATACTATAAGTATATCTAGTGTGCTTTTACTAGTTGAAAGGAAGAAAATATGAATAAAATTAAAAGCTTTTGTAAGAGAGTAAGAATCGATATTATTCTTCGTGCAATTTTACTCTTAGTTATGGCTGTATTGTTCTTCATTAGTCCAGAAGATGCAATTACTTCAGCTACTCTTGTCCTATCTATCTTTATTATATGTGACGGTGTCTTTTCGTTCGTTTTGTATTTCTTTACAGGTGGATTATCAGGACTATTTGGATCTACCTTATTAGGAGCAATATTCAAGATTTTATTTGGTATATTACTCGCTATAAACTTAGATGTTTCGACAACAATATTTAGTCTAATGTTTGCTTGTTATGTAATAGTTGTTTCAGCAAATACAATTGAAGAATCTATGTATTTGAGAAAAGTTGGACAAAATTGGATTGTTACATTAATTCTTGGACTAGTCTCTTTAGCTGGTGGTATTACATTGTTATTCATGAGCCCATCAACTTGGGTTAAAGCTGCTGGTATTATTACTGGCATCACATTGTTAGTCGCTTGTATTGAAGATGTACTTCTTGTTATTTCAATGTATAAAGTTAAAAAACACGTTGAACAAAAAGTAATTGACTATATTGACGTTGAATAATATCTAATAAAAAAGGCAATTAAGATTTGTTTCTTAACTGCCTTTTAATTTGCCATAAAATTAATTATTAAAAATCGTATGTTAATGGATCATGACTTGTACGTTTATTAATATTCATATTGTTAAGAATATTCATATCTTCATCGTCGAGTTTAAAGTCGAATATAGAGATATTTTCTAAAATTCTTTGTGGGTTTTTAGACTTTGGAATAGGAACAATGCCTAATTGAACATTCCAACGAAGCAAAATTTGTGCTGGTGTCTTTTGATGTTTTTCAGCAATATTAAGTATTTTATCATCGCTAAAGTTTCCGCGCATAATTGGAGCCCAAGCCATAACGATAATGTTATGTTCGTGACAATATTTTAATAAATTATCATCGTGCAATAACGGTGTGTGCTCTATTTGGTTTATCATAGGTGCAATACTACAATTTGCTAACAAAAATTCTAGTTGGCTACGTTCAAAGTTACAAACTCCAATGCTTCTTACTAAGCCATCGCTATAAAGTTTTTCCATAGCTTTCCAGGTGCTAATCATTCTTTCTTTATTTTGACCAGGCCAGTGAATTAAAAATGAATCGACGTAAGTGGTTTGTAATAATGATAATGATTCATTAAGGCTATTAATTGTTTGATCGAACCACTGATTAGAATTTCTTACTTTAGTAATTATAAAAATGTCTTTTCTAGGTAGAGAATTAACTTTAATTGCATCTCCTAAGTCTTTTTCATTTTCGTACATTTGAGCTGTGTCAAAAAGTCTATATCCATCTTTATAAGCTTCATTGATGGCTTCATTCATTTCTTGACCACCAGCCATTTTATAAACTCCTAACCCAATATCAGGAATTAAAACTCCATTTGCTAACTTCATTAAAATAATCCTCCTTTTGTAATTATAACACATTAAAAATTAGTCTTTTTCTTTACTGATTAACAATTGTGTAAAACAAAAAATGATAATTTATTACGACATGTGTCGTATTTATATGATATTATATTAAAAGTGGGGAAAGATTATATGAGCAGTTTAACTACTAAAAAAGCGATTGCTTTCACTTTGAAAGAGCTATTGTTAGAAAAACCTATCTCTAAAATAACAATTAATGATATTACAGAAAGATGTGATATCAATAGACAAACTTTTTATTATCACTTTCAGGATATAACTGACTTGATAGAGTGGATTTGTGTTGAAGATGCTGATAAAGCTTTGAAAGACAAAAGCAGTTATGAAACCTGGCAAGATGGTTTTTTAGCAGTATTTGATCTTATGAAGAAAGACTATGCTTTTATCATGAACATATATAGATCTATTTCTCATGAAATTCTTACAAAGTATTTATACAAATTAGTCTATCCGATTATTTATCAAGTTGTTGATGAAAAATCAAAAGGATATGTTGTACGAGAAGATGACAAAAAATTTATAACTGATTTTTATAAATATTCATTTGTCGCCATTGTCTTGAATTGGATCGATGGAGATATGAAAGATGATCAGAAAAAGATTGTTAAAAGAGTAAGTGATTTAATAACTGGAACAATAGAAAATTCACTAAAGAATATGATGTCATCTTAAAATAGTATTGTTCTTTAGTTTAAATGTGAAAAAATGATAATATATCAAGCGTAGGTGAACATATGAACGATTTGCAAAAATGTCAATTGAATATACTTATAGAATTTATTAGATTGTGTGAGGAACATAATTTAACATATTATTTAGTTGGAGGCACTTGTTTAGGAGCTGTACGACATAAAGGTTTTATTCCTTGGGATGACGATATTGATGTCGGTATGCCAAGAAAAGATTACGATAAATTTATTCAATTACAAAAAGAGATAAAAAAGCCATACTTTATTCAAACATACAAAAGCGATAAAAACTACATATATAACTTTGCTAAAATAAGAGATTGTACGACAACATTTATCGAGAACACATTTGTCTGTCATCAATTTAATCACGGCGTGTGGATTGATGTTTTTCCAATTGATGGCATGAGTAAAGAAGTAAAGCCAGCTATCGAATTTAAAAAGAAAGTCAGATGGACTTGGCATCAAGTATACTTAATGTATCTTCCAGCTTTAAAACGTAAACTTAGACTTAAGACTTTATGGAAAGATATACCACTTAACATAGTTGCCTTTTTATTTTGTTTACTTAATGTCGGTCACTATAGAAATAAGTTAGTTGATAAAAAAGTAACTAAATTAAGTTATGACGATGCAGTTTTAGTTGGTAATTACTTTGGAAATAACGCCAAAAGAGAAGCGATGCCAAAAGAAATATTTGAAGAAGGAACCGATGGAGTATTTGAAGGAATAAAAGTAAAGTTGCCTAAGGATTATGACAAATATTTGACGCTTTTATTTGGTGATTATATGAAACTTCCTCCAGTCGAACAACAAATAGGTCATCACTTTGATAAAGGATTTTCTTTGACTGAAGACTATTTGACATATAGAAAAGAACACAATTTGTAAAAAGGGGAATATAAAATGAATATCGCATTAATTTTAGCAGCTGGGTCAGGTACCCGTATGGGAAATACCAGTAAACCAAAACAATTCTTACCTATATATAACAAACCTTTAATTGTTCATACAATCGAAGCTTTTGAAATGCATGAAGATATCGATATGATCGTCGTAGTTACTAACGAATCTTATATCGATTCAGTTAAAGTTTGGTGTAAGCAATATGATTTAGGCAAAGTGAAATATGTCGTTGCTGGTGGTGCTTCAAGACAAATATCTGTATATAATGGTATTAAATTTTTAGCTGAATTAGGAGTTAATGATGATGACAATATTTTGATTCACGACTCTGCTAGACCATTAATTAGCCAATCTATAATTAGTGCTAATATCGACTCTTGCAATAAATATGGAGCTGTAGATACAGTTATTCCTTGTAGCGATACAATAATTAAATCTTTAGATGGAGAAACTATAACTGAGATTCAAAAAAGAAGCGAACAGTATCAAGGACAAACTCCTCAAAGCTTTAAATTTAAAATTATTAAGGAAGCTCACGATTACGCAAATGCGACAAATAATACTGAAACGACTGATGATTGCCGTTTAGTTATTAATATCGGAAAAGAAGTACATTTAGTTCAAGGATCTAAATTAAACTTTAAGATTACTACATTCGATGATTTAATGATATTAAAAGCTTTACTCAAGATAGGCAAATCTGAGGTTATTTAAAATGTTTATTACAACATATAAAGTAACAGCACCTCAAGTAATTGAAGAGTTTGTTGATACTCTTGAATACGATAACAAAAGCGTATTAGTTCACGTCGATTACTTAGCTATATGTAAAGCTGATATTAGATACTACCTTGGAAATAGAGATATCAATGTTTTAAATCATAAATATCCATTAGCACCTATTCATGAAGCGGTAGGACACGTAATAAAAGATCCGACTAACACATTTAAGAAAAACGATAAAGTTATTTTGATTCCAAACTTTGTTGATAAAAACAAATGCAAAGGATGTACTAACTTGCGTTGCTCAAATAGCGATTTAGGAGAAAACTATTGTCCACACGCTATTTTTAAGTCATCAAACGCTGATGGATTTATGAAGCCTTTTTATTCGTGTGATCCATCTTTATTAGTTAAATATGATGATTCTATAGATCCTTCTATAGCTGTATTTTCAGAACTTTTAAGCGTTTCAAATGCAAGTTGCCGCCGTATTGATTTTACTAAAGCTAAAAATATAGCTTTATTTGGCGATGGAATTATGAGTTATATGATGTATATTCTTTTGACAAAGAAATATCATAAACACATAACAGTCTTTGGTCTAAACGACGACAAACTTAAATGCTTTAAAGATGCTGATGTTGCTAAATATGATTCTTATTTAGGAGAAGAATTTGATACGTTAATTGAATGTGTCGGTGGACGTGGATCAGAAATTGCTATTAATCAAATGATTAATTTGAGTCAAATAGGTGCTGATTTAATACTTATGGGAGTATCAGAAAATAACGTTAGCATCAACACTCGCAAAATATTAGAAAAAGGGATATCTCTTAAAGGTGTTACTAGAAGTACTAGTTTAGACTTTATAGAAGTTAGTAAACTTTTAAATGATAAATATGTTCAAGACGACTTAAAACCTTTAGTTCTTTCAACAGGTAAAATAAGCTCAGTAAACGATGTGTATAAGTTCTATGAAATGGAAGTTAATAACACAAAGATAATTGGCAAAAATATCATGAAATTTTAATTAAAGCAGTTGTTCATTCAACTGCTTTTTAAGTTGTGCATTTTAGAAATTAAGTAATTATAAAAATAATATTAAATATTTTAGTAAAAAAAGATTTTTTATGATTTGTTAGCTTAACAGATACAGTTGCAACAGCTAATAATTGGGTCGTTCCACATGTCATGGGTGGCATTGATGGATGGGGCTGGGCAGAAAATGATGCCGGTGTCATGGCTCCAAATTTAGCCGCTGATAAAAATGAATGGATGTGGGTTGCTGATCAAGATTACGGTGAATCACAATTTAAAGTTAAACAAGGAAATACTTGGTATGCAGAAAAAGGCAAAACTGGTAGCGAAGCTAATATGAAAAGAACAATTGTAACTGGTGATATAATTTACTTCCACAATGGTGCACTTGGTAACGATGGAGAATATATTTATTTCTCTCATCCACAAGCCTAATAATTTATGTCTACTACCTGGAAGAAGATATTAAAAATAATTGGTGAAACAATTATTTGGATAGTAATTATATTAATGGTAGGATTCTCACTATTAACTGCAATCGATAGATTCTCTGGGTACAATACGTCAATTGGAGGCTATCGAATAGCAGCCATATCTTCAGGATCAATGTCTAAAGTTGATTCTAGTAACACTGATGTCATAGAATTCGGTGGAAAGATAAAACGTGGAGATTGTGTTATTGCTAAAGAAGTTAAATCTATAGATGATTTAGAGCTATATGATGTTGTCTTATATACAGACAACAATAACAAACTTGTTTGTCATAGAGTTGTTGAAATTAATATAGAAGAAAATTCAGTTGTAACACGCGGCGATGCCAATCCTACAGTTGATGGAATGGTTAAATTTAGTTCTGTTAAAGGTGTTGTAGTTAATACAGTCCCTTCAGTAGGACACATAGTTTTGTTCTTGCAGTCTTATTATGGTTTACTAGCCATATGTGCTTCTGTATTCTTTATATCTCTAGGTGTTTTGATATATAAAATACTTGAGGATAAAGAAAAGAAAAAGAACGAAGAAAACCAAAAAGCTTAATAAATAAGCCAAGAGTGTAATTAAGTTTACACCTTGGCTTTTAAAATGTTCTAATTAGCTAAAAATAAGCTGCTTGAGAGCTTAATATTCTTTTTGTGATTAAATATATTCAAAAATAAAATAAAAGTGTATAGAATCTGTTTTTTGTAATTAAAATTAAATTTAATAAATATAATGAATATGCTTTGTATAAAGCTGATCAATAAAAAATAGATATTTTAGTAAAAAAAGTTTAAAAAATGCTTTGTTATAAATGTTATAAAATAATATAACAAATAAGCCAATTCTGTATTTATTTATATAGAACACCTATATACATAGTATATAGGTGTTAGGCAAAAATGCAAGCCCTTACAATTGTTGACAAATATATATCAAACTTTATAATTTAATTGTAATTAACGTTTACTATCGTTAAATGTACGCTTTAAATAAAAGCAAATGAAAGGAGAGAATAATGAAAAAGTCACTTGCTTTATTAGTCCTTGCTTCTGTTTTATCAATGACTGCTTGTAACAATAATAACAATGATAAACAATCATCTACAAGTAGTCCAACATCTACTACAACTACTTCCTCAACTTCAAGTAGTAAACCATCTACATCTACTTCAAGTTCAAGTAGCTCTAGCTCAAGTTCACAAATTATTAAAACAACTTTAGCTGCTCCAGTAGTTACAGTTGATGAAGAAAAGTCTGGTGTTATTAATTGGAACGACGTTGAAAATGCTGATTACTATTTAGTTTATGTAAATGGTAGTGAAGAAGGCGTTGAAGTTGTTGGAACAACATACAAAGTACCATTAACTGATGCAGGATTAACAAGTACTGTTACTGTTAAATCCATGACAGACGATGAAGAACACTTTGTTAATAGTGGAATGTCAAATCTCGTTAGTGTCACTCATAAAGCTTCAGATAGAACAACTTGGGGCAAAGATGAACTATTAAGTGATTGGACAGCATTAAGTGGAACTCTTGGTAGTGTCAATGAAGGCTTAGATCTTAAAGCTGGTCAAAGTATGGCTATTGTCAAAAAGATTACAGCTGAAACAAAGATGTTCAACTTGTTTGTTAGAGACTTTGAAGGTCAAGAAACAGGTGAAACAGGTGCTATTGTTGAACTTAAAGTCAATGGTGCTGTTGTCGCTCCAGTAAACTTTGAAACAGAAACTGTCACTATCGATAAAGATTGCGGACGTCAATTATTAATTACATATGATTTGAGCTCTTATATTTCTGATGATGCAAGCATTATTAGAATTACAGAAAAAACTGGATATTCAAATCACTGTGTTGTCACATATGCAGCTATGGGAGATTATTCATCATTATTATCAGCTGGAACCAAACAAAACTATTGGGGACATAACTATGCTGATAACTGGTCAGGTGAAATGAATCATGCTGATGGAATGGAAGATATCGCTAATATTGCTAATGATCCATCTTGGATTAAAGTTGGTAATATCGGTGACTTAAACGAAGGCTTGAAACTTGAAAAAGAAGCTTCAATCGTTAAATATCTTGAAGTTACTGAAGCAAATTCATTAATGACAGTTGCCTTTAGAAACTTCGGTGGAATTGATGAAGACTTTGCTGGTGGTGTATCAGTAAATGGCAAATTCCTCAAAGCAGTTGGTGATAATAAGACTTACTTCACAAAGCTTACAACGCCTACATATTTAGCTGAGGCTAATGATGGTGGTCAAGAAGCAGTCATGAAGACATATGATTTAAGTGCATATATTGGTAAGACAGTTTGCTTAACAATCGCTAACTTAAAGTGTTATGCTCCAGGTGGAAATGAAGACTTAGTAATTGGTTCAGTTTCATTTGGTAGTGCAGTAAAGGTCACAGATACTCGTACAACCTTCGATGCTTCTTTATCTAAGAACATTTATCCAAATTTACCACTTATGGTTGCTGGTCCATTCACTGTTTATAATGAAGGTATAAGCTTTAGAACAAACGACTATGCTGGTGGTATTGCTCAAAGATTCGATTTATCTGAGGTTGCAGAAGGAAAACACGTTTATGTTAGAACATATTGGCGTGGACTTGTCGAAGATAACATCACAGCTAAATTCCAAACTCTTGTCAATGGTGAATTAATTAATGCATATGACTATTTACTTAGAGATAGAGAAGATAATCTCGCATGTGTTGGCTTAGACTTAAGCAACTTTGTCGGTCAAACAGCTGATGTTGCAATTCATATTCCAAGTAGAAACTATAGAGTAGTTCTTACAAAAGTTGAATACTATACAACTGATGAAGCAGAAGATAATCTTTCTTATCCAGCCACTGAAGATCCAGTAATTGTTGAAACAACAGGAGGAGAATTTGCCTGGGGTCACAACTACAAAGATAACTGGGGTGGCGAAATGGGCGATGATAATCTCAAATATAGCAACTTAGCTGGTAGCGGTTGGACATATACAGGTGATGTCAACGATGGCTTCAACGAAGGTTGTAAGATTGGCTATGGTGCCAGTGTTACAAAGACATTAACAATCGATCAACTTCACCAAACAATGGCAATTAGTGCTAGATCATTTGGTAGAGATTTCAAAGGAAGAGTTTCTGTCATTGAAAACGAGGTAGAAACACCATTAGCTCCAATTGGTTATCAAGATACAGACTTCACACAAAATGGTGCTGCAACTCACAAAGATTCAGTCGAAGATGGTTGCCAAAACGCAATTATGTACGTCTATGATTTATCAGCATATTTAAATAAAGAAGTCACAATTAAGGTTGAAAATACTGGTACACAAGATAGCAATTATTGCGATGAATTAGTAGTTGGTTCTATTGGTTTTACAAGTGTATTAAAAGTTACAGAAAGCTTAAGATGGGATGCTTCAACAGTTAAAGGCACAAATAACAACCAAGCTTTACAAGTTATTCCATGTGGTCCATTCTCAATCTATAACGAAGGTATTAACTTCAGAACACAAGACTTTGCTAGTGGTATTACTAAGACACTCGATTTAAGTGACGAAGCTTTAACAGGAAAAACAGTTAAAGTTAAAGTTGGATTCAGAAACTTCAATTCTAACGGTGAAGATATTGAATTCCAATCATTACTTAATGGTGCACTTGTTTCAACAGAAACAAAGAAAATCAATGAAGATATCACCTATCTTGAATTTGATTTAACACAATTAATTGGTCAATCATCAGTTAACTTAGGTATTAGAACTCCATCTAGAACTTATAGAATTGTTATGACTGACTTAGTTGTCACAGTTGAATAAAAATCAAATGTTATATAAAGACTTAGCTTAAATGCTGAGTCTTTTTTAATATATATAAATAAAAGTGCTTTCAATTTTATATTTAAACATAATGATATATTTGTTATAATAAATATATCAAATAGAACATTGTTACTTATAAAGTATATGTTTGTAATAAATGGAGAGTTGTTATTATGGCGAATGATACATTATATAAAAGCATTTATAAAGAACTAAAAAAGAAGATTATAGATGGTGTTTATAAAATTGATGATTGCTTACCATCAGAAGAAGTTTTAACGAAACAATATTTTACAAGTAGAATAACTATTAAAAAAGCTATGGAGTTACTTGTTAATGAAGGGTATATTGTTAGACATCCTGGCCGAGGAACATACGTATCTGATAAGTATAAAGAAAATGCAATTGAAAACAGATTGAATCTTGTCGGTTTAATTTTATCGAATATATCCTCAGCTTTTGGTCTTAAAATTTTACTTAGCATTGAACAAGAGTTAAGTAACTTAGGATACAATGTCATTATTAAAAACTCAAAAGGTGATATTGCTTTAGAGACAAAATATATTAATGAGTTGATAACTATCGGTTGTAAAGGTTTAATTATTCAACCAGTTCATAACGAATACTATAACGAAAAATTAATATTCCATCACATTAATAAATTTCCAATTGTTTTAATCGATAGAGATTTTAGTGGTATGCAGCTTCATTGCATTAGAACTGATAATTTTTCAGCTGCTTTAGATGCTACAAAATTATTATTTGAAAAAGGACATGAAAAAATTGCTTTCTTTTGTAGTAAAGATTCAGATGTGTCTTCGATTGAAAATAGAAAAAATGGATTTCAATCAGCTTATTTCTATAGTCAAAAATTTTTAAAAGGCACATATGTTGCAAATATATTAAGCAGTCCTAATTCGCCTTTTGATAAAGAAGTGTTTAATAATGATGTTAAACTTGTAATTAATTTCTTAGAAGAAGAAAAAGACATCACATGTTTATTTGCTAGTGAATTCACAGTTTGTAAAATTTTATATGAAGCCATTAGAAAAATGGGAAAATCCATTCCAAACGATTATTCACTTATTACGTTTGACTATGGGTATGGGTTAGTAAATCCAGATGTAGCTCGAATAATGCAAGATCAAACAGAGATGGGAAGAATTGCAGTCAGCGTTTTACATAAGTTAATTAATCATGAGGATGTAGCTGTCAAATTGTTTAGTCCATATAAAATTTATCCTGGAAAAACATTAAAAGTAATTAAGTAAAAAACGGAAGTCTAGTTGTCTAGGCTTCCGTTTTCACAAGGAGGGATTAAAAGTAAGATACTTCAGTTTCTTTGTCAAACAAGTGAATCGAATTTGTTTTGAAAGAAACATTAATTTTTTGTCCAACCTTTATTACTTCATCAGTAATAACTTTGGCACAAACCATTGTGTTTTCATCGATGTTGAAGTGAA
Source organism: Clostridium sp. CAG:288 (assembly GCA_000437395.1). Lineage (GTDB taxonomy): Bacteria > Bacillota_I > Bacilli_A > RFN20 > CAG-288 > CAG-288. The sequence continues at coordinate 44,475 of FR898164.1, read as the reverse complement.
TTAGTAATTCGCTACCAAGAGTTTCAACGATGTTAACTATATATTTACCATTTTCATTTGGTTCAATTTGAATGTGTTCAGGTCTAACTCCAACGTATACTTCAGTATTTTTTTCTTTAACTAATTCTTTTTGATTGTCATTTAAATTTATAGAGACATTATTGAAAGTAACTTTGTCATCTTCAATTTTGCCTTCAAAGAAATTCATGACAGGTGAACCGATGAATCCTGCAACAAACTTGTTAGCTGGATGATCATATATTTCTTTTGGTGCACCGATTTGTTGAATATATCCATCTTTCATAACAACAATTCTATCAGCCATTGTCATAGCTTCAGTTTGGTCGTGGGTTACGTAGATTGTAATAGCGTTCATTTGTTGGTGAAGTTTAATAATTTCAGTTCTCATTTGAACTCTGAGTTTTGCATCCAAGTTTGAAAGAGGTTCATCCATTAAGAAAACTTTAGCGTTTCTTACAATAGCTCTTCCTAAAGCGACACGTTGTCTTTGACCACCGGAGAGAGCATCAGGTTTTCTATCGAGATATTTTTCAAGTTGTAATATTTTAGCTGCTTTGAAGACTCTATCGTTTATTTCAGCTTTTGATCTACGGACAAATTTTTGGACTTCAACTTCATTTTCGCTGTAGTACTTGATCTTTTCATTAGTAGCATCGATGTTTCTTTGAATTTCTTCAATGCTTTCTGGAGCACTTTCTTTAGCAATTTCTAATTGTGATTCGAATGTTTTTAATTGCTTTTGATATTTTTTGATAGATTTTTTATCGATGGCTTTGATTGGGTTGCCATTTTTATCAAGTTTTGGAACAGGAACTTTGCGCATCTTTAATCCAAAAGCCATATTGTCGAAGACATTCATGTGAGGATAAAGAGCATAGCTTTGGAAAACCATAGCGATATGTCTATTTTTAGGTGCGACATCGTTACAAAGTTTTCCGTCGATAAATAACATACCGCTTGTAATTTCTTCTAATCCAGCAATCATTCTTAAAGTAGTAGTTTTACCACATCCAGATGGACCGACAAAAGCTATAAATTCTTTATCGTTTATCTCTAAATTAAAGTCAAATACTGCTTGCACATTATTTGGATAAATCTTGTTAATATTTACTAGTCTAACATTTGACATATCAAATATGACCTCCTGTCTTTTTTACATTATAATTATAATTGGTAAAGCGCTTTTATTCCATGAAAAGCGGGCATTTTTTAACATTTTTGGACTTTGTATATAACAAAGTATATTTGGTATAAAAATGTAATATATTTCGTCTTTATAGTTAATAAATTGGCAACTTATGTTATATTTAAGTTGTAAAAAAAACATATCACGTCTTTTGTCTATAAATAGAAAAAGATAAAAATTGATTTTAAACGAGAAAGAGGTAATAATAATGAAAAAATTCGGATTATTAACAGCATTAGCAAGCGTTGCATTGGTAGCGCTATCAAGTTGTGGAGGAAACACTTCTTCCAAAAAAGAAGTAATAACATTGTGGGCTGGTGGTCAATGGGTTCAACACGATGCTGAAAACTTAAAAAAGTTTATTGATGGCTATAATTCCAAACATGACAATATCGAAGTTAAAGTCACAATTAAATCAGAGTTTGAAACAGCATTAGCTAGTGCTTTACTTGTCAACAAGCAACCAGATGTCGTTATTTGGGATAGATTTAACACTCCAACATACGCTGTTGAAGGCTATTTAACTTCTATCGATGACATGATGTTACGAGATGGTATTACAGCTGATTTATTCCAAGAACAAGCATATAACGAATTGAATTATGACAATAAGCAATATGGCATTCCTCTTGACTTGGATATTTGGGGAATTTACGTAAATATGGATTTAATTACTGATCCAAGCGTTGCTGCATTAGTCAAAGAAGACTGGACATGGGACGATGTAAAAACTGTCGCACATGCCGTCACAAATAAAAGTTCATCTGGTTTCAATCCAGCAGGTTTTAGTGCTGATGATTTACATGAACACTTCTTTAAATATATCGTTTCAACAGGAACTACAGATAACTTTGAAAAAGATGGTAAACTAAATTACGATACTCAAGAAGTTAGAGATGTTTTAAACTTCTTTAAGAACTTCGGAGCTGGCGATGTTTGTAACAACGATTACAATGGTAAAGATGCTTTTATTAGAAATAGATTAGCTATGTTAAATCAACCAGTTTATTTCTCATCTTACTTAAAAACTTATGCTCCAGATCTCAACTACAAATTTATGCCTCAACCAAAATATAGCGGTGAAAAAGGTAAAAACGGTGGTATGATTGGTGGCTTTGGCATGGCTATTCCTCAACCAATTAAGAAATATAGAACAGAGGCTTGGGAAAAGAAAAAGGAAACTTCATGGAACTTTATCAAGTCTTGGCTTTGTAACGAAGAAACAGCTCTTGAATGGAGTAAAGCTTCCAATACTTTACCAGCTTTAAAATCACTTTATTCTGATGAATGGATTCAAAATACAAACGTCTTGAAATCTGCAGCAAGCTACGCTGATCAATATGAAACAAGACCATCTGTTCCTGGCTTCTTAAACATTCAAATTAACGTTTATAACAAATATGTTAAAGAATACTATAAAGGTAATTATGGTGGTTCAGTTGATGATTTAATCAACGAATTGCAAGTAGAAACAGATAAGATTATCAGTAGATATTAATTATGAAAAAAATAAATAATGAAGTGAATAAAAAAGCTTTTGCACTTCCTAGTCATAAAAAGAGAAATGACTCTTTAATTGCTTATGCGTTTTTAGCACCTGCGTTAATTTTGTTTATCGTTTTTACTGTAGCTCCATTTGTAATGTCTTTAGTATTATCTTTCACAGATTATAATGGTGTCGAATTTACAAAATTTTCATTTGATAACTTTAAAAATATTATTGAAGATAAGTATTTCATGAATTCCATGAAAAACGTAGCGATATTTGCTGTGTTTTACGTACCTCTTTCAATTATATCGAGCTTGATAATTGCTTTCTTAATATCAAAAATTAAGTTAAAACATAACTATTTAAAAGTAATTTATTACATTCCATCACTAACAAGTGGTGCAGCTATGATCTTCGTTTGGAAGTCGCTTATTAGTTCAACAAGCATTGTCTTAGATAGTGGCTATATGGCCATGGTTGTAATTATTGCTATTTCTTTATATGGCTGCTTAGGTGGAAACATGCTCATATATCTTGCTGCTATGACTGGTATCGATCCAAAGGTATATGAAGCAGCAGATATTGACGGAGCTAATAAATTCCAACAATTTCTACACGTTATAGTACCATTACTTAGATCTTCAACGTACTTTATCTTTACGACGACGTTAATTGGTAGTTTCCAATTATTTGATGTCATTTACTTATTAGGTTTATATAACAATGATAAAGCTATATCTCCAGTTGTTGAAATTTATTTAAGTGCTAAAGAATTAAGATTTGGTTATGGCAGTGCAATGTCTGTCGTCCTCTTCTTCTTCATAATGGTTGTTACAGTGATTACACAACTATTTGTCAGAGAAAACAACAATCAAAAGAAATTGTTTAATCACGGAAAGGACAAGTATGCAAAAAAGTATGCAAGCTGGGAAAAGACACACTAATCTAAGAATTAGACCAAGACTTTCTGTCGGACAAATTGTCTTAATTGTTGTTTTAACATTATTAGCAATATTAATGATGACTCCATTTATTTGGTCAGTTATTGCTTCTTTAACAAGTAGATTTGATTTAGAAGGACAAGGCTTTAAGTTCTACTATGGTCACTTTACCTTTGAAAACTGGGCTTCTTTATTTAAAAATAACTGGGGTGTCTATATCTTTAATACGCTCTTTATAGCTTTTGCCGAAATTATATTACAATTGTTATTTTGCTCTATGGCAGCTTATGTCTTTGCAAAATTCGATTTCTATGGTAAAGGAATTTTATATAAAGTAATGCTAATTTCCATGATGTTACCTGGAATTATTACTTTAATCCCACAATTTATTGTTACTACATCAATTCCGTTCTTCCCGAAAGACATCTTTGGAAACGACTTAGGTCCAGGTTTATATAATTCATTATTCGCTGTCATATTGCCAAACGCTGTCTCAATTTATGGAATAATGTTCTTAAGACAATTCTTCACCAATCTTTCTGATGAAATAGGTGATGCCGCTAAAATAGATGGTGCTAATGGTGTAAGGGTATTCTTCATTTATTTCAAAATGGCTTTGCCTGGAATTATGACTTTAGGATTATTTACGTTCGTTTCAACTTGGAGTTCATATTTATGGCCATCTTTAGTTCTCTTTAGTGAATCTAAATTTACTTTAGGTCAAGCTTTACAAGAATTCCAAACTTCATCTTCAACAGGTGAAATGATGGCAGGATCATTATTAAGTATTGTCCCTGTTATTATTTTGTTTATATTTACTCAAAAGTATTTCTTAAAACAAACGACTTATACCGGAATTAAATAGAAAGGATAGCAACTATGAAAAAAAAGAATCTTCTAATTTCGTTATGCCTTTTAACAGGTGGTATTGTTTCATTAGCAAGTGTTAGTGCTTTAAATTATCAACCTGAGAAAGTAGCAGTTGTCAAAAGAGCTGTCGACACATCAGAAAGTAGCTTGAATAATTATTTCAGTTCAAACGAAGACCTTCCAAGTGAATTTGGTAACAAAGTTGGTGGAATAATTACTATAGATGGAACTTACTATCAAAACTATACTATGGGTTATTGTTCATTAACAATTAATCCAAATGGTAGAAGCTACACCATAAAAAATCACGCTGGTAGACAAATTGATGCTGATGGAAACTTAAAAGTATTACCATTAGCTGATTTATTAAACTATGTTGCAGATTCATTTGCTACATCAGGTAACGATGACTTTGCTAGACCTCTTAATGATGCTGAATCAGTTAAGCCTTTAATCGTTGAAAGAATGAAGGCTATTTATACAGAATTTTATAACAAAGGAATTATATTGGGTATTGGTAGTTCTGATGTTAAATGTTGGGATGGTTACATTGTTCAAGACTTTTCATGGGGCGATGGTACATTCTCATTTGGTGGTAATAGATATGGCATGTCATTTATCTTTTTCAATTATCGTTTGACTGATAATGAAACTGAAGGTCAAGCTTTTGTTGTCAATAATGCTGAAGCTAAATATTGGGATGAAAACAAAAATAACTTAGGTTATCCAACAAGCAATAAAATGACAGATAGCATTACTTTACCTGGTACAACAGAACCACAACAAGTTACATTCCAAACATTTGAAAGTGGATTCTTAGTTGATGAAGATGGAACACTTACATATCGTTCAGGTTTTGTCTATGATCCAGTCAATAAAAACTTTATTGCAAAAGCTACACCATATGTCGATTCAAGATATGGTTCATTTGTAAATGAATATGCTAGCGAGGATAATAGTCGCATTGTTAAAGTGTACGCTCATGGTTCAATTGTTTGTACTCTTGTTAACGGCGAATACTTGTACGATTATGAACCAGCAAGAATATATAAAAATTTAAATGAATACGATATGGATGATTTCAACTACTATTTAAACGATGTTGCTGGATCATTTGAAATAACTTTAGAAAACGAATCTAAAGTAGCTAGAAAGTTTAAAAATAAATATAAAACTTTATTAAACAATAACTTCTTTGTCGGTTTTAAAGAATCAAATGTTAGTGGTAACTGGAATGGTGTTATCGCTCAACAATTTATCTTAGGTGATTCCACTGCTAACCCATGGGAAGGAACACGTACAAATGTTGCAGCTCTAGTTTATAACCAAAGTGCTGACGAAGTATTCTTATTAGCTAATAATTCAATGATGATGTGGAATAAGAGTGGTAATTATAGTAATTACGGTTCGCCATTAAGCGATGAATATGTTGTTGGAAAGGATGTCTTCCAAGACTTTGAAGGTGGTTTATTAGTTATTTTAAATAACAATACAGATACTGCTTTCTTATATAAGGGAACATATGATGAATACGTTACTGGTAAAGCAAATTATGAAAAACCATCATTTGGTAGCGAATATACTAAAACTACAACAGTAACTAATTTCACTCCACTTTATGCTATTGCATTTGCTGTACCTGCTGTTATAGTTGCTGGAGGTATTTTCTTAATTGTCGCGTTAGATAAGAAGAAAAAGGCAAAAAAGAAAGAGAGTGAATAAAACGATGTATGAAAAAATGAAAGAGACAATCGCTTCATTTGAAGAAACGATTAAGTCTGATAAATTAAAAAGGCTGTTTGATAATTGTTTTTATAACACTCTCGATACTACTATAGAATATTTAGACGATGGAAGTGTCTATATGCTTACTGGTGATATACCTGCTATGTGGCTTAGAGATTCAAGTGCTTCTGTCCTTCAATATATTGAATTTTCAAAAGAAGATGAAGATGTATTTAATCTTATAAAAGGTTTAATAAAACGACAATTCTTCTATATTCCTATCGATCCATATGCAAATTCGTTTAATAGAGATCCAAATGGTCATGGTCACACACAAGATGAAGGCGAAAGAACTCCATATACTTGGGAAAGAAAATTTGAAATAGATTCTTTATGTTATCCAATATGGTTAATTTACAAATTATATAAAGTGACTGGCTGCAAAGAAATTCTTGATTCTGAATTTGTTAAAGCTTGTAAAATTATAATTGATGTTTTTAAAAAAGAACAAAAACATCACGAACTAAGTGATTATTACCACTATAGAGAAGGTGAAAGAGATGGATTTAATATTCCAAATCACGGTCATGGTGGCGATATTAAATATACAGGAATGATTTGGAGTGGATATAGACCAAGCGATGACGCTTGTAAATATGGATATTTTATTCCTGGTAACATGTTTGCTGTCGTAGCACTTAAAAGAGCTACTGAATTGCTTAAAGTTATCGGTGAAGATGATTTAGCTAAAGTTGCTTCTGATCTTGCTATTGAAGTAGATAATGGAATTAAGCAATACGGCATTATAAATCACGAAAAATATGGTGAAGTATACGCTTACGAAGTTGATGGCTTAGGTAACTATTTATTAATGGATGATGCAAATGTTCCAAGCTTATTATCAATTCCTTACTTTGAATATGAAGATAAGAATTCAGCTATATATAAAAATACAAGAAAATATTGCTTGAGTTTCGATAATCCTTACTATTTTGAGGGTAAAGTTCTTAAAGGAATTGGTTCACCACACACTCCAAAAGGTTATGTGTGGCATATGGGAATCGTATTAGAAGCTTTGACAAGTGGCAACAATGAAGATGTTATAAGAATCATAAAAATGGTTATGAATAGCGATAACGATACTTATTACACTCATGAAGGTGTAAACAAAGACGATCAAAGTGAATTTACTCGCTCTTGGTTTGCATGGTCTAATTCGCTATTTTCTTATTTGATTTTAAAATCAAAAAATATTATTAATGGAGGCATTGAATAATGAAGAAGAAGCTCGCAAAAGTTCTTACAGCTGGTGTTATGACATTTTGTATGGTAGGTTGTTCATCGACTACTACTGAAGTTATCAAAGCTGGAACTATTTTAGATAATCCAAAAGATAATTTAACCTCAGCAGAAAGAAACAATCTACGTTCTAAAGTCATCGCTGACCAAATGTGGAAAAATTATTATGATGAAGAACTTAACGGTGCAATAAATTACTATCCTTACAAAGATGATACAGAAGAAATTGCATCAGTATGGCACTTTACAAGTATTTTATCTTTATATATTAAGTTAGTAAAAAATAACCCTAATGATGCTGAATTAAAAAGAAAGCTTAACACTGTTTTAGAAGGCCTAGAATATTATCACGAAAGAAGAACAGATTATCGAGCTTACGCCGTTAAAAGAGGCATCGATATCGATATGGCATCAAGCGGCTATATGGCCGACGTCTATGATGATAATATGTGGATTGCTAGAGAGTTTTTAAACGCATATGAAACATTAAACGATGAATCGTTACTTACAAAGTGCGAAGAAACAATAGAATATTGTTTAACTGGTTGGGACTCATCTATCAATTCAGATACAGGTGCTGAATGGGGCGGTATTTATTGGGGCCCAGATTACTTAAGTAAACACGCTTGTAGCAATGGTCCAATTATCTCTACTTTAGTTAGATTATCAAAGATCAATCCTGATAAAGTTGTTAATGGAAGAACATATTTACAATGGGCTAAAGATGTTTACGATTTTGGGCTAAAGACATTTAAGATGAGTAACGATTTATATGGTGATATGATCGGTACTGAAAAATCTGGTGGTGTAACAACTTCTCATGGTTCGTTAGATACAACAGCTTATACATATAACACTGGAACAATGATTTCAGGTGGAGCATACTTATATGAAGCAACAAAGGATGAGAAGTATTTAAATCAAGCCAAAAAGTCAATGAAAGCTTCATTTGAATATTTTGGTGATGATGAAGTTTTAAATGGTTATTATCAATTCCCATTAGGAACAACTATTTGGTTTAACTTAACCTTGTTCCAAGGGTATTATGATTTGTTATTAGTCGATGATTCAGCAAGTGAATATTTAGCTTTGATTCAAAAGAGCATCGACTTTGCCTATAACAACTATTTATACGACAACTATTTACCAGTCAACTGGGTCAGTGGATGGCAATATGGTTTAACTAGTGATGAAAATAAAGATGTAATGGATGTTTGTGCTTCAGCAGAAATATACGCTTTATTATCAATGAAAGATAGTTTAAACAAATAAATTTGGAGTTTTATATATGAGATTTAAGCCAAATTATGCTGCAACAAAAGAAGCGATAATTGATAGTAGAAATATTTATAACTGCATAATGTTACCTCTTGTTTATACTAAAATAAGAGATTTAGATTATGAAGTACTTTGTTCTAAAGAGCCGATTACTTTTTCAAAAATGAAAAAGATGAAATTCAAAAAATTGGCCAAAAATAAACCTTTTGGAAAAGAACTATTCGATTGTGCTTGGTTTCATGTCACAGGAACTTGTGATGTGAATATTGATGATGCATATTTGGCTTTTGATATAAATGGAGAAGCTCTACTTGTCGATAAAAACGGAGCACCAGTAAAAGGCTTCACGAATAAATCTAGCGTTTTTGATAGAGCTCTAGGAGAACCAGGAAAAACGTATTATCCATTAAAAGGTTTAGTAGAAGATAATAAAATAGACTTGTATTTCGACTGTGGATATAACGATCTTTTTGGCAATATACAAAATGATGGGAAAGTTGAATATATAAGCTTAGTAAAAAAAGATTTTGTCATGGAAAAAATCTGCTATGATTTTGATTTTTTATTAAAACTATTAAAGATAATGGAATTTAAAAACAATTATTTTGACACTCTTTATAATGGTGTTATAGCAATTAGAGATTTATTCTGGTTTGACGTAAAAGACAAGGAAGAAAAAGCTTTAAAAATAATTTCAGATTTGTTTAGTGTTAAAACTAAAAATATTGAAAAACTACCAACTTTTTATGGTGTTGGACACGCTCATTTAGACTTAGCATGGTTATGGCCAATTAGAGAGTCAAAAAGAAAAATTGTTAGAACAATGACTAACGTTTATTATCTCATTGAAAAGTATAATAATTTCCACTATGTAATATCACAACCACAACAAATTGAGTGGTTAAAAGAACAATCTCCTCTGATGTTTGAAAAGTTAAAATCTTACGAAAAGTCTGGAAGAATTGAATTAGTTGGTGGAGCATTCGTTGAGTTTGATACCAATGTTTCAGGTGAGGAACAGTTAGCTCGACAAATGCTTTATGGTCAAAAGTATTACTTAGAGAACTTTGGTCATTACGTTAATAATTTATGGCTACCTGATACATTTGGTTATAACGGAAACTTACCGCAATTAATTAAGCAGGGTGGTATGAAATATTTTATGACTATCAAGACTGCTCGAAATAGATTTAACAATTTTCCGTATCACCACTTTATATGGGAAGGAATCGACAAAAGCAAAGTTATAGCTCATATTCCGCCAGAAGGTACTTACAACTCTGAAGCAAGTCCAAAATCTATTTATGATGCTATGAGTCACGTTTCAAAGTCAGAAATGAAATACGATTCTTTAATGATATATGGAATCGGTGATGGTGGTGGTGGACCAGGGGAAGAGCATGTTGAAAAGCTTCATAGACTAAATGGTACTTTAGGTCTAAATAAAGTTGAATCGAATAAATCTGTTGATTCATATTTTGTAAATTTGGAAAAGCATAAAGAATCATTACCGATATATAAAGGTGAAATTTATTTAGAAAACCACTGTGGAACATATACGTCTCAATCGCTAAATAAGCAATATGACCGCTATATAAGTGAAAAAATAAAACGATTGGAATATATTTTGTCAGCTAAAGGAATAAATAGGTTTGAAGATGAAATAAATGAACTATATAGAAGAGTTTTACTATTAGAATTCCACGATATTCTTCCTGGTTCATCGATTAAAAGGGTTTATGAAGAATCAAAAATAGAATATGAAAATATTGATAAGAAATTAAATCAAATATTTAAAAAAGCTATTAAAACATATTGTTGTGATTATAAACCTGGTTATTATTTATATAATCACTTATCTTACAAAGCAAATAAGCTTATAAAATATAACGATAGTTATTATCTTTATAATTTAAATCCAAATTCTTGGACAAATGATTATAAAGAATATTCAAACAAAGAAATTTATAATTCAAATATTATTAATACTAACTTGTTTGAGATTAAGTTTAATCAGTTAGGTTATATAGATGAAATAATTTATAAGAAAACAAACAAAAATATACTATTAAATAACGGAAATAAACTAATAGTTTTAAGAGACCATGGAGATGCTTGGACTTTTAAAGAAAATTATAGAAATCAAGATGAAGTTTTAATGAAATTAACTGAAAGAGAAATTTATAAATATGATAATCTTTATGAAGTAATTTCTAAATATTCATTCAAAGAAAGTACAGTGGTCGAAACAATTATAATAGATGATAGTAATTTGATTAGATTTAAGCACGAAGTTGATTGGCATAATGTGGGTTATATGCTAAAGAGTAACTTTGATTTATCAATTAAAACTAATAAAGCTGTATGTGATATTCAATTTGGAAAGATTAATAGGTCAAGAAAAAACGATACTTTGGTTCACAAGGCACAATATGAAATCTGTGCTCAACAATACGTTGATATAAATGATAAAAAAGTAGGGGTAGCACTAATTAACAAAGCAAAGAATGGATATTATGTCAAAGATAATAACTTAGAACTAACTCTTTTAAGATCGACAAATTACCCGTGTAAGGAGGGTGACTATGGTCATCACACATACGAATATGCATTATATATTCACGATGGTGATGATAACAAAGCTAAAGTTGATAAAGTCGCTTATATTTTTAATAGCGATTTTGTCATGAGTTCAAAAGAAATAATGTTAAAGAATCCTTTGATACTCAATAACGAATTAATAGAATATTCTTGCTATAAGAAAAAATATAAAGATGATGGTTTAATTGTTAGACTTTATGAAAGAAATGGTAAAAATGTTAAACTTGATTTAACAAAGACAAGTTTAAAAAATAAACATTTAACTTTAGTTAATTTCTTAGAAGAACCACTTAGCGAGCAAATTGATGGAGACATTTTAGAATTTAAACCATTTGAGGTAAAAACAATATGGATTCATTAAAATTTAAAAAGTTAGCTTCAGAGATAAAAGAAGTATATAATTGCTGCATTTTTGATAATTATAACTATGATTATTTTGAAGTTACAAACTCTAAAATTTCTAATTTATACTCCTTAACAAAAAATATCGTTTCACTATGTATTGGAATATTGATAGACCAAGGAAAACTAAATATTAAAGATGATATTTCAAAATTTTTTATCGATGAATATGAAAATGCCGTTTCATATAGCGGTACAACAGTAGAAGATGTTTTAATGCAAGTTACGGGAATAGAACGGGGATTTTTGGATATTGACGCTGAAGATCCTAAAACTTTTCCTTCCGATGATTATTTAAAAATAATTTTTGATAGAGGATTATATTATAAAGATAAAAAACATTTTGTTTATAGTGACTCTAACTACTATCTTTTAGGAAGGTTAGTTGGTAAAATAAGTGGTGTTTCTTTAGATAAGTTCATTGAAGAAAATATTTTTAAACCGTTAGAAATTAAAAACTACGATTTTCAATATTGTCCAATGGGTTATCAAATGGGAGCTACAGGTGTATTTTTAAACTCGATTGACGTTTGTAAAATAGCTTCGATTTTTATGTATGATGGAAAATACAAAGATAAAGTTATAGTTTCCAAAAAATATATAGATGAGGCTAAAAAAGTAAAAGTAATAGTTGATGAAAATACTGGATATGGCTACTCTATTTGGATCAATAGAAACAGCAATTTAAGACATGGTTCAGGTATGTGGGGTCAAATGTTTGTTATTAGAGATGATAAAATATATTGTTTCTTATCATTAGATAAGGAAGGTAAAACTGCCCCTCTTATTACTGAATTATTAAAAGGAGAATGAATATGTCAATTTACAAACTAATTCCTGCCTTAAAAGACTATATTTGGGGTGGTACAAAATTAAAAGAATACCGTCAAAGTGATTTAGATAAGATATCTGAATCTTGGGAACTATCTTTTCATCAAGATGGTCCAACGAAAGTTAATATAGATGGTCAAGTAAAACTCCTTAAAGATGTTGTTACAAAAGAAGAGTTAGGAATAAATTTAAAAGAATTTTCATTCTTTCCAGTCTTAATTAAATTAATCGATGCTAAAGAAAATCTTTCAGTTCAAGTTCATCCAAGCGATGATTATGCTTTAAAATATGAAAATAGCTATGGCAAAACAGAAATGTGGTATGTAATTGATGCTGAAGAAGGCGCTGGTTTATACGTTGGATTTAAAGAAGACGAAACAATAGAAAATGTTAAAGATTATTTAAATAAAGGAACAATTTTAGAGCACTTAAATTTCTTTAAAGTAAAAAAAGGTGATTGTTTCTTTATTAAATCTGGTACTATCCACGCTATTGGCAAAGGAGTTAGTGTCATCGAGATTCAACAAAACTCTAATTTGACATATAGATTATATGACTACAATAGAGTAGGGGCTGATGGCAAAACTAGACCATTACATATCGAAAAAGCTTTAAATGTAATTGACACGAATAAGTACAATTTTGAAAATAAATCAAATGATTATTTAGGAAAGTGCAAGTACTTTACTACATATTTAAAAGATGCTGTCATAGATAAAGAAATTTATGATGAAGATTCATTTGTTTCTATAACATTCTTAGATGGTGCTGGTACAATTAACGGAATCAAATATGGAAAATATGACTCTTTCTTCATCAGTGCAAAGCAAAAGTGCTCGATTGAAGGAAATGGAAAATATATTTTAACTTGTGTGGAGAAATAAAATGAGTAAATATCGTATTGGAATTGATATAGGTGGTATGTCTTTTAAAATTGGTATTGTCGATGAAAACGGCAATATAGCTTTTAGAGATGTATTAAAAGTTACAACTAATAATTCTCAAGAAGAAATGATTGAATTGTTGGCAAATAAAGTTAATGATTTAATCAAAACTAATAATGTATCTAAAGATGATATTTTAGGTATTGGCATAGGATGCCCAGGTTCAATCAATTCAAACACAGGTGTCTGTGATTATTCGAATAATCTTAAATGGGAAAATCTTCCAGTTGTGGAAATAATCGAAAAAATAACAAACATAAAGTGTAAAATAACAAATGATGCTAATGCTGCAACACTTGGTGAAGTTAAGTTTGGCTGTGGTTTAGGCTATAAAAACGTTATTATGTTAACTTTAGGCACTGGAGTTGGTGGTGGTATAGTTTTAAATGGCACACTTTATGAAGGAAATGAAGGTAAAGGTGCAGAATTAGGCCATGCAATTATTAAAGTTAATGGTAGAAGATGCACTTGTGGACGTAAAGGTTGTTTAGAAGCTTATGCATCAACTAGCGCTTTGATTAAAGATACTAAGAGGCTTGTTAGTCAAAATAAACAATCTAAACTATGGACCGAATTAAAAGATTTAAATTTAATTAATGGTAAGTATATATTTGAGTATGCTAAACAAGGTGATGAAGTTGCTGTCAAAGCCCTTGATAACTATATCAATTATTTGAAAGAAGGTATACTTAATTATTGTAATATATTTAGACCTGAATTGATTATATTAGGTGGTGGAATATCAGCTCAAGAAGACTACATTTTGTCTAGATTAATTCCATTGCTTGAAAAAGAATATTATGGCTTTAAAAATACTCCTAAAGTTGAAATTAAATGCGCTAAATTAGGAAACGATGCTGGAATAATTGGTGCAGCTTATTTAATATAATTGGCTAGTTTAACTAGCCTTTTCTTTTTACAATTTATAAAAATTGGTTGTTTTTAATAAAAAATTATATTATTTTGTTTCTTTTTAATATTTTTATCTAAAAACCTTGACTTTTAAGTAGATATAAATAATACTTAAATCAATTGGTTGTTTTTAATAAAAAATTATATTATTTTGTCTCTTTTTAATATTTTTATCTAAAAACATTGACTTTTAAGTAGGTATAAATAATACTTAAATTAACAAAGAGTAATATTTTATTTATCGATCTATTTACTTAAAGGAGGGTGTGTCTTATGAATAAAATTATTAATAATCTTGCCTCTTCTAAAGACGTTTCTATTACGTCGAAATTTGTCTATAAAGACTCAATTGCTTCTAGTGTTATCTCTAATATATTAAATCATTTTGTTAATTAGGGGGTATTTACATGTACAAGCATGTTTTAGCAGTAATTTGGTTGGGTTATTTTACGTGGTATTTATGTGTTATTATATGGCCAAGCTTTGCCGGTATAAGTTGCAAAGTTTTAAATCGGCAGCAAATTCCTAAAGATTCCAAATTACGCTTTATTTATATTAATAAAAATGCATCTCCTCAACTTAAATGCTTTGCTATTGAAGCGATAGTATTCTTTATATTAAATATAATATATACAATTGTAGCTTTTATTCTATATGCAGTTTTAAAAAATGATCTAATTGTTGGCCGCATTTCATTAGGGTATTTTTTTCTATTTATGATTGTTACAGGTGTCACAGGTATGGTTGTTGATTTAAAAAATAGCAAATGTAAGTAGAGAAGATTAAAGTATAAGGAATAAGAATAAGTAAGATAGTAGAAGATAATCCATATAAATATAAGAGTTATTATTATGATAAAGAGAGTGGATTATATTATTTAAAGAGTAGATACTACTCAGCAAGTCTGCATAGGTTTATAAGTCTAGACCAAACAGAATATATGGAAATAGGAAGCATAACAGGCCTAAATCTATATGTTTATTGTGGTAATGATCCAGTTAATATGGCTGATCCTGATGGACATTTCTTTGTTTCTGCTTTAATAATTGGAGCATTAGTCGGTGGAATTATTGGAACAGGTGTTAGTGTTATATCACAAGGTGTAACAAATGGCTGTGATAATATAAACGGCTGGCAAGTACTTCTTGATGGAACTATCGGTGCAATAAGTGGATTATTATCTGCAACAGGAATAAATATGTTATGTGCAGCATTGATTTCTGGAGGATTAGGCTTTGCTGGAAGTGTTGGTAGTGATCTTATATCTTCTGATGGTGATTGGTCATCGGTAAATTGGAAGAAAGCAGCTATTATTGGTGCTGTAAATGTACTATTTGGCGCTTGGGCTGGAGCAGGATCACAAAATTCGAAAGAATTAGGAAAAGGGTTGTTAAAAAATAAAGAAGTATATAAAACTTTTTCTACATTATATAAAGCAACAAACAAATATGCAGCAGGCATCATTTCAAAACGTGGGTTTACAGGCATATTCAATTTGCATGCAGGCAAATTTATAAGTGCGGTTTCAAATGCTTTGCCTGGAACTGTAGCACGATTGACAGCAATTAATTTGCTTAAATTAGGAGCTTCAACTGCTTTTTCTACACTAATAGGTGCGCGCTTCTAAAAAATAAGGAGAAGTTGAAAATGATATATTTAATTATTTGGTTATTATTTATACATTGGTATTTTTGTACTATGATTTTTCCGAATTGCTTTACTAATATAAGCGGAAAAAATTTAAAAAAAGAACAAATTTCTGATAATTCAAAATTAAATCTTCTCTATTTAAAAAAAGATGTTGATCCTAAGTTAAGATTAGTAGCTTTAGATGCAATATTGTTATTTTTTATGAATTTATTTTTTACTATTGTTTGGATATTTATTTCTCAAATAATAAATAATGATTCGATAAAAAAGATTTGTGAAATAAGTTATATTTTTTTATTTCTTATAATTGGTACTATTCCGATTATTAAATTCAATTTAAATAAAAAATAAAGTATTAAATTTGATATTAATTAGAATCATGCAAAATAGAGTATTTATATTAAATCAATTTTTATATATAATTAATGTATCTAAAAGAATGAAGTCTTTAAATAGGAGGGGTATATGAAAAAGTTTTCTTCAGTTCTTTCGTTAGTTAATTCGATTTGGTTTTTAGTGGCTGCTGTTGCTTTTTATTTAAATTTGTTTATTTATGCTAATTCAGGAAAAGCAGATAATGGTGAAGGATTAGCTATTGCAATTATTTTAATTGTCACATTGATTGGAATACCGTTTATAGCTGCTTTTGGCATAGCAGGAATAGTTTTA
Source organism: Clostridium sp. CAG:288 (assembly GCA_000437395.1). Classification (GTDB taxonomy): domain Bacteria; phylum Bacillota_I; class Bacilli_A; order RFN20; family CAG-288; genus CAG-288. Next base: position 27,657 of record FR898164.1, on the reverse strand, counting down.
AGTTCTATATGTCTAAAAAAGAAAGAATTAAGTGTTAAATCGTTTAGAATAATGTCTATTGTTTTAATTGTTCTTGATATCATTCAAGCAGTTGCTTATGGATTTATAGTTTTTGATCCTGGAATGTGGAAAATTAGTTATAGTGCAATTACATCAACGTTTATCGTATCAATAGCATTGGCACTAACTTGTGTAGTGTTAAAAATAATTGATTTAATAAAATCTAATAAAACTATTAAAGTCACTGATAATAATTAAAAACAGCTATTGAGCAAAGTTCTATTTAAGAATATTTGTTCAATAGCTTTTTGCTATTCGTCTTTAATACTAAATCTTCCTAATAGCATGTAGGTAAGCAAAAACAAGAGAAGAGTAATCAATAACACAAAACTTGTTAAAGCTAGCAAAATGTTTTCGCGTGAGAGAGTGGATACCAAAATTAATGTACAAAGCAATATTATTCCAGTAAAAGAGAAGAATTTAATAGCTTGAAGGAAAGTATATTTTTGCTTTGAGAAGCTCTTATAATAATCGCTATCTCCTTTATCAGCTCTAATAAATACTAAAACAGTTATGATCAAATATAAAGATACAGAAGCTACATAACCTACTATAACTTTTGGACTTGGTTTTATTTTGTTAAAAATAAAAGTGTCGTCTTCATATTCAGATAATTCGTGTAGTGTTTTTAAAGACGTATAGTAAATGACATATTTAGTTGAGATATTTACTGGTTTATTTGTAAAACCATTATCAGGAATTATAACAAGATTATTATCTTTAAAGTTCTCTAAAACGTAATAGCCATATTTGTTATTATCTTCTGAAATGTTATTTAATTCGTAATTGTAATAAGTTAATGTAGAGTCGTAATCAATTTCTTGTCTATTACTATCATAATAAGTGCACTTATTTATATCAGAGCTAAGTAAATAATAATATGTATCAGAGCTATTATTTCCAAATAAGCAATAATATGTGTAAGGTAGATATATTTCTTTTGATTTAGTATTTATTATGTTTTCAACTTTGAATTCTTTTGTTGAAATGGTTACGATGTCGCCTTTTTCAACTCCAAGTACAAGTGCAACGGATTTTGATAGATATAAGACATTAGAGTTATCATTTATATTTTTATTGATTAATGGACGAATATAAAATTCATTTGCACTACTTTGATTATATTTAATCGTAATTTTATCGTTTGAAAAATCATAAAAAGTATAAGACTCATACTTTTCATAAACTTTTGAAATAGGTGTGAAATTTTCTTTTAAAAGTGTATTTATAGCGTTTATATTAGGATTTAAAGATTCGCTTAAAGAAGCAACAATAAAAGTAAAAATAACTGATAAAAAGATTAAAAAGACTTTAGCACGTGTAGCTAAATGTGGTAAGACGGAGAAAATACCTAAATCAAAGTTTTTATTTTTTCTAAAAGTGACAGATTTAAATTTTTCTTGTTTTGTTTCAGCTTCCTTTATTATTTTTCCATTTTTAATAAGTAAAACTTTATTGAATAAATCAAGTTTTGGTGAAGTAGAAAATGAAATTAAAACTAAGTGTTTAGCCGAATATTCTAAAAGAATTTTCTCGACTTTTTCTTCGTACTTTTTGTCTAAGTTAGAATATAATTCATCTAAAAGAATTACTGGAAGATCTAAGGAAAGCATAATTGATAATGAAAATAGAGTCTTTCTAGCTTTGTCGAGATTTTCATAAGAATCGTTTTTTGTGAGGTCAAAAGCTCTTAAATACCTAGTTGAATTTTCAATGGCTTTATTGATGTTTTTAATTCCATAAATCATAGCTGTGTTTTCTAAAGCTTTGATATAGTTATCTGTTTTGAAACGTCTTTGGGTATGAAAATCTAAATAGCCAATATTGCAGGTGTATTTTTTATGTTTTAATCCTTGATTGATAATAATTTTCCCTTTATATGAATCAATACCTGCTATTACTTTTAACAAAATTGACTTTCCTGAATCTTTAGGTCCGACTAGTGCTATCATACCAACATTAGGTAAAACTAAATAAGGAATATCAATTATTTTATCTTGAGTGTTTGATGTAACGTTAAATAATTCAATCATAATACACTCCTTGATGCGACAAAAATATCTAGCGAAGCAACAATGGCTTCTATTATTAAAATCATTAAGAAGTCAAATACATTAAGCCATAAAATAGATCCGTATTTTTCAAAGATGCTAGATATGCTAAAAGCAATTGCATATGTGATTAATACTGCAATTAAGGAAATTAAAATCGTACTTTTGGCATATTGGTTTATAGAAATGTTTGAATTCATTCCAAGTTTTGCTAATCGTTTAATATCTTTATGTGATTTAGAAGCACAGATCATAATTGACGTAATAAGGACTACATAAACTCCAATAAGTGTGAAAGATCCAACTGTATAATAAGTTGAATCATATTCTTTGCCGTTTAAATATGTTGTATTAAAGCTTTTATAACTATCCTCGACAGTTAATAAGAATTGTCTAGCAAGGAAAGAATCTTTAATTTCGTTATATAAAATAGTTTTGCCAATTAATACATCAAAATCAGAGAATGTTTTAAAATTAAAGCAAGTAGGTGTATCAACGATTTTGATAGTCAAAGTATAGTTTATATTATTTAAGTTAAAAGTAGCTTTTCCGACATTATTTAATGAAAAAGAGCTTATCGATATATATTTATTTAATGTATTATCATTAATGTTGTAGTAAATATCTGCATCTAGTAGTTGTGAACTTAAATAGCCAATATTTAAAAGAGAAATTGAGTCGTTATTAATGATTAAATTACCATTTTTAATAGATTCATATGCTTTATTATATATGTGATAAATACTAGCTGGTAAATATATAGTATCTTTAATAAGATCAGAGTTAATAAAAGTTTTTTTGATAGAAATATCAGTAAAGTTAACTCCTGGTATATATATATCTTTTATCTTATCTGGATTAAATTGACTCTTTTTTGGCAAACCAACGATTATTTCGTTTTCTAAAACATTTTCTTTAAGAATTGATGCACAGTCAAAATCGTAGTCATTTAGTAAAGATTGATCGGGAATAGGTTTAGTAAAATCATATACATGTGAATCAGTTGTAGCTATTTTTTTAGATAATGCTTCGGTAGTTTCAACTCTATATGAGTGTTTATATAACATTGAATCGTTAGTATCGTATCTTATTCCTTTAGCATTTGTTGTTATGGCCATTAGAAAGCCAACTATTGCTAACAATATGTAAAAAGCAATTCGTAAATACCATAAAGGTTTATCCATAGAGTATCTAAGGTGACCAGCAAATTTGTAGTCTGTTAAATGTGGTTTAGTCTTCATCGTCAAACACCTCACCAATTTCATCTATTCTTATATATTTATCTTTGTATCCACCTAATAGTTCAGTATCATTTAAGGTATTATTTGAACCGAAATATATAACTAATTTATTTTCTCTTAAAGTATCTATCATTTTTAAGTAATCTAAATTTATTTTTTCATCATAATCAAATGGTTTATTTAACAAAACAATAGAATAATCAAAAAAGTTTACTGCAAATAATTCGATTAGTGATTGTGTTGATTTATTGTAACTGCCATATTGTTTATCGACATCAATATAGCTTGGAATTTTATCTAAATATGTAGCAACTACATCAAGAGCAACATCTCTTCTATGGTAAAAATAAAATAGTTCACACAAGTAATTGTCAATTACAGACAATTTGTTTATATATTTTAAACCATTGATAAAGATTAGATCTTCATAGTCCCTATTTAAAGTGTGATATTGATTTAGTTTTATATCTTCATAAGTAATATCACCGCTATCTTCGATAACTTGTCTAGAAATTAATTTAATAAATATATCTATAATTTCACCTGATGTTTGCACATAGTAAAAACCTTTATCTTTAAAAGAAAAGGTAAATGAATCTAGCCTTGCTTCAGAATTAATAGAATAAGAAACATTTTTAAATTTTAACATACTTATAGTTTATCAAATATGACATCCTTCATTAATACTTTGCAAGTAAAGAATAATTATTTTTGGAAAAATGAAGTCTAATTAGGGTATAAAATGCTTATAAATAATAATGTCGAACGAAAAAATAAAGATTTTTAGCACTTTTGTGTTGACATTGCTAATAATTGACGTATAATAATCTTAGCACTTGGAAAGAAAGAGTGCTAAGGAGGCGATCATCTTGGAATTATCAAGACGTGATTTAGTCCTAAAGCTTATCGTTGAAGAATTTGTTTCTACAGCTGAGCCAGTTGGAAGTAATACTTTGATTGAAAAGTATCAACTACCATACTCTAGTGCAACTATAAGAAATGAAATGGCAATGCTTGAGCAAGATGGACTGATTGAAAAAACGCATACTTCATCAGGTCGAGTACCTAGTGCAAAAGGGTATAGATATTATGTTTCTCACCTCGATAGAGATCAAGCGGTCGATATTGATCAAGAATTTAAAAAAGAATTTCAAGTTGTTTTAAAGAAAAAATCAAGATCGATTGAAGAAGTCGTTGAAAGAAGTTGTGAAATATTGTCAGAGATGACAAATCTTGCTACTGTTGTCTTAGGTCCTAAGTCATATGATGAACACTTAGTTTCCATTCAAGTTATTCCTATTTCAAGTCAAACTGCTACAGCAGTTATAGTTACTGATAAAGGATATGTTGAAAACAAAACATTTGTCACGAACGATATGTCACCTGAAACTCTTTCATCGTGTGTTAAGATTTTAAACGAAAGACTTAACGGTACTTCTATAAGTGAGATTTATGAAAAGACTGAAGCTTTAAAACCATTAGTTACTAAAATGGTTGGTAAAAATTCAGAGCTTGTTATGGAAGCATTTACTGAAGCATTTGTTAGTTTTGCAAAAAAGAGATTACATACATACGGCGCTACAAAGTTACTAGAACTTCCAGATTACGATGAAAATAGAGAGAAAGTTAAAAATATTCTCCATCTATTAGATTCACCAGAAGAATTCCATGAAGCTATCGATGGAGCTGATAACGCAGTTTCTGACCAACTTAATGGAAGTATATCTGTAAAGTTTGTTAACGATGAAGAAGATGACGATATGGCTATTGTCTCACATAAAATTAATATCGCTGGTCGCGGCGATACAAAAATTGCAGTCGTTGGTCCAAAGAGAATGAATTACCGACAAGTATTAAGTAACCTTGAATATGTTTCTAAGGTTCTAGCTGAATACTTCGGGGGAAAGGAGGAAGACGATGAAGAAGAATGAACAAACAGATTTAGAAGAAAAGAAAGTTAATGAGGAAGAAAAAACATCAAAAGAAGATGTTAAAGAAGAGAAAGAAGAAAATAAAGCTCTTAAAGAAATCGTTAGACTTTCAAAAGAATTAGAAGAATCCAAAACTAAAGAAGCTGATTGGAAAAATAAGTACTATCAAGCTTATGCTGATTTAGACAACACTAGAAAGAATTTAGCAAAAGATCACGAAGTTGCTCTTAAATATAGAGCAATGGGCTTCATAGAAAAGTTATTACCAGCTTTAGATAGTTTCGAAATGGCCTTCAAAGTCAAACCTCAAGATGAAAAGATTAAAAACTACACTAAAGGATTTGAAATGATTCTTTCACAGTTTGAAAAAGCTCTTGCTGATGAAGGTGTTTCAGTTATAAACCCACAACAAGGTGATGTCTTTGATCATAACACGATGCAAGCAATTGCAACTGAAGAGGGAGAAAAAGATGGCCTAATTAAAGCTGTCTATCTCAAAGGTTATTTCTTAAAAGATAGAATTGTTAGACCTGCAATGGTAATTGTCACCAAAGCTAAAGAAGAAGTTAAAGAAGAAGTTAGCAAAGACAATAAATAAATATTAATAAAGGAGGAAATTTATTATGGCAAAGGAAGTTATTCTTGGTATCGATTTAGGTACTACAAATTCAGTCGTTTCATATATGCAAGAGGATGGAGTCGTTAAAGTTATTCCAAATCCAGAAGGACATAACACAACACCATCAGTCGTTGCATTTAAAGCAAGTGGTGAAGAAATTGTCGGTGATGCAGCAAAACGTCAAGTAGTTACAAACCCAGACACAGTTTCTAGTATTAAAAGAAAGATGGGTTCATCTGCTAAAGTTCATATTAATGCAACTAACAAAGACTACACACCACAAGAAATCTCAGCTAAAGTTCTCGCTTATATGAAGAAATATGCTGAAGACAACATCGGTCATGAAGTTAAAAAAGCAGTTATTACTTGCCCTGCATACTTCAACGATGCTCAAAGACAAGCTACAAAGGATGCTGGCACAATTGCTGGTCTCGATGTAGTTAGAGTTATTTCCGAACCTACAGCTGCTGCTTTAGCTTATGGTATGGAAAACGCTAAAGAAGAACAAAAGATTCTCGTTTACGATTTAGGTGGTGGTACATTTGATGTATCTATCCTTGATATTGGTGATGGAACATATGAAGTTATTTCTACATCAGGTGATGCTGAACTTGGTGGCGATGACTGGGATCACGCAATTCAAAATTGGTTAATTGATGAAATTAGAAAGGAAACAGGTGTTGATCTTTCTAACAATAAGATGGCTTTACAAAGACTTAAGGATGAATCCGAAAAGGCTAAAATTACATTATCAAGCTCTCTTGAAGCTATCATCACATTACCATATATCGCTATGAACGAAAATGGTCCAGTCAACTTCGAAACAACTCTTTCAAGAGCTAAATTCCAAGATTTGACAAAGTCACTTTTAAGACGTACAGAAGATCCAGTTAGAAAAGCTTTAGCTGATGCAAAGCTTACAGCTAACGATATTAACGAAGTATTGTTAATCGGTGGTTCTACAAGAATGCCAGCAGTTCAAGAATTAGTTAAGAGTTTACTTGGCAAACAACCAAATATGTCAGTAAACCCAGATGAAGCTGTTTCAATTGGTGCTGCTGTCCAAGGTGGTGTTATCCGTGGTGACGTCAAAGATGTCGTTTTACTCGATGTTACACCATTAACATTAGGTATTGAGACAATGGGTGGTGTTATGACTCCACTTATTACTCGTAACACAACAATTCCAACAACAAAGAGCCAAATCTTCTCTACTGCTGAAGATAACCAACCAGCCGTTGATATCTTTGTCTTCCAAGGCGAACGTTCAATGGCTAGAGATAACAAGATGTTAGGACACTTCAAACTTGATGGTATCCGTCCTGCAAGACGTGGTGAACCACGTATTGAAGTTACATTCAACATCGATGTTAACGGTATTGTCAATGTCAAAGCTAAAGACTTAGACACTAATAAGGAACAACAAATTACAATTTCTGGTTCTAATGGACTTTCTAAAGAAGAAATTGATCGTATGGTTCACGAAGCTGAAGCCAATAAAGAAGCTGATGATAAGAGAAAAGAAGAAGTTGAAGTCAAGAACAAGGCTGAACAACTTATTTCTTCTATCGATGAATCATTATCAAAGGAAGGTGTCGCTGATAACGTCAAAGCTGAAGCTAAGAAGATCAGAGACGAAATGAAAGAAGCCTTAGATAAGAACGATATTGCAACATTAAAGAGCAAGATTGATGAACTTGAACGTCAAGCTGCCTATGCCCAACAAGCAGCTCAACAACAAACACAAGCTCAACCTCAACCAGAAGCTTCTTCATCTTCTGAAAAGAAAGATGACAATGTTGTCGATGCTGATTTCACAGAAAAGAAATAATTAACTATCGAATTTACACCGTAGGATTTTTCCTACGGTGTGTTTCGTCCTAATAGAAAGGAGGTAAGGTATTTATGGCTGCAACTAAAAGAGATTATTATGAAGTTTTAGGTGTTTCAAAAAGTGCCTCACCAGATGAAATAAGAAAAGCATATCGTTCTTTAGCCAAGAAATATCACCCAGATATTTGTAAGGAACCAGATGCTGAAGAAAAATTTAAAGAAGTTCAAGAGGCATATGATGTTTTATCCGATGAACAAAAGAGAAAAACATATGATCAATTTGGTCACGCTGCTTTTGATGGCACCGGAAATACAAACGGAGCCGGTGGCTTTGGTGGATTCGGTGGTGCTGGATTCAGCGATGTCGATCTAGGAGATATATTCTCATCATTCTTTGGTGGTGGTGCTAGACGTGGAAGACAAGCAAACGGTCCTAGAAGAGGTGAAGATAGCTTTATGCGTATTAGAATCTCATTTATGGATGCTGTTAATGGTAAGACTGTAGATATTCCTGTTGAATATGATGAAGATTGTCCAACTTGCCATGGTACTGGAGCTAAAAACGCTTCTGATGTAGAAGTATGTCATACTTGTGGTGGTACAGGTTATGTTAAACAACGTTCTCAATCGTTCTTTGGAGTGGTAGAGCAAACTGTTACATGCCCTGATTGTCATGGTACAGGTAAAACAGTAAAAGAAAAATGTTCTGATTGTAAAGGTACCGGCTATCATCACGTTAAGAGTAAAATTTCAGTTAAGATTCCAGCAGGTATTAATACTGGTCAACAAATTAGAATTGCTGGTAAAGGTGGTCGCGGTGAAAACGGCGGATCAAACGGCGATTTGTATGTTGAAATCTTAGTTGATAAAAATGATACATTTGAAAGAGATGGTAACGATGTTCATATTACCGTTCCACTTTCTGTAGCAGATGCTATTTTAGGTACTGTATTAACAGTTCCAACAGTCTATGGTCAAAGCGATTTGAAAGTACCAGAGGGAACTCAAGTTGATCAAATACTTAGAATGCGTGGATGCGGTATTAAAGATGCTAAAGGTAACGTCGGTGATGAATATGTTCATATCGAAATCAAAATACCAACCAAGCTTACTGAAGAACAAAAAGAATTGCTTAGAAAGTTTGATCAAATAGAACAAACAAAAACTACTAAGACTTCTTTCTTTGAAAAGTTTAAGAAAAAGTTTACAGGAAAGTAAAAAATGACTACCAAAGTTAATAAATAGCTTTGGTAGTTTTTATGTCTAAATAAATTTGTAGCAATTTAAAAGGTGATGTTTAGAAGCAATCTATTTGCTTCTTTGCATCACCTATTTTTTATTTGTTAGCTGTGAATGTTATGTTAGCTTTGGAGCCATCCATAGAATTTAATTTGAATGTATATCCAATTTTGTTACCATAATCATCAACAATATTTGAGTTACTTGTTTGACCAACACCAAGAGTATAACCGCTGCCACTGACATTAACTAATTCGATTAAGTTAACACCTGTGTTGTAGTATGAATCTTGGTTATTTGTTGTATAGACATCAATAGCTCTTTCGCCAGCATATGTGTAATCGATTAATTGTGCGTTGACATGATAGACAACAAGTCCTTCATCAAATGCATATGTTGAGTGTGAGTTAATTCCAGTCTTTGTGTAGTACATGATAACCCAGTATTCTTGATAGCATCCTAATGTTTCATCCCAGTTATTTGCAACAATGATAGAATCGCCATCGTTTTCAAAGGCATTTAAGTCTAATGTAACCGAATCGTTAGCTGTGACAAGTCTAGATGTTGATAACCAACCATAGTTAAATTTACTATATGGGTTATGATCACCAAATCCAGCATCCATAACATCATTTCCATCAAGGAGTGTTGCTGTTTGTGAATAAGATGAATCGTAGTAATCATCAGCACCTAAGACGTGGCCAAATTCGTGAGTTAAAGTGTAATTGTTTGTTGGAGCTGTTCCGTTATAGTATCCTGTTTCTGTTTCAAACAAGAAATCATATGGACACCATAAGTAATCGTTGAATTGAACACCATCATATGATGTGTCTCTTGTGCACCAATATCTATAAGCCCATTCAAGGATAGATTGATCTGAAGTAGAGTTAATTGAAATAGTTGGGACAATTACGACTGCATCGATGACGCCATTTTTGTCTGAGTCAAACTTAGAGCAATCAACTTCATCGCCATACTTTTTCATGATGCTATCGACAATATCGATATCAGCAGTAGAGCTGTCACCTGAAGATTTATCTTGATTAATATAGAATTCGCTTGTGTAATCTGGGCTATACCACTTTGTGCCACCACCCATAATTTCAAAGTTGAGATTTAATTGGCCATAGCTTGATCCATTATAGAATTTAGATACTGACATACCATTCTTTAATGATTCTTCACCTTCACCACCATTTAATGCAAAGTTAAGTGCACTTAAGTCTTGTTTTGATGTAGCTTTTTTATCAGAGAATTCAACTGGAATAACTAAGACATTAACATCACCCTTTGTTGGGCAACCATCGACATAGTTACCTTGTTCGGTTAAGTTTTTAACCTTTGTTCCATTATTGAAATCTAAAGTTGCATAGCCATTTTCATTTCTTAAGCTTTCAATGCCTTTACCTTCATTAGTGTAAATTGCGTTAGTAGTAACTTGATCCCAGTAATTTCCGGTATTGCCGCCACCGCCACCGCCGGTTCCATCTTCATAATAAATATCGAAATTAAAATAGTTGGTTCCATCTTCAGTAGAGAAATTAATATCAAAATAAGTTTTATCATCTATATCATAATAGTACCATAAATCACCATTTTGATCTGTGTCACTACCTGAATATGAATATGTTAATGCTGTTTTATATGAGTTAAATTCTGCTTGAGTTACACCTTCAAAGTAGCCTTGAATACCAACATATCCATCAGCAGCGTATGGGATTAATTCGTAATAATCACATGGGGCAAATGGAATTGTTGTCCCAAATGTTTTATTCAATAATTCAATATCACTTGATTCAAAACTTGTATAAGCATGTGATCCAGGTTCGGAAGAACTGCCACCACTTACCTCGGCACCTGTATAATATATATCTATGAAATAAATATGTTGTCTATTTTTTGTTTGATTATTGATAAAGTAGAATGAATCGCTTGGAGTAGTGAAATTGTATGTGTATGTAGCGCTATTTGAACCAGCTTCTTTGACAGAATTAATTTTTGTTCCGCTTGTTGATGTGCCACTATACATTTCCATGTTTTCGTATGAGGAATAACATTTTGCAACGATTTTTGTAATGCCTTTAAAAGCAGTTGATGTGATTGAACCACCAGCGTTGACTGTAAATTCATCGTTATATTGTGTGTTTTCTACAACTCCACTTAAAGTTAATGCGCTGATAGAATTGAAGTTTGATGGATCGATTCTAAAAGTTTTTGCTGATGGAGCTGGTTCAGTAGTTGAACTACTTGAAGACGAACTAGACGTTCCGCCTTGTGAAGAATTAGATGTGCTACTTGTAGAAGTAGTTGTTGATGTTTGAACATCTGATGAACTAGTGCTTTGGCTAGGAGAGCTTGTATTGTTGTTGCCTCCACAACTTGTGATGAGGGAAGAACATAAAACTACACTAGCTAGTAGAAGTTTCTTTTTCATTAATTTACCTCGCTATTGTTACCATATAATGATACTACGGCATAATAATTATATTACATAGTCATTTAAGTTCAAAATGATTTGCATTAATTTTACTATGTTTTTAATATTTTAAAATAGTTAAATTTATTAAACATTGAAATTTATTAAACTTATTAGTAACTAGTTTTTTAGCGCTAAATTTAAATATGTGATTACGTCATGCGAAAAAAATATTTATAAAATGGTTAAAATTATGCACATTTTGCATATATTATCGTATACGTATAGGTATAAATTGTTTTTTTAAAATTAATTTTGCAATAAAAAATGCGAAAAAAACAAAATTACATGATAACGTTGTCTAAAAATATAGATATTTCTTGAATAGATAAAAAAAGAATACTATAATTTTAGTATAAGAAATGAAAGGATCAAAAGTATGGAAGCATTATTCGTTGGACTGGGTGTAGCACTTCTTTTATCTCTTGTTGCTACAGTCTTTTATTTAGTCGAAATAGCAAGAAATAAAAATGCCGAGTATCTTAAAGGTCAAATTGAGATTTCACGTCTTGATAATGAAATCCTTGAACTTCAAAAAGAAGAAAGAAAAGCAATGCTTGCAAATTCTCAAGTCGTAAACATCTCGGAAGATAGTGTTATCATTAACTCTGTCACTCCTCAAAAAGACTTTGAAGAAGAATTACATGCATTAGATGCAACAAAGAAAGGATATTATGACGCAATCTTAACCTATGCTCTTAAATATCCAAAGGTTGAAGCTAGTGTTCGTAAGTATTATCAAACAATTTCATATGGACCACGTAAGACAATTTGTAGAATTCAAATTAAAGGTGGCGATGTAATTGTTAAAGTCAGTCTTGGTAAATTAAAGATCAAGAAAGGTATGGAACCACTTAAGCTTAAGACAATCAAGATTGTCGTTAAAGATGACGCTTCATTAGAAGAAGCTAAGAAGCAAATCGAACTTGGCTACTACAAACAAAGTGGTGCTATGACTGTTGGCGTTAAAGAGGGGGTAGCTGCTTAATATGAATCCATGGGCAATCGTTGACATCATCTTAGGTGTCCTTCTTATAGCTGCAATTGTTGTTGCTTTAGTCTTATATAAGAAGCAAGCTAAATGCATCAAGGGTGCAATTTCTGATCGCGAAAACGAAGTAAAGAAATTAAAAGTCAGAAAAGAAGTTAGAAAGTAAATAATTAGTCAGGCATAAATGCCTGACTTTTTTTGACCTTAAAATTATTTTTCTTGCTAAATAATATTTTTAATATTATATTATATTTGTTCTTCGTTGATCGAAAGAAGGATTTTAAATCCAAGCCACTCGTGAGAGGAACCGTTTTATCAGCGTATGAGATAAGAAATTAAGAGCACGATGTGAATCGGGATGGTACCGCGGGCATATAGCTCGTTCCCGAAGAAGTGCTTTTTTTGTGGAGGTAAATAATATGAAGTACATGACATCAGATGAAATTCGTGATACTTGGCTTAGATTCTTTAAAAGCAAAGGTCACTATGTTGAACCATCTGCATCTTTGGTTCCAGTTAACGATCCAACATTATTATGGATTAACTCAGGAGTTGCAGCGTTAAAGAAATATTTTGATGGTTCTGAAAGACCAGCACACCGCCGTATAACTAACGCTCAAAAGAGTATTAGAACAAACGATATTGAAAATGTTGGCCATACAGCAAGACACCATACTTTCTTTGAAATGATGGGTAATTTTTCAATAGGCGATTATTTTAGAAATGAAGTTATACCATGGGCTTATGAACTTTTGTTTTCTGAAGAAAATTTTGGTTTAGATAAAGATAAGCTTTATGTTACTTACCACCCATCAGATACAGCTACACGTGATTTGTGGATCAAGTGTGGATTAGCACCAGATCACTTAATACCATTAGAAGGAAACTTCTGGGAAATTGGTGAAGGTCCATGTGGTCCTGATACAGAAATGTTCTATGATCGTGGGGAAAAATATGATCCACAAGGATTAGGAATAAAGCTCTTAAAAGATGATATTGAAAACGATAGATATATAGAAATTTGGAATATTGTTTTCTCCCAATATAATGCTGTTCCAGGTAAAAAGAGAGAAGAATATAAAGAATTACCACAAAAGAACATTGATACAGGCGCTGGTTTAGAAAGAATTTGTTGCATTATTCAAGGTACTGAAACAAACTATGAAACAGATTTATTCATGCCATATATTAAAGAAATTGAAAAGAATGCTAATAAGCCATATGAAGGTGAAAACAAATTAGCATATAGAGTAATTGCTGATCACATTAGAAGCGTTACGTTTGCTTTAGCAGATGGTGCTGTCTTCTCTAATGATGGTAGAGGTTATGTCTTAAGAAGATTACTTAGAAGAGCTGAAAGATACGCAAACTCATTAGGAATCAAATCTGGATTCTTGAGTAAACTTGTCAGTGTTGTTTGTAATAACATGTCACACTTCTATCCATATTTACTTGAAAAAGAAGAAAAAATTGCTAAAACAGTTTTAAGTGAAGAGGAAAAATTTGCTAAAACTTTAAAGTCTGGAGAAGCTATGCTCACCGACTATTTAGCAAAGTGTGAAGAAGTATTACCAGGTGTTGATGCCTTTAAACTTTTTGATACATATGGTTTTCCATTAGAATTAACTGTCGAAATTGCTTCTGAAAAAGGTAAGAAAGTCGATATCGATGGATATAACACTGAAATGAACGCTCAAAAAGAAAGAGCAAGAAACGCCCGTGGAACTCAATTCTCAATGGGATTACAATCAGCAGATTTACTCGCATTTACAGAAAAGAGTGAATTTACTTATGAAGAAAAACCTCTTGTTGGAACTGTAATCGGTTTGTTTAAAGATGGCGTTAAAGTTAATGAACTTACTGAAGATGGTGAAGTGATTTTTGATAAGACAGATTTCTATGCTGAATCTGGTGGTCAAATATCTGATATTGGTATAATTGAAAACACAGATGCAGAAGCTGAAGTTTTATATGTTAGTAAAGCTCCTAACAAGCAATATCTTCACAAGATTAAAGTCGTCTTTGGCTCAATTAAACTAGGCGATAAATTTGATTTAAAACCAGATTTAAAAAGAAGAAAAGCTACAAAGAAGAATCACTCTTGTACGCACATACTACAAAAGACACTTCAAATGTTAGTCAATCCAGAAATTCACCAAGAAGGTTCTTTTGTTAGTGATACAGTTTTAAGATTTGACTTTAATAGTGATAGAAAACTTACAGAAGAAGAAATCGAAGCTGTCGAACAAAAAGTTAACGAAGTAATCTTTGAAGCTATTCCACAAGAAACCAAAATCATGGCTAAGGATGAAGCTAAAAAGACGGGTGCTATGTCATTGTTTAATGAAAAGTACGACGATTTTGTTAGAGTAGTTTCATTTGGAGATTATTCAAAAGAATTCTGTGCTGGTACACACGTTGCAAACACTTCAGAAATCATGGCATTTGCAATTGTTAGTGAAGAAGCTATTTCTAGTGGTATAAGAAGAATTACTGCTGTTACTGGTTTAAATGCAATTAAGTTCTTAGCAGAAAAGAGAGCTAAATTAAATGATGTTTCTAAGTCATTAGGCGTTAAATCAGATAAGGAAATTCCTGCAAAACTTAAGTCTTTATCACTTGAAAAAGACGAATTAAAAAATAGAATTACAGCTTTAGAAGGTAAAGTTTTATCAAGTTATTTACAACAAGTTAAAAATAGTTATGAAATAATTAATGGTAAGAATTTATATGTTGCTAAACTTGAAAATTTCACCCATAACCAAGTAACAGATTTAGCTAAAGATATTGTTTTAGGCGATCAAAACGCAATTGTTTTAGTAGCTAAT
Source organism: Clostridium sp. CAG:288 (assembly GCA_000437395.1). Classification (GTDB taxonomy): domain Bacteria; phylum Bacillota_I; class Bacilli_A; order RFN20; family CAG-288; genus CAG-288. The sequence continues at coordinate 12,388 of FR898164.1, read as the reverse complement.
GATAATGGCGCTAAAAAAGAAATTGGTATTGCCTTAGGATCAGAAGTTCAAAAGAGTTATAAGGCAGGTATGCTAATTAAAGAAATAGCTGTCATACTTGGTGGCTCTGGTGGTGGTAAACCAGATATGGCTTTTGGTGGAACAACATCACTTGAAAACTTGCCACAAGCTATCGAAAGAATTAAGGAACTTGCTAAATGAAAAAAGTATTAGGACTAGATTTAGGAACCACAACTTTAGGTATCGCTTTGTCAAGAACGGGTATAATAGCTTCAGGATATGAAAATTTTCGCTTTCCTGAAGGCCAATACGATTTAGCTATCAAGAGAGTTCAAGAAATAGTTAAACTTGAGGCTATTGAACATATTTGCATAGGATATCCATTACATATGTCTGGCGATGAATCGGACATGTCAAAGCAAGTCTTAATATTTAAGGAAAAATTAGAAGAGTTATTTCCAAACATTAAAGTTAAGCTCATAGATGAAAGATGGTCTACAAAACAAGCAACTAGAACACTATTAGAAGCGGACACTTCTAGAGCAAAAAGAAAAAAAGTCATTGACAAAATGGCTGCTCAAGTTATACTTGAGACATATATATCCCAAGGAGAATAAACGTGGACAACCAAGAAAAAAATACAATTATAATGCAAGATGAAGATGGAAATAAAATTGAAGTAGAAATTTTATTCTCATACGAAGATGAATCAACAGAAAAAGTTTATGTGTTTTTAGTTGATTATACAGATAACACAATCATTATCGGAGAATTAAAAGACGACAACTCAATTATTATTTTGGGTCCAGAGACTGAAGATTCTTTAAAAGATAAACTCCAAGCAGTTTATAACGATTTTGTTAGACAAACATATAAAGATGATGAAGAGTCACAATGTGGTTGTGGACACCATCACCACCATCACCATCACGATGGTGAATGTTGTGAAGGCGATTGTAACTGCGGTGAAGAAAATAATTGCTGTTGCGATCATCACGAATAAAAAATTACCTCAGCTTGTTGGCTGAGGTTTTTTAAACTCCAAATATAAGAACGCCTAGTATAGCTGCAATTAAAATTAGAGGAACAGGTGTGAGTTTTTTTGAAAAGCAAACTTTAAACGTTAGCAAGGCAATAAAGAGAGCTAACTGAGCTGAATCGAAGATAAATGATTCTGATGAAAAGTTTGGATAGTTAGGAAAAATATTTGTTAAAAGTATATTTATTCCCGCTGCGATTATTAAACCAATAATAACTGGTTGAATTGTAGACATAATTTTCTTGATAGATTTGTATTTAGTAAAGTTAGTAAGAAGTGATGCTATAATTAAAATTATAATAAATGATGGTAATATTACTCCAAGAGTTGATATAAAAGCACCAAGAATAGATATATCGGCATTTGTTGCACCAATAAAAGTTGCTATGTTGATAGCAAAAGGACCAGGAGTGGATTCGCTAACTGCAATTAATTGCTTTAGTTCTTCCATACTCATCCATCCTTTAGAGCAAATTTCATCCATGATCATTGGAATCATAGCATGCCCACCACCAAAGGAGAATAAACCGATTTTGAAGAATGTAATAAATAGTTCTAAATAAATCATAATTATTTATTTTCATCCTCCTTAACGTTATCGTTTTCTATGGTTATTTTTGGGTTTAACTTTTCTTTATGTCTATCTATAAGATAGAATATGAAACCAATTACGGCACCAATAAGGATAAACCAAATTGATGAAAATTGGACGCTAAAAAATTTTAATGAGATACATAAAGCAATTATAGTTATTATTGTTATTAAATTAAAAATGCTTTTTGGTGCATCTTTAAACAATTTGTATCCTGCTGATATTATTAAAACAGCGACGGCTGCTTGTATACCTTTAAAAGCGCTTTGAACCCATTTTATCTTTAAAAATTCTTCAAAAAATAGAGAAATGATAAAAATAACAACAAATGATGGAAGAGCAATTGCGATAGTTGAAATTATTGACCCTAAAATGCCTTTAACTTTATAACCGACATAGGTAGCCAAATTTATCGATATTGGTCCAGGAGTGGATTCAGCAATAATAAGCACTTCCATTAGTTCATTATCTGTTAACCACTTTCTTTTATTTACTATTTCTTTTTGAATTAATGGTATCATTGCATACCCACCACCAAAAGTGAATAAACCAATTTTTATAAAAGTAATTAAAAGCGAAAATAATGATGTATTTTTATTCATTTATTTTTCTTCTCCTATAATTTTTATACAAATATTATCTTTGTATTTATCGTTTGATATTAGCTTTGGAATTGTATTTGTCTTGATTGTTAAATCTAACTTTTTAGGCTTAAAAATAGATTTGATATTGCCAAAGATTGTTCCGCAAATATCACTTTTCTCAAAAGCTCCTTTAGAGTTAATGAATTTGCAGTTGTTTAAAATTATTTTTGAAGCGTAGCAAAAAGGCATTTCGCCTTCAAAAAAACAATTGTTAAAAGTCAAATTTTTAGAATTCCAACCTATGTTTTTTCCTGAAAAATATGTATTTTCAAAGAATCCATCTTGAGCGTGCCATAAAATATCGCTAGACTTAATTGCTGTTTTAGACATTTTAATATTTTTGCACATTTGTAATGCTTGTTTAGATTCTATTTTACAGCCATCAATATTAATATTATTTGAAGAATATAATAGGTAGTCACCGACTAATTCTGTAGAACTAATATTTACTTTGGATGAATTCCAAAAAGCATAATCTGAACAAATTTTAGAATTGCTGACATTGATATTTGTTGAATAATTAACTACTTTAGCTCCTAAAAATGAAGTTTTATCAATAGTTAAATTAGTTGTATACCAAAATACAGCACGTGTATCCCTTTCAAATAGAGAGCTTATAATTTGAATATCATTTGTTGTCCAAAAAGAATATTTACTGAAAAAAGTACAATTATCAATAGTTATTGACTTTGAATTTTTAAATTGGTACAAGCCATCATAAAAAACGCATTTAACGTAATTTTTATCAGCAATGTTGGATAACACCCTATTTCCTTTAAAAGTTAAATTTTTAATTTTTTCCATATAATTATTATGGCATAAAAATTTTTCTTTAGGAAGAGTATTTATAGTAATTATAAGATAGACTTAAAACGTTTGTAATGGTAAAATAATGGCATGAGAAAAATAATTACGTTTACTACATGTCTTTTATCAACCTTATGTTTAATTGGTTGCAAATCTAGTGATGGAATTGATTGGAAATCATATTCAAACGATTATAATGAACTAATTAAACGTGAACAGTTTAATGATACATATCCATTAGATATTACTGGAGAAGCTAGTAAAGCTGGTGATGTATATAAACTTGTTATAACTTTTGATAATGCCAAAGAATTAATCGAAAATGTTAAAATAATTGTGTGTAGTCAAAGTGAAAGAAATGAGTATATTCATGGTCAGTCTACAAAAGCTCCTTTTCTCGGTTATAATGAAAAGATAAGTCTTGGTCCTTCAAAAGATAGTTTAACCAATACTTATGCAGGCTTAAACCTCGCTTTTGGCTCAATAGAAGCAAATCCAAAAATGAAAATATCAATCAAAGGAAAAAATATTTCGTACTATATGTTATTTAACAATTTCGTAATGGAGGAATAAAATGAACGTATTAGAAAGAATATCACAAGAACTTGGAATCGAATCTTGGAAAATTGAAAAAGCTGTCGAACTTTTAGATCAGGGCTCAACAGTTCCTTTTATCGCACGTTATCGTAAAGAAGTTACTGGTTCACTTACTGATACAGAACTTAGAACTATTACTGAAAGACTTTCTTATTTAAGAAATTTGGAAGAACGTAAAAAGACAGTTCTTGAACAAATTGAGTCTTTAGGAAAATTAACCGATGATTTAAAAGAAAAAATTGAAGGTTGCTTAACATTAAGTGCACTTGAGGACTTATATAGACCATATAAACCAAAGAGAGAAACTCGTGGCTCTAAAGCAATTAAAAAAGGTTTAAAGCCTTTAGCTGAATTTATTCAAGATGGCAAAAATCCAGACTTGGATGAAGAAGCAAAGAAATACATAAGTGAAGAAAAAGATGTTAAGAACGCTCAAGAAGCTATTGCTGGTGCCCTCGATATAATTGCTGAAGAAATTTCAGATAATCCTAACTATCGTACATTTATAAAAAAACTTGCTTATAAAAATGGTAAAGTTGTTGCTAAAAAAATTGAAGGTTGTGAAATTACAACTTATGATACTTATGCAAATTATAGTGAAAAAATATCAACTATTAAACCTCACAGAGTTTTAGCAATTTCAAGAGCGACAAAAGAAAAAGTCTTAAATAAGTCAATTGAACTTCCAACTGAAACGATTTTAGGACATATTTCTTCATTTGAAATTAATTCTAAAAACAACTATAAAGAAGTGTTAAGAGATACTATTAAAGATAGTTATGAAAGATTAATTTATCCAAGTGTCTCTAACGATATTTTTAGCGATTTATTTGAAAAAGCTGAAGATTCATCGATTGTCACATTTAAATCTAATCTTAAAAATTTATTGCTTGAACCTCCATTAAAAGACAAAGTTGTTATGGGCTTTGACCCTGGATTTAGAACGGGATGTAAAGTCGCTATTGTTGATAAAGTTGGACAAGTTTTAGCTACTGATGTTTTACATGCAACTCTTGGTGGAAAAGGAGTTGAAATTGCTCATACTAAATGTGTTTCTTTATTAAAAAAATATAAAGTTGATGTTATCGCTTTAGGAAATGGTACTGCTAGTAGAGAATCAGGCGCTTTCTTAACAGAAGTTTTAAAAGAAGTTCCTGGCTGTAAATATTTAGTCGTATCTGAAGCTGGTGCAAGTGTTTATAGTGCTTCAAAAGCAGGTGAAAAGGAATTCCCAGATTTTGACGTTTCTTTAAGAAGCGCTGTTTCAATTGCTAGAAGGTTACAAGATCCATTAGCAGAGCTTGTTAAAATTGATCCTATGTCAATTGGTGTTGGTCAATATCAACACGATATGAATCCTAAAAAGCTTAAAGATGCATTAGTTGGTGTTATCGAAGATGTCGTCAACCTTGTTGGCGTTGACTTAAATTCAGCTTCTCCAGCACTATTAAGCTATATTTCTGGCATTTCATCAACAATTGCTAATAATATAGTTGAATATAGATATACAAATGGGCACTTTAAAAATCGTCAAGATTTATTAAAAGTCAAAGGCTTTGGCCCAAAAGCTTTTGAAAATGCTGCTGGTTTCTTAAGAGTTGAAGGTGATGAACCATTAGATAACACAAGCATTCACCCTGAATCATATGATATAGCTCGCAGTGTTTTAAAGCATTACAATTCTACTAGCATTGAAGATTTTAGAAACAAATTAAGCGATGTTAGCGAAGAAGAAATTAAAAAAGAAGCTGTTAAGATGGGCGTTGGTGAAATAACTTTAACAGATATTGTTAAGAATTTATTAAAGCCATATCGCGATCCTCGTGATCAAAACAAAGAAGCTCACCTCAATAATTCTGTCACTAAAATTGAAGACCTTAAAGAAGGTATGACATTAGAAGGTACAATCAGAAATGTTATGGACTTTGGATGTTTTGTCGACATAGGTGTCCATTCAGATGGTTTAGTACACATATCTGAACTTTCGAAAGATTACGTTTCTGATATAAATAAAATAGTTAAAGTTGGACAAATTGTTAAAGTTGTTGTCATTTCTGTCGACTTAAAACGTAATAGAATAGGACTTTCTATTAAGCAAGTTGAAGAAAAAGGAGAATAATATGGCTGAATATATTTACATGCAAAACTGTTCTAAGAATGGTAAAATGGGAATTTCTTACAAAGTAATTGAAAAGATTGCTGCTGATTCATGCTACAGTATGATTGATAAAGTTTTAATTGATAAAACCGGGAAAGGTAAAGCAATTACATGTACAATCAACAAAGGCAAAGCATATTTAAACGTTAGAATTAAAGTTAAACAAGGCTCTAATGCAGCAAGTACTGCTTCCTTACTTCAAGAAGAAATTTCTGAAAACTTAATCAGTACAATTGAATTTTCCGACTGCGTTATAAACATTAATGTTGTAGGAATATTTTAATGGCTGGTAACAACACAAATTACGCGTATATACACGATACTTTATTAAGAAAGTATAGACGTAATTCTTTATATATAATTTGGGCTGTAATCTTAAACTTTATAGGTGTGCTATTAGCAGTCTTAGATTATATAAATAATATTGAAAATAGTTTCGGATATGGTGCATTATATAATTTTGTCGGCGTAATTCTTAAGCTTATAACAAACAAAACATACCTTAATCCTTGGCTATTTTTCCTTTATGCTTTATTGCTATCTATACCTTTTAGTGTTCCGAGTTTGATATTTGGATTTAAAGGATATCGAGGCGACAAGAAATCATTATATTTAAGTTTGGCTATTTATAGCGTTGATACAGTTTTATGTATTCCAGCCTTTCTTTTATATAATTGGATGGATTGTGTCTTATCAATTATTGTCCATGCAGTATTTTTAGGAGTCATGTTTCTGGCACTTATGAAAAGAAAAGAGTTGATTGAACTTAGAAATAAACATATGGAAAAAGTTAAAGTTGATCCTAATTTAGCACCTAAGGAAACGACAGTTGTTTCGTTTAACGAATTTAAGCGCAATGTGAAAAATAAAAAGACTGTCGGTGAAAAAATGGAGCAAAATAAGACAAATACTCAAAACAAAGTTGAGTAATAATCGTTTAGATGATATATTATCTATTCGTAGAAAGAAGAATTGAATAATGGAAGAATCTCGTACCCAAACCCGTGAAAAAGCAATGTTTGCTATCTATGATACATTAATGTATGAAAATGGTGGCATGGAATATGAACCTCGTGATGTTCTTGAAAGAGTATTTTCATGTGCCTATGATGATATTGATATAATGGCTAGAGAAATCTACATTAAAGCAATTCTTAATGAAGATGAGATTATCTCTTTAATTGAACCAAAGTTAAAGAATTGGGAATTTAAGCGTTTAAACTTAATTTCTCAAGCAATATTACTTGCAGCTATAAGCGAAGCAAATTACGCTAAAATTTCAGATAAAAAAATTGTAATTAATGCTGCCGTTAAAATGGCAAAGAAATATTTAGACAGTTCGGATTTTAAATATATTAACGCTGTCTTAGACAAGGTAATTCCGAACAATGAACAACAATAGCTCCTTTTTGACTGTTAGTCAGCTTTCCGAACAACTTAGTGAGCTTTTCAGTGCTCCAATTTTTAGCAATATAGTTGTTTTAGGAGAAGTAACGACTAAAGTCATGAGAAAAGGAACAGTATATTCTAATTTAAGTGACGTCGATGAAAATGGAAAAGTCAAAGCTTCCATTTCTGTCGTCGTTTTTTCTAGTGTTTTAAATTATTCATATAACTTTAATATTGGAGACAAAGTTCTTATTCGAGGCAGATTAAACTATTATGAACCATCTGGTTCTCTTTCCTTTATTGCTAACAAAATTGAGGCGTATGGACAAGGAAATGAAGCAGCTCGTATCAGAGAAATATATGAAAGATTAAAAAAACAAGGAATCTTTGATCAAGAAAGAAAAAGACCTATCCCTAGATTTCCAAAAAAAATCGGTATAGTTACTTCATCTGAAGGTGCAGCTTATCACGATATAATAGAGACTCTCAGCCATAGATTTCCTGTAAATACAATTTTATTTGATGCAAAAGTACAGGGTAATAACGGACCAAGTGAAATAGTTAAAGCTTTAAATAAGGCCTATAGTCAAAATGATATAGACGTTATAATTTTAGGACGTGGTGGTGGATCTAAAGCTGATTTAATGCCTTTTAACGATGAAAAAGTAGTTCTAACTGTTAGTCAATCGCCAGTACCGATTATTACAGCTATCGGTCATGAAATTGATACCTCACTAGCTGATTATGCTTCAGATTTGCAAGCCATAACTCCAACTGCTGCAGCCTCTCATGCTGTAATTGGTTTAGATGAATTTGAATCAGAACTTGCTAGTTATGAAGAGCAACTTTATAACAATATAAGCTATAAAATTGATTCAAAATATATGGATTTAATTTCAGTCGAAAATGAATTAACGAATAAGTCTCCTCTAGTAAAACTAAATCTAAAACAAACTGATTTAGTTTATAAAGAACAACAATTAAATATTAAAATCGAAAAAAGATTTAACAGCTTAGCTTTAGACTTAGGGGAAAAGCACAAGAAATTAATAAGTTTAAATCCAATAAAGAATATTGATGAACTTATAAAATTATCTGAAAATAAACTTAGATTACTTCAAATCTCCATCGACCATAAAGTTGAAACCTACTTTAAATGGTTGGATGAAGTGGATTCGAAACTAAATTTGTTAAATCCACTTAATATATTAGAAAAGGGTTATGCTATTGTTTATAAGGATGATAGCGTTATAGATAGTGTAAACAATATAAATATTAATGATAATATCAGCATAAAATTATATGATGGAAATATTGTTGCTCAAGTAAAGGAGTTAAATAAAAATGGAAAATAAAAACGAAGCAATAGACTTTGAAAAAGAAGAACAAAGATTAGATGAAATATTAGAAAAACTTGATAATAAAGGCTTAAAACTTGATGAATCTGTCAAACTTTATAAAGAAGGAACAGAAATAGTTAAGAAACTAAAAAAAGCTTTGAACGATCTAAAAATTGATGTTCAAAACGAAATTAGCGAGTAAAAGTATATATTTAGTAGAAAATTAGTAGATAAATAGTAAAAATGTCGAAAATAGTGTTGAATCCAGAAATTGTTAAAACAATGAGTTTTGAACAATTAAATGATCTAGCTGATTACTGTAGAGAAGAGATTATAAATGTAACCAGCCAAAATGGTGGCCACTTGTCCAGCAATTTAGGATCAGTGGAGCTTTCGATTGCATTAATTGTGGTATTTGATGCTTTAAATGATGATTTGTTATTTGATGTAGGTCATCAAGCCTATACTTATAAAATGCTTACAGGCAGAGATATTTCAAATATTAGAACTAAAGGTGGATTAAGTCCTTTTTTAGATAAAAATGAATCTATTTATGATAAGTACTCTTCAGGTCATTCATCGACATCTATTTCTACTGCTGTTGGTATGGCCTTAGCTAACAAGTTAAAAAGTAAAGATACTTATGTTGTTGCTACAATAGGTGATGCAAGTATGATTAACGGTTTATCTTTTGAAGGCTTAAACTCTATAGGTGACTTAGATTTAAAGAATTTGATTATTGTTATTAATGATAATGGCATGAGTATTGGACCTACTCGTGGTGGTTTAGCTAAGAAATCAATGATTGATGAAGAATTCTTTAAAGCTATGGATATTGATTATATTGGACCAGTTGATGGTCATGATATTAAGTCTTTGGTCGATGTTTTAGATGTAGCTAAAAAACATGGTTCTCCATGTATTGTCCATGTTAAAACTCAAAAAGGACATGGATATTCTCCAGCTATGGCTGATGAAGATGGCTATTGGCATGGAGTCACACCATTTGATTTAACTTCTTTAGCACCGCTAAATATGCATTTAGGTCAAATATCATTTAGCCATGCAAAGAGCGATATTTTATATGATTTTATAAATAAAAATAACAATTTAGTTTTGATTAATCCAGCTATGGTCAAGGGTGCTGGAGAAGATAATATATTTAAAGACTTCAAAGATAGAACTTTTGATGTAGGAATAGCAGAAGAACATGCGTTTACTTTTGCAGCAGGATTAGCTCTTAAAGGGTTTTATCCTATTATTACTATATACTCGACATTCTTCCAAAGAGCGTTTGATGAATGCTTTGAAGATTTATCGCATCAAAATCTTTCTGCTGTTATTTTATTAGAGCGCTCTGGTCTTATAGGTGCTGATGGTGAAACTCATCAAGGAATATATGATTTAGCATTAATTTTTGAGATACCAAACGCATATATATATGAGCCTTATGATTATGATTCACTATGGACAATTATGAATAGAGTTTTAACAATAAAAAGACTTAATTTTGTTAGAATTCCTCGGGAATTATTAGTTAAAAGTTCTGCACCTAAATTTGTCGATGAATTTAAATGGGTAAATGGTGGTTCAAACACTATTGTTGTAACTTTCGGAATAGAAGGAAAAAAGTATGTTGAAATGGAAGATGAATACGATACTGTCATTTGCTTATCACGAAATATAACTGAGGAATTTGTTAACGAACTATTAGAATATGAAAGAATAATTATTTATGATTCAACATCGACATATAATGGTTATTCGTCGTATCTTATAAGCCAAATAATGCTACAAAAAGGGGATGCAAATGTTCAAGTAGAAGCTTATGCATTAAAAAATGAATTTGTTAAACATGCTAAAATATCAGAGCAATTAATAGATCAAGGATTAGATTGTGATAGCTTCTATAATAAGATTCACGACTAAATAAGCTAAAAAGTAATTAATTTAGCTTATTTTTTTTTAATTTACAAATAAGTTGCTTATTTTCTGGTTAAACCTTGATTAATGTTTGGCAGAGTATTAAACTAAGCGCGAAGGAGAGAAAAAAATGAAAATACTAACATTAGTCATTAATGATGACAAAAGAGTCGATAAATTATTAAACGCTCTTTATGACGCTGGTATTGAAGGGGGAACCATGCTTGATTCTACAGGTATGCATCACACCATGCTTGATCGTGATGATGAAATGCAAACCCACTATGGTATCTTACGTTCATACTTAAAGCGTTCACGCGCTCATTCAAAAACTTTGTTCTTCGTTGAAGAAGAGGAAACAATAGCTAAAATTGAGCAAATTATCACAGATACATTAGGTGATTTAAACGAACCAGATATTGGATTTATGTTTATCCAAGATGTCGTTCGTATGGTAGGAGGATCAAAAGCTAAAAAGAATTAGTTTTTAATCTTTTTAGAAATATTCCGTTATGATTACTGCAGACAATCTTTTACTTGCCATGGCAGTCGTTATTTTGACTGGCTTGGCTTTTTCTAAGCTCTGTAAGCTTATTCACATTCCTAACGTCACTGGATATCTCGTTGGTGGATTATTAATCGGTCCAGGTCTTCTTGGATTAATTCCAGGCTTTGATGGTATTATCTCAGCAGATGCTGTTCAAGCCTTAAAAGTTGTTGTCAATATTGAATTAGGCTTTATTGCCTTTACAATCGGTGTTGACTTTAAGAAAGAATACTTAAAGAAAATTGGTCCAAAACCAATTATTATGGCTTTCTTAGAATCGTTCTTTGCTGTTGTTGTTGTCGCAGGGCTTGTCCTTTGTTTTACACCAATTCTCAAGAGCAATTTAAATTTAACAACTAAAGAAGTAGTTGCCTTTGCTATCGCATTAGGCTCAATTGGTGCTGCAACTGCTCCAGCTGCAACTTTAATGGTTATTAAACAATATAGAGCTAAAGGTTCTTTAACTGATACATTAGTTGCTGTTGTTGCTGTCGATGATGCTTCTGCTCTTATTTTCTTCGGTATTGCTATGGCAATCGTTGAAATCTTATCCCCAGAAGGTTCTAAAAACTTAGCTTTAAGCATCAGCTTGCCATTCATTGAAATTCTTATTTCAATTGTTATCGGTATTATCGTTGGTGCAATCTTATGCTTCTTAATTCATTTCTTCCATGGAAGAGGAACAAGAGTAAGTTGCGCTATCTCATGTATTTTAGGTGCTGTTGGCTTAACATTCTTACTTAATGATATCGGTAAGGAAATCAATTTAAATGTTTCTGACTTGTTTGCTGTCATGATTCTTGGTGCGGTCTTTACTAACTTTGCACCTGATGAAGACGAAGCTCAAGTCAACGAACTATTAGAAAGATTTACACCTCCATTTATCATCATGTTCTTCGTGTTATCTGGTGCAGAACTTGACTTTGGAAACTTTGCTGATACATCAATATTAATTGTATTAGTCATTGCAATTTGCTGCTATGTCGTCGGTAGAACATTTGGTAAGTTTGTCGGTGTTTTATCCGCTGGTGAATTGTTAAAGTGTGAAAAGAAGATTACAAAGCTCTTATCACTTGGTTTAATGCCACAAGGTGGTGTCGCCTTAGGTTTATCAGTTATGATTGGACGTTTAGGAATCTTTAATTCAACAGAAGAAACAATTATTAGAACAACAATCATTGCTTCATGTTTCTTAACTGAATTATTTGGTCCTTTATTCACTAAGTACATGCTCTTTAAAGCAGGCGAAGCTGATCCAGCACTTAAATAATTTAAACTTTTATAAACAATATTGGCTGTTAAGAATTTAATGGGCTCTGTTGAATCTTATGGGGTTTTATGGGGTCGACTAA
>FR898163.1 GCA_000437395.1 Clostridium sp. CAG:288 | reverse complement strand
AACATAGTTCAACAATATTTGAGTATTTTTTTATTCAGGTAAAATAATGCTTGGATAAAATCTAATTAAATATATGTGATTAATTGGCTTTGAATATCATTTTTTCGAAAAAAAGTGAGCTTTCGCCCACTTATTCTAATTATTTATTACTATTTTTTAATAGCTTACAAATTTTAATATAGTTAATAACTATATACACAATTAAACCGCCATTAAAAGCAAACAAAGCTAAACCTGTAACAATCTTAACTGAAAAACTATAAATCAATAAAGTTATACACATAATTGAAAGTCCAATTATGTCTAAAATAAATACAATGTTTTTATTTTTTAGTCTTGTTATTTCAACTACAATATATAAAGTTAACAGCAATAAGAAAAAAGTAATTAATACGAAACAAAGTATCGAATCAGTAAAAGTAGCATTAGCACTTTCAATTAAAGCTGAAAACATTAAACACATAGATATAAATGCATATGAAATAAGAAGCTTTAAATCAAGTAACTTTTTCAATTCACTTTCTTTATATTCATTTTTAGTATTTTTATCAAAAACTAATAATAAAACAAAATAGATTAAGATAATGAGAGCCAATATATAAGCACCGACTCCAACTCTTTCTATTTCATACATTCCATAAGATAACATTTTAATTATATATCCGACAAAACCGCCAAGTGAAAAAGCTGCAAATATATTTCTTAGATGAGCTAATATTGAATTTCTTTTATAATTTGCGCCATAGATTATACTTAATACGCATGAAGCAATAAAGGAAAGTGTCAATAACAAAAGGACAAAGTTAGAAACTTTATATCAGCCTAATGAAAACAATATATCGTATAGAGAAAAATAGCTCAAATTACTAATTTCATAAAACTCACTAAAGCAAAAAATCAAGAAAGCTAGTAGCATTAAAGAACTAAAGACAATATTCAATAATGAAATTTGTTTCTTTTTGCTATTTACGTCTTTAGCAGTTATTTGTTCTTCAACAACTATATCTTTATTAGCGTTAGTTGCTTCTTTTCCTTTAATTAATTCATCTAAAGTCAATCCATAAAGATCAGATAATATTTCAAGCATTTCTATATCTGGTATAGATTCACCTGTTTTCCACTTTGAAACTGCTTGTGGTAAAATATTTAATTTCTTAGCAAGATCAGCTTGCGTCATATGTTGTTCTTTTCTTAAATCAGTAAGTCGATCTGCAAATTTACTTTTGTCAATATTTTTTACCTCCTTCAAATTATAAAAAAAAATAGTATATAGAAAGCAAAATATTCTTAGTTGAACGTACTCAACTAACAGTTGATTTTCTTGCTTTTCTATATACATTAGTAAAAAATCACTTGTTTTTGCTATTTAAGAAGCATTCGACGATTATATTTGCAGATTCTTCTAATCCTATAGAAGAATCTAAAACTAAATCGTAATTTTTAGCATCTCCCCATTTTCTATTAGAAATATGTTTATAATATGCAGCACGTGCTTTATCAGATTTTCTAATATGTTTTTTAGCATCTTTTTCAGTATCGTTATAGACTTCCATAACTCTTTTAATTCTAAATTCTTTGGGAGCTTTAACGAAAATTTTAATAACATTTTTATAGTCTTTCAAAACGTAACTACCTGCTCTTCCGACTATAACACAACTTCCAGAATCAGATATTTTTTTAATAATTTTATCTTGAGCTTCGATGGCGTATCTAACCACATTCGTACTCAAATATAAGCTTTGTAAGATTTCAGGTGATTCTTTATGCAAACTATCAATAAACTCTTGATCAAGTCCACTTTCATGCGCTGCTAAAGCCATCATCTCTTTATAGTAAAACGGAATATTAAGCTTTTCTGCTACTATCTTACCAATTTGTTTTCCTGAAGAGCCGTGTTGTCTATCAATAGTAATAATTAAACCTGGTTTTGATTCTTTTATTTCCGGTTTAATAGCATTTTTCTCTTCTTTGTTAGTTTTATTTTTAACATAGTCTTTATTTAAGAATCTATAATAGAAGAAAAATCCAACTCCACTTGTTAACGTCTCAGTAACTGGGAAAGTTAACCAGAAATAATATAGACCTAATAACGAAAATAAATAACCTAATGGTACAAATAAAACTAATGTTCTAACAATTGTTAAAATTGAACTTTTCACACTTGAACCGACAGCCTGGAAGAAAACTGGGAATATTAGTGAAGTAACCATAGGTATAAAACTAATGCCTATAATATGGAAACCATGTGTTCCTATTCTTATTACTTCAGCATCTTTAGTAAATACTCTTAACATTGGACCTGGAATAGTTAAAAAGCAAATAATACCTATAGTCATTAAAGCCCATCCAAAGTAAACCGAACTAAACAAAGTCTTTTTGCACCGATCTATATTACCAGCTGCATAGTTATAACTTATAACTGGAACGATACATGTTTGCATAGCACCAAGTGGGATAAAGAAAAAAGTCTGCCACTTATAATATAAGCCTAACGCCGTAACTGCTTGATCAGAGAACGTAGATAAAATCATATTTAATCCAAATATATAAAAAGTATAAGCTGATTGCATTAATATATTTGGAGTACCCAATTTAAATATTTTAGCTATTCTTTGTGGATAAGATTTAATATCTGGTGATTTTCTAAACCCTTTTTTAAAGACTATTGCAGCTGCTACAACTTGACCAACAACAGTAGCAATGGCAGCTCCAGCAATACCTAACTTAGGAAGACCTATTAAACCAAAAATTAATAGAGGATCCAAAGCGATATTAACAATAGCTCCAACAATTTGGGCTATCATTGGAATTTTCATATTTCCATTTGCTTGTAAAACTTTAGTCCATATACTTTCTAAGAATAATCCAAAGCTAAATATGCAAACAATTCTTCCATATGATACTACATCATTTATTATTTCTTCAGAGTTTGTAGACATTCTTGCAAATGCCGGCATAACAAACCAGCTAATTAAAGCAAATAACGCCCAAAGAACTATAGCTAGTGGTGTTCCTACACCAGCATAAGCATCAGCCTCTTTCTTCTTTCCTTCCCCTAGTTTAGAAGCCATAACCGTATTAATTCCAACACCTGTACCGACAGCTAAAGCTATCATTAATAATTGTATTGGATAAACAATTGATAAAGCTGTTAACCCGGAATCTGAATATTTTCCAACAAATAAGCTATCCACAATGTTATATAAAGCTTGAATCAGTTGAGCTAGCATGACAGGAGGAGCTAATTTTAATAATATCTTACTAATCTTTTCTTTTCCAAAAAATTCTGATGTTTCCATATAAATATATATCCTTCAAAATTCCACAAAAATTTTATTACTTATATAACGTGTTTGCAATGTGTTTTTAAATAGTTAAACATATTAAAAACATTTGATTTATAATATAAATTTTTCTATTCTTTAATAAAAATTAGGCAACAAATTAAAAACTCCCTCATTTTTTAGGTGTATTTGAATGTAAACTCGCTCATTTTTTAGTAAAAGACTTTATTTCAACATTCGAATTTAATGATAAATAAAATAGCTATTGCTGTGTGAATAATTACACAGTAATAGCCTTTTATTATCTTTATAAATTATTATAAACGCTTATATTTATTAAGCCTTCTCTTTCAGTTCCACCAGCATGGGTAGAAAGCATACCACTCGAGTCATAATTTTCAAAGAATAATGTATATTCATCTTTTGAAACCATAAGATAATCGCCTAATATTTTATCGTAATCATGACAGTAGTTAGTTGAATATCCAAAAATTTGCTTTTCAACAATTTCTTTTTTGCTATAAAGTTCAAAGTGTTCTTTATAATATTTATCAAATAATTTTTCAAACTCTTTTTCTCTACCTTTTTTAATATTAATCATTCCAGCTCTTGCTTCACAGAAATACGGAGTAGCTAATGTGTCGTATAAATCACTATGCTCATCTAAAGAACATAACTTTATATCTATATGACCATGGTCTGCAATAGAAATAAAAAGTACATCAGGATTATTTTTAACGAGTTGTTCTAAATTATCATTTATAGATTTTATAGTATTACTCGTTTCTTTTGAATAGTTTCCACATCCATGTAAAGTTGCATCTGGGTCAGGATAATAAGCATATATATATTTATATCCGTGCTTTATAGCATCATCAACTTTGCTAAAGAAAACTTTAGCATCGTATTTACCATGTTCGAACATAGTATGTCCCATCAAATTAACTGCACATTCTTCATTATATTTTTCATTAATATAATCTTTTAAGTGTTTAACTGGATATCTTTCCCAAGTTGTAGGTGTAAGAACTGTACTTGTCGCAGTTATGTTAGAGTTAAACATATCGACTATAGCATCTTGATCCATAAAATATCCACGCCAACCAAGCCAACCAGTTTCACATGGATATTTACCTGTTAAAACACTTGTAGTTGCTGCAACAGTAGTTGGTGGAAAGACAGAAGTAATAGTATCAAACTTATTTTTCAAAATAAATTTAGATTCTTCAGCATGTTCTTTAAGTATGGTATCACCTAAACCATCAAGTAAAGTTAAAACTATCGTCTTTCCTTTATTTTTAGCTAATACTTCATCTAATTTTTCATAAGTTGTATGAAAAGTTTTAATATCAAAATGTTTTAAAATGGAATTAGCTACATTTACAAGTGACTTGTCTTTGCTTACTTCGAACATACTATAATCTCTCCTTATCTAATCCAGTCAGTTTCATTAATTTTTCAACTTCTTCGTGTGTCAATTTACGTGATTCACCTACTTCCAATCCTTCATAAGAAATAGGTCCAAATAGTAATCTATCTAACTCAATTACATCTAAATCGAAGCGATCAAACATTCTTTTTATTTCGTGATATTTTCCTTCTTTAAGAGTAACTTCAGCCACGTTAGGTGCAACTATTTTTAATTCAGCAGGACGAGTTATTTCACCTTTGCCAATATCTACACCTTTAGCAAATTCTTCAATGAGTTTTTCTGGAATATCATGATTTAATGTTACTCTATATATTTTTGAAATTGATCTGTTAGGATGAGTAAGTCTATTATTAAGTCTTCCATCATCTGTCAAAAGAATAATACCAGTTGTATCAGCATCAAGCCTTCCAACGATTCTTACTCTTTTAGCATACATAGGATCTACTAAATTTACTATAGATGGATAAAGTTCATCAATTGTTGAAGAAATATAATCCTTAGGTTTGTTTAAAGCTAAATAAACAAATGGTGAATACTCTAATACTTCATCATCGTATTTAACAACTTCATTATTTTCGTCAAAATCAAAAGAAGAATCCGTTATCACTTCATCGTTAACTTTAACATGTCCAGCCTTAATTAGTTTTTTCACACGTTTACGTGATCCAAAATTTAAATCTGATAAAAACTTGTCTAATCTCATTGTACTACTTCCTTATCCTTATATATTTTATCTATTATTAATTTTAAAGCAAAGTAAAAACATATTCCTATAGCTAATCCTATAGACATACCTACTAAGACATCACCTATATAGTGAGCTCCAATATATATACGAGAAAAAGAAATTAATATAGATAATGGAATTGTTATAAATAAACTCTTTTTATCTATAAACATCAAATAACTCAACGCTAAAAAAGCAGCAACGCTATGTCCTGATGGAAAAGAATAATCACTAGGAGTTTTATAATTATATTTTTCAAAAAAAGTTAATATTTCTGGATACCTAACAAAAGGTCTACTCTCCTTAACTATAGGCTTTATAACGTAATCTACCAAAACAAAAGCTATACCTAGACTTATAAAATAACCTAATGTTAAAAGTGTTAATTTTTTATCTTTCTTTTTAAAGAAAAAATAAGCGCTATATATCAAAACTATTATCCAAAATACAAAACCACCTTTTCCAATTTTGGAAAAGAAAAACATAATTCGGTTTAAAAAATCATTATTGTGTAAAGTTAATGCCCACTCAGTGACATTATTATTCATTATCGTTACCTACTGGTTCAACAGTGAGTTCTAATTTACTCTTTTTAATACTATATAAAGTCAAAGATAGTGAGAAAGCTAAGCCAATAATTAAAGCGATGACTGAAACAATAATATGTGCATATAAAGGCATAATATCAGTAATTGGATTATCTAAAGTGTAATAAATACTAAATATTGAACCAACGATAAAGGCAATAATTGCCATGAATGTTTGATATTCAAACTTCTTTAATAAGATTGACATAATCTTAGAAATAATAATAAAGCCAACTAAACATCCTAAGGCAAACAATCCTAAAATTGATAAATTAGAACCAACATTAGTAAATTTCATAAGTTGTGAAGCAACTTCAATAATTGGATCCCAAAATCCTAAAATTAGAAGCAACATAGATCCAGAAATACCTGGAACAACTAAAGCACAAGAGCCAACAACGCCAACGACAAAGAATAGTAAGTAACCTGTCCAATTCATATTAGCAATATCAAAGTTACCGCCTGTTGGAATGAAACATATTCCTATAACAATAGCTAAAGCGATTAAAGCGGATATACAACCACTGACATTTGGTTTTCTATTAACCTTATCAAATAAACCAGGAAGTCCACCAATAATAAATCCTACGAACAAAGAAACTAGTGGAAGTGGAACATATTGTTTAGCATATTTTAAAGGGAACACTAATGCCAATATACCGAATAAAACACCTAAGCCTATTGGTAAAAGAGTTTTAAATGATTTTTTGAAGTGTTTAAATATATTACCAATAGCTTCAATCATTTTGTCATATACTTTTAATAAGACAGCTAATGTTCCACCTGAAACACCAGGAACAATAGCAGCTATACCAATACATATGCCTTTGCCAAAATCTACTATTACAGACTTAAATTTAGTAAAGAAGTTTTTCATAGTACTCTATCTCCTATTTCAATTAATTATACTATGATATTAATATAAAACATACATATAAATTTATTGGTGTTTATTGTCATTTATAAGGTTCTTAACAATTTCTTTATATTTCATTCTTTTCTCATAACTTTCATGATTTTTAATATAGTTTAAAACTCTAATAAACTCTAATGGATTAACTAGAATTTCTTTAAATGTATTTTCGTTATTACTTAAAGTTACATCATTTATAAATTGAATTAGCTCTACTTTTTCGCTCTTAGACAAAGAACTTATCCAATTATTTATTCTTTTGTTTCTTCTTTGTGTTTTACTATTAACGCTGTCGACAATCTTTAGTTTTCCACTTTCAAATTTCCAATTATATAAGTCGTGAGCCATAAACGAAAAAAGGAAGCAATCGATCACCAAATAATGTTGATAAGTATTTAATAAACATCCAACAATATCATCTTTAATGACAACACGTGTAACTTTTTCTTCTATGCTTTTAAACTTCTTCAATTTATAAACATTATCTTTAAATCCAGGCCCATCTAAATCATATACTTTTATTATTCTATCTTTAAAGTATCTACTTTGATTCATACTAGCATATATTGAAGTATTTCCACCTTTAGAGTGTCCTAAAATAATAAAGTTGCCATCTATTTTTTT
The DNA here is from genome assembly GCA_000437395.1 of Clostridium sp. CAG:288. Lineage (GTDB taxonomy): Bacteria > Bacillota_I > Bacilli_A > RFN20 > CAG-288 > CAG-288. The sequence goes on along the minus strand of FR898163.1, from coordinate 74,996 downwards.
CATTACCTTTTTAACATATTCAGCTCCAAGCATTTGACATCTAGTCTTATTATCAACGCTCATATTCAAATTTTCTATCCAGCCTGAAATATCTAAAGACGTACCACGAAAAGCAATGATGTTTAATTTGTTAGGAAGACAAAAAGTAACTGCACCAAATTGAAAATTGTCTTTTCTATTTTCTTTTCCTTTTCCATAGCACACTTTTATATTCTTAAATCTTTTTGACTTAGAAATATATCTGATTAATCTTGGATTTCTCTTTTGTTCTATAGCACCTTTATTAATTAAATCAATATATTCTAATATGTCTTTAATAAATATTGATGTTTTTTTATTTATTCTTTCAAAATATAAATACGCTAAAGAAGCAAACACTACAGCGTCTTCTAAAGAAAATTCTTTATCACAAAAGTCTTTATTAGAATAATCTTTCACATAATCAATTAAATTACCACATTCTTTTTTCATATTACTACATAAGTTATTATTAGTAATACATAATAATAAATACGTTATTTTTAATAATCTAAAGAATTTTTATTTAATAGGAAATCAAAGATATTAACAATTAAAATTCCATCTTCAGTGTAATGTGTACGAGTTGAATCGTATGTAATTATTATCTTTTTAAAATTATCTGGAATATTGATAAGTGAACGAGATTCTTGTATATATTTTTCTTCGCTATTTAAATAATTTGCTGATTGAACATATATTCTTTTATCAGCTAAATTACAAACAAAATCAACTTCTAAATTTTTTCTTTCTTGTTTTTTTTATTTCTTGTTACAATTGAAACTTCACCAACATCAACATTATATCCTCTTATCAATAATTCGTTATAAATCAAATTCTCCATTAAATGAGTCTTTTCATTTTGACGAAAGTTTATAGAGGCGTTTCTAATTCCTAAATCAGAAAAATAATATTTGCACGGTGTGTCAATATACTTTTTTCCTTTAACATTATATTTAATAGTTCTTTCAATTAAAAAAGAGTCTATTAAGTAGTCCAAATATTTATTAATTGTAGGTGCCGAAATATTAATTCTTTTTATACTCTTAAAATAATTAGATAATTTATTGGGATTTGTTAACGAACCTATAGAAGAAGCAATTATATTTACAAGTTTTTGCATTTCTTCAGTTTCAGACAAATTATTTCTATCAACAATATCTTTAATATATGTTTCAACAAATAATTTTTTTAAAAAAGATATTGTTGATTCATGAGTATTCATAGAAATAATAAGTGGTATTCCACCAAAAGTTAAATATTCATCTAAAGAATCATATTTGTCTATATTTTTAGCTTCATAAAATTCGCTAAAAGAAAGAGGATAGACATGAACTTGATCTCTTCTTCCTCTAAATTCAGTAATAACATCTTTAGATAAAAACTTAGCATTACTTCCAGTTACATATATATCTACGTTATTATATCTTAACAACCCATTTAAAACAGATTCAAAGCAATTAAGTAATTGTATTTCATCTAATAAAAAATAATACATATCAGCATCAACAATTTTGCCTTTTAAATATGGAGAAGCATTATCAGGGTCACAGTATTTAATATTATCAAATTCATCAAAATTCAATTCAATTATATGATCTTCTCTAACGCCTTCATTTATTAAGTAATTTTTAAACAAGTTAAATAATAGAAATGATTTACCAGATCGTCTAATACCTGTAATCACTTTTATTAAGCCATTATTTTTTCTACTGATCAATTTATTTAAATACAAGTCTCTTTTAATTATCATTTTGGCGTCTTTTTATAAAACAAACTATAGTAATTAAAAAGACTGTTGCGTAGCCTAAATCTATAGGTTATTCAACAGTCTATATTTAATTATTTAAAGTGAGAATTAGTCACCCATCTTTAAGATGGATCTATATCTCATTTCAGCATACTTACGGGACTTGAGTAAGAGTTCTTCAGCATGTTCTGGGTTGACTCTTGGAAGTTGTGAGTATCTTGTTTCACGCATAACGAATTCGTTGAACTTATCGAAGTTAGGTTCTTTGCAATCCATTGTGAGTGGGTTCTTGCCTTCAGCAGCAAGTCTTGGGTCAAATCTGAAGATTGGGAAGTAACCACATTCGACTGCTTCTTTTTCAACGATTTGAGCATTTTGTAATCCGCCCTTGATACCATGAGCTTGGCATGGAGCATAGCAAATTACTAAGGATGGACCATTGTAGCTTTCAGCTTCTTTGAAGGCTTTGAGAGCTGCCATTGGGTTTGCACCTAAGGAGACTTGAGCAACATAGACGTGGCCATAAGCCATAGCCATAAGAGCTAAGTTCTTCTTTGCAGTCTTCTTACCTGAAGCTGTGAATTTAGCAATAGAACCTGTTTGGCTTGATTTAGAAGATTGACCACCAGTGTTGGAGTAAACTTCTGTATCGAGAACCATAACGTTAACGTCTTCTTCGTTAGCTAAGACGTGATCTAAGCCACCGTAACCAATATCGTAGGACCAACCATCACCACCGACGATCCAAACTGACTTATCGAGTAAGTCAGCTTTGTGTTCGAGGACAGCCTTAATTCCTTCGTTAGCACTTGCTTCAATAGCAGCAACTAATGGATTGAGGATTGTACGGATGTGAGCTTTATCTTTAATGTTAGCAATGTAATCATCAATTAAAGCTTGTAATTCTGGTTCACAACCTTCTCTATTTGCAGTCATGATACCGACGATTTGATCAAGTTTGAAGTCTGTTGCAACTCTCATACCGAAGCCGAATTCAGCGTTATCTTCGAATAAGGAGTTAGCCCAAGCGACACCTTCCCCATTCTTATCTGTAACGAATGCTGTTAATGGGGTTGAACCGTTATAAATTGAAGAACAACCTGTTGCATTAGCAACTAACATATCACGTCCAAATAATTGTGAAACGAGTCTATAGTATGGAGTTTCACCACAACCAGCGCAAGCGCCTGAGACTTCTTGATATGGTGGTAAGAAAGCAGCACCCTTGACCATTGTTGTTGGGAAGAGGTCTGTTCTTGGAGTAATTTCTTTGTAGAGGATTCTAGCAGCTTCTTCGTGTTCGAATTGTGTCTTAGCTTCTTCCATGACAAGAGCTTTCTTTCCAGCCTTGCCTGGACATTGTGTAACACAGACACCACAACCAACACAGTTACGTGGGCTAACTTGAATACGGAACTTGAGTCCCTTGCAGTTTGCACCGCCCATTAATGGTAAGACATCTTCTCTTTCGTTTTCTGGAAGCATATTGACTTCATCATCAGAAAGAGCAAATGGTCTAATTGTAGCGTGTGGACAGACAAATGCACATTGGTTACATTGGATACAGTTTTCCTTAATCCAGTGTGGGACACGGTCAGCAATAGAACGAGCTTCTTTGAATGTTACGTTGTTTCTCATTGTACCATCTAAGAGTTCGTATTCCATGAACTTACTGACTGGTAAATCATAACCGTCTAAGCTACCAATAACTTCGACGTAGTTTGTGAAGTAGTCATCTTCATCAGATTTCTTAACAGTGTTAACTGTGAGATCAGACCAAGCTGGATCAACTGTAACTTCTCTTAAGCCTTCAGCACCGGCATCGATAGCGTTCCAGTTCATCTTAACGACATCGTCACCCTTCTTCTTATAGCTCTTTTCAGCGAATTTCTTCATCCAAGATTGAGCTTCTTCATATGGCATAATGCCTTGGTTAAGATAGAAGAATGAAGCTTGCAATGTTGTATTTGTATGACGTCCCATACCGATTTCAGCAGCAATCTTGTTAGCATCGATGACATAGAACTTAGCGTGCTTGTCAGCTAATTGCTTCTTCATACGGTTTGGCATACTGGCGATGAGTTGTTCATCGGTCATATCAGTATTGAGTAAGAATGTACCACCATTCTTTAAGTTCTTTAACATATCGAACTTAACGATATAGCTATCGAGTGAGCAGCTGATGAAGTCTGCATCTTCGATGTAGTATGTTGAGTGGATTGGGCTGTGACCAAATCTTAAGTGTGAACGTGTGACACCACCAGCTTTTCTTGAGTCATAAGCGAAGTAAGCTTGTGCATATTGGTGTGTAGCATCACCGATGATCTTAATGGATGATTTGTTAGCTGAAACTGTACCATCAGAGCCTAAACCATAGAATAAGCATGATGTGTAGTCAGCCTTAACTTTAAAGCTATCATCAACTGGGACACTTAAGTGTGTGACATCATCGTTAATACCGACTGTGAATGAATCCCAGTGCTTATCAGCATCTAAGAAGTCATAGACAGCTTTAACGTGCTTTGGTTGTGTATCTTTACTTGAAAGACCATAACGACCACCTAAGACGACATCAAATTTACGGCCTTCTTGTGCAAAGGCAGCAACGACATCGAGGTATAAAGGTTCGCCGTTAGCACCTGGTTCCTTAGTTCTATCTAAGACAGCGACTTTCTTAACTGTAGCTGGAATGACATCAACGAGGTGTTTATTTGAGAATGGACGATAAAGGTGAACTTTAACAAGACCAACTTTAGCTCCATGAGCGTTCATTTCATCAACAACTTCAATAGCTGTTTCTGTAACAGAACCCATAGCAATGATTACTCTATCAGCATCTGGTGCACCATAGTATGTAAATGGAGCATAGTGACGACCTGTGAGTTTGCTAACTTTTTCAAAATATTCACATGCAACATCAACAATGTGTGCTTCGTGGAGGTTTTGAGCTTCACGACCTTGGAAATAAATATCGTCGTTTTCAGCACCGCCTCTAGTAACAGCGTGTCCATGTGGGTTTAAAGCCTTCTTACGGAAAGCTTCAACTGCGTCTCTATCGAGAAGTTTATTCCATTCAGCGTCATCTTGGAATTCAACGTTTTGAATTTCATGTGATGTTCTGAAACCATCAAAGAAGTGAATGACAGGGGTAGAAGCTTCAATTGCAACTAAATGTGCCATTGGTGCAAGATCTGCAATTTCTTGAACAGAATGTGAGCAAAGCATGCAAGCACCAGTTTGACGGACTGCATAAACGTCTTGGTGATCACCGAAAATTGAAAGTGATCTTGTAGCTAATGATCTAGCAGCGACGTGTACAACTGCTGGAAGTAATTCACCGACCCATTTATAAATGTTTGGGATCATCAAGAGTAAACCTTGAGATGCGGTGTATGTTGTGGCAAGAGCGCCACCTTGTAATGCGCCGTGAACGGCACCAGAGGCGCCAGCCTCACTTTGAAGTTCGCAAACTTTGACTTCTGTGCCAAAGGCGTTCTTCTTGCCTTGTGATGCATAGACATCGACAAGTTCAGCCATCGGGGATGATGGTGTGATTGGGTAAATGGCAGCAACTTCTGTGAAGTTGTAGCTAGCTAATGCAGCAGCAGTGTTACCATCGACCGAAAGAAAAGATTTCTTAGTGTTATCCATAGTTTCCTCCAAAACTCATTTATTATAAAACAAGAAACAAACAAACTCTAGTGTTTATGAGTATAATTTAGCCAACTCTTTGATATAATCTCTTACTTTTTGGCCTGTATCGGCTCTTTTTAAAGCAAAATCAATAGTGGCTTTAACATACCCATATTTATCGCCGACATCATATCTTGTGCCAGCAAAATCGCAAGCGTACATAGCTTGGTGATTCATTAGCTCTCTAATAGCATCAGTTAATTGAATCTCACCATTGACACCTGGTTCGGTGTTTTCTAATATATCGAATATCTCTGGTGTAAGGATGTATCTTCCTAAAACAGCAAAGTCGCTTGGTGCTTTGTTAACAGCTGGTTTTTCAACCATGTCAACAATCTTGAAAAGTCTTTTATCTTCTTTGACTTCTCTTGAAGGAGTAACAATACCATACTTATAAACGTCTTTATGCTCAACTTTTTGAACTCCAATAATAGAAGTATTTTTTAAATTAAATGCATCTACTAATTGAAGTAAAGCTGGTTTTCCTTCGTTTACTACTAAGTCATCACCTAATAAAATAGCAAACGGTTCGTTTCCAACGAAGGTACGTGCACATAATATAGCGTTTCCTAAGCCTTTTGGTTCTTTTTGTCTTACGTAGTGAATGTTAGCTAAACTAGCAACTTGTCTAATTTCACTAACTAAATCGTCTTTACCTGCTTCTTTAAGTCTCATCTCTAATTCGTAATTAACATCAAAATGGTTTTCCATAATGTGCTTGTTTGAATTAGTAATAATAAGAATTTCTTCGACGCCTGATTTAACAGCTTCTTCAACGATAAACTGTATAGTTGGTGTATCGACGATAGGAAGCATTTCTTTAGGCATCGATTTAGTTGCTGGTAGGAATCTAGTTCCCAAACCTGCAGCTGGGATGATCGCTTTTTTTACGTGTGGCATTAAGTTCCCCTTTACTAACAAGAGTTATTAAAAATATATACTAAAGTATATATCCATAAATTTAACCCTTATTGTTTATATTATAACAAACTAAAATATAGCCTTAAATAGCAAATAGTAGATTTTAGTATCATTTTTCTACTTTTTTTGCAGTTTTAGAAACTAAAAAATTATAAAAAATAAATTTCATAACATTTTATTTATAAGTGCATAAGATATTCTTATAATAAAGCCTTAATTTTTCCTACTTTATCAAACATTCCATACGTGCTAAAATAAAAGTACGAGGAAAGAATTATGACAGAATATAGATACGATACTCAATTGCTTATTGAAGGCGAAAACCTTTCAGAAGACGAAATAAGTGAATATATCACCAAAAACATTGAAGGTGATTGCTTATTAGCCGTCGGTGACGATGAATTAATTAAAATTCATTTTCATACAAACACACCTTGGAAAGTATTAGAATACTGCGCATCGCTCGGTGAAATATACGATATTGTCGTCGAAGATATGGATCGTCAAACCCGTGGATTACACGGCTAATTTAATTTTTATAAAAAAATAATTAGTTAAGCGCTTATATTTTCGTTGATTTTACAATTAATATAAATTAAAATTTATATATGTGTAATAAGGAGGCCTTATAATGAGAACACTCGAAGTAAAAATAACCAATCCTAATGGTCTAACTTCTAGACATGGTGCTGATTTAGTTGAAGAAGCCAATCTCTACAAATCAAATATAACAATGATAACTTCAACCTCAAACGATAAGGCTGATTTAAAATCCATTATGGATGTTATGGCCACAGTCGTAAACGAAGGCGAAGCATTCACAATCGAAATCGAAGGCGAAGACGAAGATAAAGCCTACGACGCTTTTGTTAAGTTATTACAAACCGTTAGATTCTAACGGTTTTTTTATTTGCATATATGCATACACTAATATAAGGTGATTTAGTGAGAGCATATATTAATATCTATAAAAATACTTTAATTGATAACTATAATTTGATAAAGAAAGTCATAGACAATAAAAAGCTTTTTATTGTCTTAAAAGCTAATGCTTATGGATACGGAATTTCAGAAATAGCTAAGCTTTTCTCTAATCTTAATTCTCCATCGTTTGTCGTAGCTACTATCGAAGAAGCTATGATGATTAGAAAATCTTTGGTTTTTAATCAAATATTGTTATTAGAGAATACTAACGAATATAAGTTAGCCATGAATTTAAAACTAAATTTAGCTATACACTCTTTAGAAAAGTTAAACGAACTAGCCTCTAAGCACTTAAATTTACCTATTCATTTAAATATAAATACAGGTTTAAACAGAGATGGTATAGAAATAAATGAAGTAGATAAAGCAATAGAAATAATTAAAAAAGGGCACTTAAATCTTAAAGGAATTTATACACACCACTCTGATCCTACTAACATAGAAAAAGAAAACAAATTATTTAAAGAACAATTAATAAAATTCTCTTCTTTTAAAAAATTAATAGTTCACACTGGATCAAGTTCAGCACTTGATTACTCTGATGATTTCACAAATGTAATAAGGGTAGGGGGAAGTTTATATGGACTATATAAAAACAAAATAATAACAACCGAACCAGCAATAGAGTTGTTAGCTCCTATTTGGAGTGTTAAAAAGGTTCATAAAGATGAAAATATAGGTTACGGAACAACAAGTCTAGTTCCAGATGACGGCTATATATATCTATTACCTATAGGCTATAAAGATGGGTTTATGAGATCTAGAAATACTATTGGATATCTGGCTGGTAATATTTTAATAAAGGTCGGAAACACCATGATGGACCATACGATAATGTTTTCAAAAAAAGAATTTAAAGTTGGACAAATTGTCGAATTAATAGGTAAAAATTTAACAGTAGAAGATATGTCAAAAGCATACGATGTTATTCCTTATGAACTATGTTGTTCTTTAAATGAAAGAATAAAAAGAAACTACTTATAAAATGTATAAAAAATATCCTTTCGAACAAACTAAACTCGAAAGGAAAAATAAGATATGATAATTGCAGTTGCATTAACAAACAATAATGATATTGCCTATTCAATTGAAGATACTGATAAGTTTAAAATGTACGATGTGTTAGATAAGCAAATAATCAACACTTATACTAAAGAAGTAAGTAGACAAATACTCTCAGAAAAAATTAGCTTTTTAAAAAGCGAAAATACTGAAATTTTATTTATTAAAACTTTAGATGATTATGAAACAGACGCCTTTGGTCCATACTCAATGCAAGCTTTTATAAACGCTGACGGAGATGCAAATGAATTAGTTAAACAATATTTGCACGGAGCATATATTGAAAATCTCGACGTTGATTATAACGAAGAAAAAACAAAATCTACACCTCCTATAAACGAATAGTTTTCTATATAAAAATGCCTAATATACTATAACAACATAGTTTACTAGGCATATTTTTATTCAACAACTTCTATATCTGTGACACTAATAACTTTGATCTTACCATCTTTGTCCAAAACGCCTTGTTTTAATTTAACGTTTTGACCGACAGTTAAAGAGCTTAAAAGTGAGAAAACAGAACTTTCTTCTGTTGTACCACCGCTACTAGTTAAAATATAGTCAACATTATTAACAGTTACAGTTGGTTTATCACCTGCAGTTTTTATAACGCCTGTATCGAAATAAGTTAATGAGAATTGATCTGAATTTGTAACACTAGTATTTCCTAAATTAATAGGTTTACTTTGTATCTTAGATTCACCATTTTCAACAAGTCTAAAAATAACATCATTTTCTTTTCCACTAGTACTTGGATTACTAGAGACAGAAGTATCAACATCACCAGTTACTTCATAAACTTTACCAATTTCTAAAGAAGATACCACATTAGGATCTTTTACATTTTTAACTCTGTATCCGATAGAGCCATCCATAAAATATAAATTATAACTGTATCCATAAGATTCTATTTTTTCAAATACGCCCCAAAAAGTATTCATATACATATCTTCTGTTGCCATATATGCTTCTCTACGTGTCTCTGGTGTACCAGTAATATAATCTAGTAAGTTTTCACCAGTGGAAGAAGATAAATCTTCAGTAGAAGAACTAATTGATGTAGATGAAGAGATTACTTCACTACTTGAAGAAGAAGTAGAAACATTACCACAGTATATAGTGGAAGAACTAATTATAGAAGAACTACTAGAAGAGCTAATAGGTTCATTACTTTTTCCACATGAAACTAAACTTATAGTCAATAAAGCTAAAATAGAAACTACTTTAATCTTACTTTTCATTTTTATTTGAAACTCCTTATAGAACAATAATCCCCTGTGTTTTAGCACAGGGGATTAATTAATTTTTATTTATTGCTTGATGATTAAGCGTAGAGGAACGTAAGGCCAGAGATCAAATATCTTCCTGCTGCACTAACTGTAATTGTATCAACACCTTCAGCAAATGTGAATGTGTAATCAGCATATCCTGAAGAATCACCAGTTCCTTGAGATGTTGTAACTGAAGATTCAACTGAGCCATCAATTGTTAATGTTGATGTGCTACCTTTCCAAGCAGTTGCACGAATTATAATAGATGTAACTTTTTGAGAAAGATTAATTACAAATGTTGTATTTGGCTTACTACTAGAACCAAACTTCAATGCATCGCCAGATTTATAAGCGACAGAACCTGTTGCAGAAACACTTGTAACAATATCCTCGCCACTATCTAAGAGCTCTGAGATAGATGATGGGAATGGTCCACTGACATTTGAATACTTATCAGCACAAATAACATATGCTGAACTCCTTAATGTATTAGCATCCATGAATGCAACTTCAACACTTGTTGTTCCACTAAGTATAAATTTATATGCTCCATCAACTGCTCTAATCCTTTCTCCGTTAACTTTTACATAGTCAACTTTATAACCTTCAGCTGGTGAAACTGTAATAGTGATTTCAGTACCAATCTTAGCTTTTGTAGCACTAAGTTCAGCTGTACCATTTTCTGGAGTGTTGATTGTAATGTCGTATTGGAGATCTTCTGCAAATTCAACAACTAAGCTATTTGTGTAAATAGCACCAGTAAATTCGTATTTACCTTCAGCATTTGGTGTTAATTTGACACCATTGAATTCAACTTTAGCAGCTGCCCAGCCTTCTTTAGCTGTAACAGTAGCAACGGCTGTTTCGCCTAAAGCAACTTGAGTCTTGTCTAATTCAACTGTACCTTTTTCAGCATCAGCTGTGACAGCAACTGTATATTTAACATCATTAACACCAGCAACTTTTTCTTCAAGATAGCCTTGAACTTCTTGAGTATATGGTGCTGAATAACCATAAACTAAATATTGAACAACAAGTGTAACTTTGTCACCCTTAACAAGGTTTAAAGAAGAGAATGTCTTATTATTTGAGAATTTTAATGTTGCATTATCAAATACTTCAACAGAATCACAAAGTCCATATAAAGTAATTTCTTCACCTGTGGCTGGATCCATTACTTTACCATTACCCATTGTAGTATTTGTAATTTCTGAAACGACTGCTTCAACTCTATAAAGTTGTTCTCTATCTGTCCACATTTTGGAGCCGTCTTTCTTTAAGAGTTCACTAATTGTAGAATCGACAATTGTAATTTCTTTTTCTTGTAAAGCTGTTCCTGTAGCAAATTCAACTGTGAAAACTTGAGCAGCTTTTTCTAATGAACCTTCCCAATAAACAGAAATTGTATATGTACTTGTAATACTTGTGACTTCAAATTTAAGTTCAGCAGAGCCTTCTGATGCAATATCAGTCCATGTTAATTGTTGTGAATTAAAGACAACAATTGGATTTAAAGAAGCATCTAAATCTGCTGGAGCTGTAATCTTAACACCGATATAGTTACCAGCTGTAACACCAGTAGCTTCATCAGCTTTAACATAAGCGACGAGTTCATCAGTTCCACCAACTGTGACTTTGTCACCTTCGACTGTATATGTAAGTGTCTTTTCAGCACTGACAGAACCAACTGTTAAACCGTCTTGTGTTGCAGCACCAATTGTACCTTTATATTTGGTTGGAACATCTGGAACGTCTGGTGTATCTGGAGTTGTAAATTCAATATCAGCAGCATTTAAAACGTTAAGAGTATCAACTTTATAAACAACAGCGGACTTGATGTTAACTTTTTGATTATTGGAAGCTGACATTAAGACTTCATTAACTGCATCAGCATTTGCGCCTCTTGTTTGAACTGTGTATGTTTTTCCAGCAATTTCAACTTTTATACTCTTTGTTGTACCATTAATAACATCTGTAACAACACCTGTTGTTGAATAAGCAACTGTGTCAACATTTTCTGTTGTTGCAGCAGCAAGGTCAAGGTTTGTCTTAACTGCTTGAACTTTTGTTTCGCCGCCTTCGACTAATTCGAATGTGACAGCTTGGTCTTTACCATTAAGTCTATTCTTTGCTTGATCATAAACGCCGACAACTTTATAAACTTTACCAACTTCTAATTGTTGAACAACATTATAATCGTTAACATTGATAGCTTTAATAGCATGTGTTCCATCCATAAAATAGAGGTTGCTATTGTTGTTTGGTGTGAATGTTTCAACAGCGACTAATTCTGCATAAGCTGTTGCAACAGCACCATTAGCTGTAGCTTTATATGTGGCATATCTTTCATCAGCTGTGCCTGTAATTTCATCTAATAAATTACCTTGTGTTGTAGAACTGCTACTTGAAGAATCTGGAGTAGTTGTTGATGTGCTTGTACTAGAGCTGATTGTTGTTGTAGAAGATGGGGTGGTTGTACTACTTGTGTTAGTACTAGAACTTGTAGATGTACTACTGCTTGTTGTACTACTTGTGTTGTTATTGTTGTTACATGCAGCTAAGCTAAGTGCTAAAACAGGTGCAAGCAATAAAACTAATAACTTTTTGTTCTTGTTCATTTGCGTTAGAGCCTCAGGTAAGCTCCTTTTTCTCCTTTTAAATTACCTGATTTGAACAAAATAATGAAAAAGACGGCAAAAAGCCGCCTTACATTATCCGATCAATAAAGCTGATAAAACAGCCTTTCTATTAAAATGCATATAATTATTGGCTGAAAAAGTGAGACTAAAAATACTATTTCCCAAATCACATGACTTTACGATTGGATTTAGAATAGATATAGTATCAGAACTCATTTTTCCCTCCGATATATATGCAGTGGAAGAATTTAATATCTTCCTTATTAAAATAATATCAAAGAGAGACTAATTTAACAACAAAATGTGAACAAAATTTAGATAAATTTTGAATAAATTTATAATATTTAATTTGTAATCGGTTACTTTGTCCTTTAATCAATAAAGTTTTACAATGCATTTACAAATTAAAATATTTAAAAAAGCGTGACCACAATATGTAGTTACGCCTTTTTGTTCAAAGATAAACTTTATTATTAATTATTCGCCGTATGTAATGACAATAGAGCTAATTTTAAGTTGATTAGAAGCTGTGAATGTAACAGAAGTGACACCACCAAGATCAACAAATGTATAAGAGACAACTAAATTTGTTGTATCAACTGTTTCTTTAACTTTAGATACATCTGCAGCACCGTCTTTTGTTGTAGCAGCAGATGGAGCGCATGATGCCGTTTTATCAGCAAAAGCTGTATTAAAGACAACACTCTTTATTGATTGTCCTGCTTTACCAGCAATTGTTAAAGTAGCACCTGCATAGAATCTAAGTTCTTTATATTTATTAACTGTATCTGTATTAGAGCCTGCTTTATCGAGTGTGAAGTTAAAGTTATCTGAACTGAATGTTAAAACATTGCTATCAAGTTTTCCAGTGTCAGCTGCCCATGTAAATGTTTCTTTTGTTCCTTCAACTGGAGTTTCAACATTACCGCCAGTATCGCCACCAGTATCACCACCAGAAGTAATTTCTTCAACAGCTGTTGTGAAAACATTAACAAATTTACCTCCTGATAAATACACTGCATAACCAGTAATCTTATAGCTCTTTCCACTAGAAACTTTAGATCTAAGTGAACTATTTAAATAAGCCAAAGAAACAACACCTTTAGAAGCCCCTTCAACTGTTAAGTTGTAGTAGTTACCTGAAATAGCTAAGCTACCACTTACGGTGATATATGCTCCATAAGTTTGTTTATCAACAAAAGCATCAACTTCTGTAGCTGTCCATTCAACTACTGTTTCACTAACTTCTGGAGCAGCTGTTGTCAATGTTTTAATAGTAGCTGTGGTTCCAAATTGATTAATACCGTTTCGATCTTCAAGAGCACCTGTAACTTGAAGGTGATCACCAACTTTATTAGTATTACCAGATCTATTTCCTAAGAAAACAACAATTTTGCCTGTTGAATCACCAAGTAAAAGGTGTTGAGTTGTAACTGCTAAAACCCTTGCATCAACTGTAACTTTAGTTCCAGCAGTTGAGGCGAGTGCAGCACTGATTGTAATTGTTTCAACATTATTTGTTATTGAAGTAGTACTTGAAGCTGGATTAGCATTACTTGATGTAGCTGGTGCTTGTGAACTTGATGTTGTAGAATCACCTTTGCCGCCACAAGAAGCGACAGTTAAAGCTAAAACTGGTGTAAGTAAAGCGACTAATAATTTTCTTGCTTTCATTTAATTTTTCGAGCCTCAGGCAAGCTCTATTTCTCCTTATATACCTGATTTGCGTTTTCTAGATAAATAAAAAACAGCACATGAAGTGCTGTTAAAAATTCATCAAAATTGATTTAGAGGTTAAAAAAGTGGTCATTGAATGATCTTTAATAAAAACATAGCATACGATAGAATTTAAGAAAGTCAAACTAGTATCCATTGTTTCCCCTGCTTATTAGGTACGCATACCTAACACTAAAAATATATCAAATTTTGCACAAAATAACAATATATTGAATTTATAATAGATAATAAAGCTTTTATTTTACATATTTAAATTTCTTTATAATATATGAATGTCACATTAAACTAATAACTTTAATATTCAAAACCATATACCAATTTGTCCCGAATTTTATATATTATTCAAGACGTTTTAGTTTAAAAATGTTCAAAAATATAACCAAACAAAAATCCCCATCAAAAGATGGGGACATATATTATATATTTATTAATTAAGCGTAGAAAACTTCGATAGAACTAATTCTAATTTGACCATTAGCAGTCTTGATTGAAACAGATGATGCATAACCAGCACCAGCGACATCGTAAGTTAATGTTTTAGCTGATTTATCCATATCTTCAACGATAGTACTGATTTTAGAACCATCTAATGCTAAACCTGATGCAACACAAGAAACTGTGTATTGAGCAGCACCTGTTGTGTGAATAACAATCTTAGCAATCTTTTCACCTGCTTTAGAAGAAATCTTCAATGTTGCGTTCTTATAAAGTCTCATTTCAGCAGTAGCAATATTTGTTGCTGTTGTTGAAGGCAACCATAAAAGCTCGAAGTGATCCATGCCAATAGCATAAACACCATCTTCTTTAGCTTCTAATTTAGGATCTGAAGTGACCCATGTATATGTTTCAGATTGTGTAGCTAATGCATCGCTAACTGTAATTTCAATTGTGTCAGAAACAGTTACTGATGCACTTGTTAAGCCAACTGATGTTGCTTTAACTGTAGCTGTACCAGCTTTAATAGCTTTAACAACACCATCTTCAACTGAAACAATATCTGGATTTAATGATTCCCAAGTAACAGAACCATCAGCCATAACAGGAAGAACTTTAGCTTCAATAACTGCAGAAGAACCAACAACAAGAGTCTTACTATCTTCAGCAATACTAATTGATTCAACTGCTGAATAAGCAACTTCTTCACCGCTTTCAACTAAGATATTGAGGTAGTTTGTAACTGAGCTAACAGAGACATCTGTAACATAACCAGTAACTGTATAATTCTTATTTGTTTCAAAATTTGCAGCGATATCAGCTGGCATATAGTTCATAGAAATTTTGTTTTCTGTACCATCTAAGGATAAGTTGTAATTTGTATTTGTTCCAGATTGAGTAATATCTAATTTACCTGTAAGTGAAACATGGTAACCAAGGCCTCTTTCTTTTTCAGCTTTAGCGACAAATTCATCAACTTTAGCTGCATCCCAAGCAACAACTGCATCTTCACCAACATCTGGTGCTTCGCCTGTAACTATTTCATATGTTGCTTTATCACCAAATTGTAAGTTTCCATATCTTTCAGCTAAAACGCCAGAAACTTGAACGTGATCACCAACTGAAACAGATGGAGCTTTATTTAACCAAACAACCATCTTACCTGTTGAATCACCTATTAAGAAAGATTTAGAAGAGACATAAACAACCTTAGCGTCAACTCTAACTGAAGCATTTGCACCAGCAGCTAAAGCTTCACTAACTGTAAGAACTTTATCTTCACCTGGATCTACTGGTGTAGCTTCAACTACATCAGTTGTATAAATATTTACATAAGTTGTTGTTTTACCTGAAGTGTTTATAGCATAGCCGGTAATTGTATATGTTGAACCAGAAGTAATCTTTTCAGCGAGAGAACTATGAAGATAGGCTAATGAAATAACGTTAGATGTTCCAACAAGTGTAAGATTATAATAACCTGTTGAAGTGACTGTAACTACACCCGTAATAGAAACTAAGGAACCATAGCCAGTACCATCAGCAACAAACTTATCTACTTCTGTAACACCCCATGGAGTAACTGTTTTATCGACAACTGGAGCATCAGTTGTTAAAGTTTCAATAGTGCAAGTACTGTCGAATTGATTGCGATTGTTAAAAGATGTTAAAACACCTTCAATTTTAACGTGATCATCAACTGAATTTGTAATTGTATAATCAGCACCTAAATAAGCTAACATGATACCTGTTGTATCACCGATAACTAAGTGTTGTTGTGTAACTGCTAATACTCTTCCTGAAACTGAGACTTTTGTTCCAACAGCAGCTTTAAGAGCATCACCTACACCCATTTCAACTGCAGCGACAGAAGTACTACTACTTACTGGTGTGCTAACACTGCTACTAACTGGACTTGAGCTTGTGCTACTACTTGTTGAATCTCCTTTTTGACCACCACATCCTACTAATGATAATAAAACCATTGGTGTGATAAGAAGAGCTAACATTCCTTTCTTCATTGTTTTTCGACTATCTGCTTAGTCTTTTCCTCCTAAAATGCAGAATGAAGACAATTTTGCCTTAACACGTTAAGTGTAACAAAGAATGAATTTTAAAACAAACATCAAAAATCGACTAAATTCAACTATTTTAAATTTATGCGCGTTTTTAAGGCCTTCTATCCAATTTATTTACAGTAATTTACAATCAAAAAGCGCTAAGAGAAAACTTAGCGCCATATTTTTAGTAATTATTCACCATCAATTAACTTAGAAAGATAATCAACTTCAGCTTCTTTATCAAGTCTTGGGAATAAAAGTTCACCTTTTTTAGTTTCAAGGCCACCTAAGCTTGTGTGGTTATGGATAGAATCATATTTTGTTAATTCTTCTGGTAAACCTAACATGCCTAAAGTTACATCAGCCTTTTCAACTAAAATTGGTCTTAACATAATACTACCAACCCTAATTATTTCTGCTAAAACATACATAGTTTCAGCAAGCTTTTCTGTTTCTCCACCTTTGCTTAAAGCCCATGGAGCTTGAACTTCAATATATTTATTACCTTTATCGAGCATTTCAATAGCAATACGAGCAGCATTAGTAACTTCATAAGAGTCAAATGCCTTTTCGTAATCTGCTATACCTTTTTCAATATCGGCATAAAGTTCTTTTGTTGTATCCATAATTGGTTCAGCATATGAAGGAATTTTTCCACCATAGTACTTAGCAATCATAGAAACTGTTCTATTTATCAAGTTACCATAGTTATTGACTAAGTCCATGTTAGTTCTTTCAACAAATTGGTTTGGAGTAAATGTTCCATCATCACCAAGTTTAACTTCTCTTGCCATATAGAAACGTAAAGTATCTAAGCCATATCTATCAATAAGTGGAAGTGGTGAAGGAGCATTTCCTAAAGATTTAGAAAGTTTTACTCCACTTCTTGTTAATAACAATCCATGGATATAAACGACATCAGGTGTTCTTAATCCTAAAGCAAATAATAATATTGGCCAATAGATTGTGTGGAATCTATTGATCTCACGTCCAGCAAATTGAACAATTTCTGTTCCTTCGCTCCAATATTTCTTAAACTTGCTATCATCATCAGATAAATAGCCTAGAGCTGATACGTAGTTTAATAAAGCGTCAATCCAAACATAAACGACATGTTTTGGATTTTCTCTAACAGGAATTCCCCATGTAAAGCTAGTACGTGTAATACATAAATCATCCAAGCCTGGCTTAATGAATGTGTTAATCATTTCATTGAGTTTTCCACCAGGAACAAACTCTGGATGTTCTTCATAAAATTTTAAAAGTTGTGGAATATATTTCTTAACGTTTAAGAAATATGCATCTTCAGATTCTTCATGAACTGGGCGACCACAATCTGGACAAACGTGGTCTTCACCAACTTGCATTTCAGTCCAGAAAGATTCACATGGAGTACAATACCAACCTTTATATTTACCTAAATAAATATCTCCTTTTTCAAGAAGCATGGTAAAAGCTTTTTGTACAGTTTCAACATGTCTTTGATCTGTTGTTCTAATAAAATCGTTATTAGAAATTTTAAGTCTAGACCAGTTTTCATGGAAGTTAGCTGCAATTTTATCAACAAACTCTTGTGGTTGCATTCCAGCTTTTTCAGCATTGCGTGCAATTTTTTCACCATGTTCATCAGCACCAGTTAAAAACCATACATCATAACCACGTTCTCTTTTATAACGGGCGATGATATCTGTCATAACAGTACAATAAGCGTGTCCAATATGAAGGTTAGCACTGGCATAATAAATAGGTGTTGTAATATAAAAACATTTGTTAGCCATTTTGTTATCTCCTTTAAACGAAAAAAGCCGCCTTAGCGACTTATTTCTTTAATCCGTATTTCTTCATGAAGCGGTCAACTCTACCATCAGTTGTGGTGAAGCCTTGTTTACCGGTATAGAAGGAATGGCATTTTGAACATGTATCAACTCTGATTTCCTTAAGTACAGAGCCTGTTTCAAATTCATTACCGCAGGTAACACAAGTAACTTTGCAGCGGTGATATTCTGGATGGATGCCTTTTTTCATATAAACTCTCCTTTCTCTCCGCCACAGATGAGTGACGAGAAAACATGCTTTAAGATTATATACTATATAGAGCAATTTTGGCAAGAACTATTTTTCGTTTTACACATATATTTGCCCATATATAATAATGAAAAAACGATAATATCAAATTTAATACGTAAATTGCTTCTTTATTACTAGCAAATAGCTTTCTTTTCTTTAGATTTTTTGTTCATAAATACTATACTTAAAACAAATACTAATGTTGTTAAAGTTAACGGAATAAGTCCAAGAAGATTTCTTGATACTTTTATCGTAAAAACCAACCATGCTGCAATTTCAATAACTGAAGTAATTGTAATTCCTAATATTAATTTTTCTTTTTTAAACAGAAATATACTGAAAAGAAGGCTTAGTGCAAAAGATATATATATTATCAAAAACAGAATAACAATAAGTAGGTAATAAATATTAAAGTTTTGACTATTAAAAAGCCAGAAAAAGCTATTAAAAGATAAATTAAATAAAGATGTATAAACGTATACAGTTGGAACATCAGGTGGTAACGGCTTAACTGATACAAACATTGGAATAAATATCAAAATTAAATTTATTGCTGATAATGTTATTAATGTAATTTTCTTTTTATTATTCATATATTTCACCCAACATTAATATGCAATTTTCTCTTTTAAACTAGACTCTTTTTCAGTAGCAATAAACTGAGAACTAACTAACGAACTAGACAATAGTAATAACGATACAAATTTCATAAAAATTCCTCCACATCTATAATTTCATGATATCACTTATTTTTTAAAATTCAATAGACAAAAATACTGATTTTTTTACCAATATTTTATTATATTAAGCTTAACTAAATTATAAGATCTAAACTTATTTATTACTAACGAGTTCTTTATCTTTTTTTCTAAATATTATGCTTAAAATAAAGACAACTAATGTTGGAATTAATGGTATAAAACCTATATATGCTCTTCCAGGAATTGAAAACAACAGCCAGGCAATTATTTGAAAAAATGATGTAATAGTTACACCTATCAAAAACTTATCTTTTTTTAACAAAAGTAAACTAAATACTAAGTTTAAAACAAACGCCATATAAATTATCAAATCTTTAACAACACTAAAAAAATTTAATAAACTAAATTTCTGAATAAGATAATTAAAATCTCCTAAAGAATAACTAAATAGCGATATGTAAACTGTAACTTTATTAATACTTGGATCAGGATTACATGGTCTACTTGTCACAATTATAGGGATAAACATCATAATTAAATTAACAACTGATAGAATTATTAATATAATTTTCTTTTTATTATTCATATATTTCACCTAATATTAATATGCATTTTTCTCTTTTAAACTAGGCTCTTTTTCGGTAACAATAAACTGAGAACTAACTAACGAACTAGACAACAGTAATAACGATACAAATTTCATAAAAATTCCTCCACATCTATAGCTTCATAATATCATTTTTTTTAAAAAACTCAATAAATTTAAATATGGCTCAGCGCTAATAATTTATTAATAATGCAATTGTATTATTTATGAATTTATAGCATTAAAACATACTTATTATTTTTTTCGTTCAAATGCAAAAAAATCTAAAAATCAAAAGTTTTTGCACTTAAGTGCATAAAGTTTATATTTTATAACTTTGAAGTTAAAGGCAACTATTATTAATCTTAATCTTTATCATACAAAAAGGACTATCGTCCAAACTAGAATAACTAGTTATACGATAGTCCATTTTTTATTTATTATTTATGAGTTACTCAATAGCAATTGCTTTCTTTTGTTCTTCAGCTTTAGCTTTTGGAACAATGATAGACAATACGCCATTATCAAGTTTAGCTTTGATGCTTTCTCTATCAACATCGCCTACATAGTAGCTTCTAGAATAGGATCCACTATAACGCTCACGTCTAATATAGTTGCCTTCTTTATCTTTTTCATCTTTAGATTTATTAGTCTTAGCAGCTATAGTGACATAGCCATTTTCATAATCGATAGAGATATTCTCTTTATTAACTCCAGGCACTTCTACTTGAAGTTCATAGTCGTTTTCGTTTTCTTTAACATCGGTCTTCATCATGTTGTTCTCTTTGTGTTCATATGGGAAGAAGATGTTATCAAACAAGCTATCTCTTAATCCATAATAATTTCTTTCTCTGAGTTCATTCTTCATAATAATTACCTCCTGTAAGTTGGATCTCATTTCCAACTACAGCTACTATTATAGTCATATTTTTAGCACTGTCAAGTGTTGAGTGCTAAAAATATATAAAAGATTATTTGACAAACTAGTCAATTTGTAATATGCCTTGTTCAATAAAACGCAGAAAAATATTTTGCTTCTTTTTTAAATCACTATATTTTAAAATTATAAGTACGGAGGCTTACTTACATGATTGTTAGCATTACTGGATCCACTGGAAATATGGGTTTAGCTGTTTTAAAAGAGCTTTGCACTCTACCTGAAATAACATCAATAAAGCTTTTAGTTAGATCAAATAAAAAAGTAATTAAGCTTCAAAAACTTTTAAATAAAATAAAAGGTAATATAAAAGTAGAATATATATTAGGAGATATGAATAGCTCAAAAGCTATTGAAGAATTAACTAACAATACTAATTATGTTATAAACATGGCTGCTGTTATACCTCCACATTCAGATAAGAATATTAAAGCTGCTATCAACTGCAATGAAATAGGTGTTAAAAATTTAATTCAAGCTTGTGAAAATTCATCAAGCAAGCCAAAACTAATTCACATATCAACAGTAGCAGTATATGGTAACAGATCTTTAGCAAACGCTTATGGTCGCGTCGGTGACCCACTCATTCCAACTCCTTTTGATATATATTCATTAACTAAAATTAGATCTGAATTTAATGTGCTTGAATCAAATATCGATTCATTTTTAATACTTCGACAAACAGCTATGTATCACACAAACATGTTAAAAGATAACATGAAGGATGGACTAATGTTTCACACTAGATTCGATGCACCACTAGAATGGGTAACAGCACACGATAGCGGAATATTAATTGCAAAACTATTACACGAAGACTATGAGCACAAATTAAATAAAAATTTTTGGAATAAAGTTTATAACATTGGTGGCGGAAAACAAAACCAACTTTTAGGTTATGAAGTATTTGATAAAGGGTTCAAATTAATGGGAGCTTCTGTTAAAGATTTCTTTGCTCCAAATTACACCATAACACGTAATTTCCATGGTGTATGGTTTAAAGATGGTGATGTATTAGAAAACTTGTTTCACTATCAAACAGAAAGTTCTGATTTTTATTGGGAACAAATGCATAAAAAATATTGGTACTATGAGCTAGGAAGAATCATTCCTAAAAAATTACTTAAAAAAATTGTTATTGATAAAGTTAGAAAAAACGATTCAAGTTCTCCATATTATTGGTACTTACGTAACGATGAACCTAGGATGGTTGCATATTTTAAAGGATCAGAAGAGTTTGATAAAATACCTAAAACATGGAAGCAATATAAATTACCAAATAAAAAACAAGTTACCATAAACAACTTAAATTATGGCTACGATATAGAAAAACCTCTATCAGAAATTTCTCTTGAAGACTTACGTAATGTTGCTTTGCTCCACGGAGGAAAACTAATATCCAACGCCTTTAGTAAAGGTGATATATATAAAAAAACTAATGTGGGAAGATCAAGATGGGAACACTTTTATAGCTCGTCCATATACAATTTTAGGTGCTGGTCACTGGGTTACTTCGTCTTATAAAAATTTGATTTGGGATTATGATAGACTAGCTAAAAAAGATAAAATAATTGCCCAACTTTGGTACGATTCTCATTCAAAAGATGAAAACTATGTCTATAAATTTGACCAAGATTTAAAAGACTTTATAGAGGTATCAAAATGAAAATAGCTATAGTTTATTTTTCAGGTACTGGCAATACTGAAAAAGTTTTAAAAGAATTTGAATCATTTTTTAAAATACAAAATAATGAAGTTAAAATGATAAAAATTGAAAGTGGAGAATATATTCCAACTGATATAGATATCTTAATAATCGGCTATCCAGTACATGCTTTTAACGCTCCTAAAATAGTTTTAGATTATTTTAACAACATAAGTTTTTTTAAAGAAGATTTGCCTACTTATATAGTTAAAACATCTGGAGAAGGACTAACGTTAAATAATGGTTCATCAAATAAATTGACTTCAATTTTAAAAAACAAAGGAATAACTATATTTAACGAATATCACTATTTAATGCCTTATAACATTATTTTTAGACATTCAGACAAAATGGCTTACAAAATGTGGAAAACCATTTTAGAATTAATACCACTTGACGCTAAAGAAATACTTGATAAAAAAAGAATAGTTATAAAATATAGCTTAGGCACTAAATTTGTTTCTAACGCTTTAAGAATTGAACAACCAGGTGCACATATTATTGGTAGCGGATTTGAAGTAAACAATAATTGTATCCACTGTGGCTTATGTGAAAAGAATTGTCCAACTAAAAATATAATAATTAAAAACAACAAAGTATATTTTAAAGAAAATTGCATGATATGCATGCGTTGTGTTTTTAACTGCCCCAAAGATGCTATCAAACCTGGAATATTAAATAGATGGAAAGTTAATGGACAATATTCTTTTTCTTATAGCGATAACGAAAAATGCAAACATCCAAATTATTGTAAAAGAAGTTATAAAAAATATTTTGACAAAAGTAATGAGAAAATAAATAGTAACAAGTAATTTTTATAACATCTCACTTTGGAAAAAGCTAACATGTTATATTTAGCCAAATTGAGGTAACAAAATGAGCACTATTATTGATAGAAAATTATACCTAGATCAATTAATAAACAAAAAGCAAAACGGGCTAATAAAAATTATCACAGGAATAAGAAGATGTGGTAAAAAGCTTTTTGCTATTTAACTTATTTTATAATCATTTAATCAAGTCTGGAGTTAAAGAAAGTAATATTATTACATTAATATTAGATGATGATAAAAATATAAAATATAGGGATCCTGACAATCTTTCAAAATATTTATATTCACGAATAAAAAACAAAAAAGAAATGTATTTTATATTGTTAGATGAAGTCCAATTTGCTATAAAAAATGATGAAATTAAAAATGACAACGAAATACGTTTATACGGAATATTAAATGGATTGCTTCGATTAGACAATGTCGATATATATATAACTGAATCTAATTCTAAATTCTTATCGTCAGATGTATTGACTGAGTTTAGAGGACGAGGTGATTAAGTAAGAGTTTATCCTTTATCTTTTAGCGAATATTATTCTTCATGCGCAAATAAAGATAAACTTGATGTTTGGAATGAATATAGCATGTTTGGTGGTATGCCTTCTTTAATACTAAAGAAAACTGATGAAGAAAAAATTAAGTATTTAAAAGATTTAATTAATAACACTTACATAAAAGATGTTATAGAAAGAAATAATATAAAAAATAATACAGTTATTGATTCTCTATTTAATATCCTTGCATCATCAATTGGTTCGTTAACAAACCCAACCAAACTTGCTAACACTTTTAAATCAAACGGAATTAAGGTGACTGATGTAACCTTATCTAATTATATAAACATGTTAAAAGATTCTTTTATAATAGAACAAGCTGAACGTTACGACATAAAAGGTAAAAAATATATTAATTCACCATTTAAATATTCTTTACAGATATAGGATTAAGAAACTCCAGAATTAACTATAGACAGCAAGAACAAACTCATATAATGGAAAACATAATTTATAACGAATTAATTATTAGAGGCTTTGCTGTTGATGTCGGCATTATAGAGCATACAATTAGAGATAAAAAAAAGCAAAAACAAATTCAACTAGAAGTTGATTTTGTCTGTAATAAAGGAATGAATAAATACTACATACAATCAGCTTTTTCAATTCCTAATGAAGAGAAAATGAATCAGGAAACATAGTCATTAGATAAAATAAATGACTCTTTCAAAAAGATAATTGTAACTCAAGACTTTGGTAAGCCTTGGAAAACTGAAAAAGGCTACTTAATAATAAACATTATTGATTTCTTACTTGATTCTGACAGCCTTGATTTATAATAAAAAGATTGATATCTAATCTAGATATACTAGACCGATATCAATTCTTTTTTAATTCTATATATTTTTCAATACCTATTTTAAATCTGTTTAACCCATCTAATAAACGCTCTTTTGGACACGCTATATTTAGTCTTATAAAATTAGCACCTGTTTTTCCATATTGAACTCCATCAGATACATATAAGCCAGTTTCTTTTCTTATGAAATCACACAAATCTAATGTGTTCTCTGTTATCTTTGAACAATCTATCCACAAAAGATATGTTGCTTCGCTAGGTACTAAATAAACTTCTTTTATGTTGTCTTTTAAATATTTTGAAACTATTTGCTTATTTTCATATACATATTGTCGCATTTCACTAAGCCACTCTTCGCCATTATTAAAAGCAGCAATAGCAGCTTGAATTGCAAACGTGTTTGGCTCAGCTATTTCATCAGTATTAATAGCTCTCCAAACTTTATGTCTTAAAAACTTGTTAGGAACACATATAGCTGAAGTTTGTAAACCAGCAATATTAAAGCATTTTGTCGGAGCCATAGCCATAACTGATATATCCCTACACTCTTCATTAACACTTTGAAAAGGAATGTAGTTTTTATCAGGATCAGTTATATCGCAATGTATTTCATCAGATAAAACTATAACGTTATATTTATGGCATAAGTTACCAATTTTAGCTAATTCGTCTTTACTCCAAATTTTTCCTATAGGATTATGTGGATTACATAAAATCATCATAGTCGTTTGACCTAAAGATAATTTCTCTTCCAAATCAGTATAGTTAATTTCATACTTGCCATCTTTATATATTAGTGGACTTTCTAAAACATTACGACCATTATTAACTATGGAATTAAAGAAAATATTATAAACTGGTGTTTGAATTAAAACGTTTTCTCCTGGTGTCGTTAACTTTCTAACCAAGCTAGATATTGTTGGAACAACACCTGTAGAAAATAAAAGTTCATCTTCTTTCATTTCATATCCATGTTTATTTTTCCAGTGATTTACATAAGCTTTATTCCATTCGTTAGGAATAATATTATATCCAAATACTTTTTTATCTAATCTTTCTCGAAGAGCATTTACTATTTCAGGTGCTACTTCAAAGTCCATATCAGCAACCCACATAGGAAGTTCATTTTTTTGAACATCCCATTTCAAGGAATTTTGATTGAATCTGTCTGTCAACTTATCAAAGTCGTATTTCATAATTACTCACCTGTAACGATTTTTGTCTTTGATGGATCAACTTTTGTTTCATCCATAATCAACTCTTTAATATGATCAGCTTTTATGATGCCTGATGAAGGATTAAAGACACTATCAACGGAGCCTTTTATAGTGGCATTAACGTTAGAATATTCAAAAGCTAATGTAGTATTGATTAACTTACAATTTTCTAATACGACGTTATCCATATAACACATACCTTGTAAACTTTCGATTGTACAATTAACAAATTTAATGTTTTTAGAATTCCATCCTAAATATTCGCCATAAATAATCGAATCGTACACAACGACATTTTCGCAGTTCCAAAAAGCATCTTTAGATATTAATTTAGAATTGTGAATTTCAATATTAGAGCCACCATCAAAGAAGTAGTTTCCAACTAAATTAATATTTGTTCCTTTAAAGTTTTTAGAGTTGAAACCAAAATAGTCACCTTTAATTGATGCGTTATTTATTTCAATATCTTGACAGTTCCACAATGTTTCCAAAGCGTTAGGCATATCTACATCATTCAAACGAATATTGTTTGTTCTTCTAAAAGTTTTAGGTGCAGCAATAAGTGAATTATTTATTTCAATATTGTGAGTATACCAAATACCTGAACGAGCTGTATCAAACAAAACACAATTTTCTAAAGTAACATTATTTGAATACCATAAAGGATACTTCCATTTAAAGTTTGTTTCATGCAAATCAATATTGCTGCTTTCTTTTAATGGAGATTCACCATCTTCAAATGTGCAATTAAATATACTTAAATCCTTAGCCTGAAATAAGGCTCTTTCACCTACTAATAATTCTTGAATAACTTTTTTCTTCATAATTCCACTTCTCTTCTAATTAAATCCATGTTTATATATCACCTAAACTATACTTTATGTCAAGGTTTATTTAAATTAAAACATATTAATCATTATTAATATGGCCCTAAATTAAAATAAATGCAAATCAAATACTCTATATAAATAAAAAGACTCTAAATTTTTTCAATTTAGAGTCATATTTATTCAAACATCTATTTGTGGAGGGAGGTAACAAATAGTTATTTGATAAAAACAAATTGTCCTTCAAACAAATCAACCAATCCTAATTTGACAAATAAGGTATCTTTTGATTTATTTCCTAAAAGCTTTAAAACTAAAACATCATTAATTTCTTCTCTTTTTTCAACTAAATATTGTTTTTCTTTACTCTTGACGCCTTTAGGAAGAGTAAGAATTATTGATGAACGAGTCTTTTTATAATTAACATCCAAGCATTTAGTATCTTTACTTAAAAGTTTAGAATAAACTTTTTCATTATCTTTGTAATATTCAGCTTTTTCAAAAGGAATATAAACTTTGACAAGTTCTCCTTCTTTCAAATCATTTTTTGTCGTTTTTATAACTATTGGTTTATCGTTGTTTAACGTTGCAAACACAACATCATAAGACAAGTATTTAACAATCTTTTTAATTTTAACTTCTTCGCTGATGCTATCATCAATTGGATTGAAAGAAATATCATCTGACGATATCTTTATAGTGATATTTTTTAAATCATCTTTTATAAAATGAGATTTTCTTTCATCGTTAATAACTAAATCGTTTAAACAAATTTTTCCAAAAGCGTCGTATAAAACTCCATCAATTTCGTTAATGACATTTGTTTGTACTAAAGAAAGTCCTGTTTCTTTATCAAATAAATGAATGTGATTTAAATCAAAATTTAAGTTTATTTCATCACCATTAATTATTCTTAGATTCTTCTCAGTGCTAGAGACAATTGACATATCTTCCTTGCCAGGCAAATTAACATAGAGAATAGTTTCATTACCTAATTGCTCTATCAATTCAACTTTAGTCTTATATCCTTCATTAGATAAAGATATATCTGATGGTCGAATACCTAAATAAACATCCATATCTTCTTTATAATTTTTCATTTGAAGAAGCATGGATTCGTTAATTAATACTTCAAGATTTCCACTTACAAAATAGAATTCGTCTTTTCTTTTTATTATTTTTCCTTCTAACAAGTTCATTTGTGGCGAGCCTAAAAAAGTAGCTACAAATGTATTTACAGGATGATTATATAAATTTAAAGGAGTATCAACTTGTTGAATAATACCATCTTTCATTACTACAATTTTGCTGCCCATAGTCATAGCTTCAGTTTGATCGTGAGTAACATAAATAAAAGTAGTTTTTAACTTTTCATGTAATTTTGAAATTTCACTTCTCATTTGAACACGTAACTTAGCGTCTAAATTTGAAAGTGGTTCGTCTAATAAAAATACTTTTGGTTTTCTAACAATAGCTCTACCTAAAGCAACTCTTTGTCTTTGACCGCCTGAAAGTTCTTTAGGTTTTCTATTTAAATAGTCTGTTATGCCTAAAATTTCAGCTGCACTATTTATTGTTTCTTTAATCTCATCTTCCTTGACGTGATGACATCTTAATCCATAGGCCATATTCTCAAAAACTGTCATATTTGGATATAAAGCATAGTTTTGGAAGACCATAGATATATCCCTATCTTTTGGTTCTAAATCGTTAACTAAAACGTTATCGATATATATTTTTCCAGCTGTTATGTCCTCAAGGCCTGCAATCATTCTTAAAGTAGTAGATTTACCACAACCAGAAGGCCCAACAAAAACGACAAATTCCTCATTTTGAATATCTAAAGAAAAGTCTTTAACTGCTTTAGCACCATTGGGATATATTTTATAAACGTTTTCTAATTTAACATTTGCCATATTTTTCTCCTATTCTTTTGAAGCTCCACTTGTTAAACCTGAGACTAAATTCTTTTGTAATAAGAAATAGAATATAACAATAGGAACAGCTATAAAAATTGAACCAGCTGCAAAACGTGCAAACTCTGTTTCACCTAGTGACATTAAGCCAACTGCTACAGTATAATTCGACTTTTCTTTTAATAACAACTTAGGAAGAATAAAGTCACTCCATGGCCAAGTAAAAGATGTCAAAGCGGTATAAACAATTATTGGTTTAGATATTGGTAAGATCAATGTTTTGAATATATGAGCGTTTGAAGCTCCATCAATTCTAGCCGCTTCATAAATTGAAGATGGTACAGTATCAAAGAAACCTTTTTGAACGAGATAACCCATTGGAGCACCTGCAGAATATATAAGTATTAACCCCCATAAAGAATTAACCATCTTAAATTGTGTCATTAAGATATATACAGCTGCCATACCCATAAATGATGGGAACATTCCTAAGACTAATGTTATTTTCATTAATGGTTTACGCATTTTAAATTCGAAAAATGAAATAACATAAGCTGTTAAAACAACTAAAATAGTACCGAATAAAGATGAAAATATACCTACGACAAGAGAGTTGATAAACCATCTTGGAAAGTTGTACATAGTCGTGTCTAAGAACAATTTCTTAAATGTATCTAATGAATATTCCTTTGGAAAGAATCCGTTAAAAGAATAGATAGATCCGCTCTTGGAAAAAGAAGCTAATATCAACCATAAGCATGGGAATAAGAAAATAAAAGAAACAGCTAATAGTATTAAATAAGTAAAGATTATATCCAATGTCTTACTCACTTTTTTTGTTTTCTTCATCGATATGTATCCTCCTTTTTATAAGCGTTACTTCTAACGTACACAATTAGCGATATTCCACCAGTTATAATAAATATAATTAAAGAAATAGCAGCACCTATTGAATAGTAGTTATTAGCAATTGATAAGTTATATAACCAGTTGATTAATAAATCAGTATCAGATGCATTGAAATATCCATCCATATAAAGTCCACCACGTAAGAAGTAGAAAACACCAAAGTTATTAAAGTTAGAAACAAATTGAGAAATCAATGTCGGAGTCGTAGCAAAAACTACAAAAGGTAAAGTTAAATCTTTAAACTGTTTTGCTGGACTAGCACCGTCAATTTTTGCTGCTTCATAGCACGACGTATTCATGTTAGATAAAATACCTGTGGCTAAAAGCATAGTTGTTGGAATATTTAGCCAAGCATTAACCAATAGACCTATTAATCTAGCAATCCACTTTGAATCTAATCCTAAGAATTGAATAACACTTCCACCATTTGCAGTAATTATTTGGTTAATAGGGCCACCATTAGAGAACATAAATTTAAATCCGCATAAGGTAATAAATCCAGGAATTGCATAAGCAAGGATTGGAAATGATCTCCAAATAGCTTTTCCTTTAACTATTTTCTTATTCAATAATAAAGCCAAACCTAAGCCTAAGAAATAGTTTAAAAACGTTGAAGAAAAAGCCCACAATATATTCCATCCTAATATTTTTGTTAAAGTTGGTAATATTCCGTTTAACGAAAAGACCTTTTCAAATGAAGCAAAGCCAGTCCAATCAACTAGCTTTGGTGGAACAATTTCACCACCATAATTTGTAAAAGCGATACAAATCATAAAAATGATAGGTATTATGTTAAATACCAAGACAAACATGATCGGTAAAGCTAAAGTTATTTTATAGAATTTTTTATCGACATATTCTTTAACCGATGTTTTAAATGATGGAATTTCCTTTCCTTCATCAACCATTCTATTTATATTGAATACATCTTTGATATTTGAAACATATAAATAGATCCAAAATATTAATACCAAGAAACTAAAGATGCCCAAAATCATCATAATAACCGAGTTGTCACCTTTAATTCCTAACCATGGGTCTGCTTCTTTCAATCCTAAAGTAAAGAACCCATATATTAATTCTCCGCCCTTTAAAACAAAGAACAATATAAAACCTATTTCACTAAGCAAATACAAAATTCCTTTAATGTATTGCTTATATAAAATTTGTCCAAGGCCCATCACAAAGAATGAGGCCTTAGTTTTTGATGAAGAAGCTATAAACTTTAATCTAAGTTCCAAAAGTTTGTCATAAATAGAACTAAAGAAACTTTCAAGTTTACTTCCTATTTTATTGAAGAGCGTGAATTTCTTCATAAATTTGTTTACAAACCTCTGATAACTTATTCTTTATAGAATCATCTGTTAAATACTTTTGTTCACTTATCGAACGATATGGATCATTAGCAATATCCTTGCATAGCGTTCCAGCTGGAGTCCAAATTTGAGATGTTTCACGAATAGATGGCATAATCTCAATTTTTCTATCTTTTAATTGTGTAAATAATGTTTTTGATAACGAATCTCCTTCATTAGCCAAATCTTCACGGCATGTTGCTATTCCTAAAATTTCATGTCTTCTTTTAACCATTTCATAAGAAGAAGCATAGTCTAAGAAAGCTAAAGCAGCATTTGGATATTTAGTATAAGATGAAATAGCATATCCGTTTATACCACCCATAGTTTTCATATCAATCATTTCGCCAGTAGTATCATTTAAATCGCCACTAGCTGGTAATTTTGGAACAGCAATTTGTTTTAAATTATCATTAGCTTTTTTATCGGCTTCAGATTTAGATAATCCAGATTTTTGATACTCTAGTGACATTTCGTCTAAAAATAGCGACTTAACATCAGGAGTAGTCATAGTAGCAAAATATTCACCTTGAGCCAACTTTGAATATTGATTTAAAGTAACAGAATTATCAATACAAGACTCATTCATAATAGAAGCGAGTTGTCTTAAAACTTTAACTCCCTTATAGGCTTCAGATTTATCTAATCCAATATCGTTTGAATCTTTGCCGTTATTTCCAAATATATATCCACCATAAGAGAACAAATATCCTGAAGCAAAATAGAAATCGTCTAAAGATTTCATATATCCATATTTACTGTTATTGTTTTCGTGTATTTCTTTAGAGTATTTATATAAATTACTCCAGTTTTCTAACATATCTGGAATTCCGTTATTGTTTTCATCGTTATTCTCAGGTAATAAATCTTCTCTATAATACATTAAAGAAGCTTGAATATTAATTGGTACACCGAAAGTATATTCAGTACCACTTACTGTTGATTTATAAGCGTTCCAAGCGTTTTGATCGACTTTAGAGTAGCACTCTAATCTGTCAACTGGAATAGGCATGATGTGTTTTCCATAAACATATTTCATTAAAGAGTCGTTTGCTTGGTATAAAACATCTGGTCCATATCCATATGGTCCGTCATTTTCCAAGTCAGAATACTCATCCATATTGGCATCGACAGCAGTAATGTTATATTCTTTATATTTTTCATTAAAGCCAGCAATAAGCTCTTTAAGATAGCCTTGTTTTACAGCGGTATCGTTTTCTAAAATTCTTAAAACCGCTCCGTTTTCAAGTTTTCCATCAAACTTTGAAAAAACTGTGTCTTGACCACCGTTGCCAGAATTTGATCCACAAGCACTTAGCGGTAAAAGTAAGCCTAATGATAAAGCAAGAATTAATTTTTTCATACAATCAATTTCTCCTATTCTTTCTCAAAACTTATAACGAATCCTTCGTTTTTTAATATTCCAGATTCAAATTCATTCGATATCAAATTCGAATTTATATTTATTGATTTATCCTCGTTAGTCATATTAATGATTAACTTTAATTTTCTTTTTCTATATGTTCTTTCAAATACAAGTAAATCATCTTCGACATACAATCTAAGTTCACCATATTTAATAGTTTTATTTTTACTTCTTAAATTAATTAATTTCCTATAAATATTATAGAATGGATTGTTTCTATTTGCCAAAGTGAAATCCATACAACGACGACAATCAGGATCATATCCACCCTCAAGTGGAAGTTCATCGCCATAATATACACAAGGAATACCTTGATAGAACATTTGAATAGCCGCACCGATAAGCGCTCTATTTTTATTTTTATCTACCTGTGTAAAGAATCTATATGTATCGTGTGAATCTAATAAATTCCAATTCATATTTGTAACTTGTGTTTTATATCTTAATCGTAAGTTTTCTAATTTATTTTTAAATTGAACCGAATCT
This sequence comes from Clostridium sp. CAG:288, assembly GCA_000437395.1. Classification (GTDB taxonomy): domain Bacteria; phylum Bacillota_I; class Bacilli_A; order RFN20; family CAG-288; genus CAG-288. Next base: position 42,105 of record FR898163.1, on the reverse strand, counting down.
AATTTGTTAAAAGCTAAGTAGTCGTTTACATATCTTGTAAAGGAATAGTTCATTATTCCATCGAATTCATCACCATGTAAGTATGGAGTAGCATCTTGCCAGTTTTCACCTGTAAACAATACATCGTTATTAATTTCTTTAATTTCTTTTCTAAATCTTTTCCACAATTGATGACTTACTTCATCAGAGACATCAAGTCTCCATCCATCAATATGATATTCTTTAACATAATACTTTCCAATGTTACAAATAAAGTCTTGTACCTCTATATTAGAAGTATTTAGTTTAGGCATATATCCACAAGAAGCAAACTTCTCGTATTTTTCTTTATTCAAATCATCATCATAAATAATAAACCAATTATAATATTTAGAATTTCTACCATTTTTGATAACATCTTTAAATATTTCACTTTCAGAAGATATATGATTAAATACGCCATCCAGAATTACTCTCATATTCAACTTGTGAATTTCATCGACGAGTTTTCTAAAAGCTACTGTAGAACCAAATTGGTCATCAACTTCATAATAATCCTTAGTGTCATATTTATGATTAGATATAGAGTTAAATATAGGAGTTAAATATATTGTATTTACTCCTAATCTTTTTAAATACCCTAATTTTTCTCTTATACCGTTTAAAGTACCACCGGCAAAAGATTTTGGATTAGGAATTTCTCCCCATTTTAAATTAATATATTCATCGTTTTGATCATATTTACTTCTATAAAAACGATCGACAAAGATTTCATATATAACAGCATCTTTAGTCCACGATACTTCGTTTTGAATATCAATATCGTTTATAAAAGCGTTTTGGAAAAAGTTGTAATAAGATGTTTCAAATTGATAATTTTCACATAATCCATCTGATGAATAATAATAATCTTTGCCTTCAGAAACAAAGTGAAATATGTAAGCTAAACTATATTCTTTTAAAAATAGTTTAATTTCGTAATAAGCATATAAATCATCTTCGTATTTTCTTATCAATTCTTTTTCTTTTCTCTTTAAGAAAAACTTATGCTTAACATTATAAAGTAAATAGCAATGTGAAATATTATCTTTCTTATCTACTCTAATACGTAAAATAACTTGATTCTTATTTAAAGAGAAAGAATATGCTGATTCAATAGAATGAAAAACTGCATATTGATTCATCTAATAATCCTCCTTAAAATCGAATTAAAGAGCCATAATATAATGGCTCTTTAATCGATAATTACTTAATTAAATATTGTAGAAATTAACAGAGACTGTACCATCACTTGTCTTTGTAATTTTAATTGTATAAGTACCGGCTTGTGTACATTTAAAGTTGTTTTCGCCTGAGAAAATGCTATTTGCATCACCTTCAGTTCCTAAGCAACTTGTGCCAATCCAGTTTCCATATGAAGTTGTAGTTGTAGCATCAAACCAAGCAAAGCCAAATTCATCACCTTCAGCAAATGTATAATTAAATGTTACGACATCGCCTTCAGAAGCGATTCTGTCTGAATTAGCCCAACCAGTCATACTACCTTTAATGATAACTTCATAACTAGTAGCTTCAGGAATTAATGTTGTATTGACAACTGGTGTACCTGTAGAATAATCGATAGTAAATTCGTATTTACCAGCAACGTCACAAACAAAGTTATAATCGGCGTTTGTTGAGAAGTTAGCATTTGCGTTATCGTCTTTAGCTTCACCAATAGCTGTATAACGGATTAAGTTTCCTGGATAAGCTGGAGTAATTGCTTGGCCATTATCTGTATAGACAAAGCAAAGCTTATCGCCTTTTTCTAATTTTAATGTAACTTTAACTTCAGCATTAGATAAAATTGAGTCGATTAAAACTGGTTCCCAATCGTTATTTGAAGAAAGTTTATAGTAAACGTCAATAGTTTTTACTGGTTGTGATAAAACATCACCGTTTCTAACCCAAGTAATTGTATCAAAGCGTTTTGAAGTATCGCTAACATTCAATGTTAAAGTATAGTTACCAGAGACTTTACATTGGATATTACCAGAATCTGTGAAGTATGTTGTTCCATCAACTACTGGGTTTTGAACAAATGAGAAACTGTGAGCTAATCCCCATTGGCCATCTTTAACAATTTGGAATTCATCGTTAACTTGTAAATCTAATGTGATATAGTACTTTAATGTTTCACCTTCAACTGGTTTTAATAAGAAGCGTTCATCTAAGTTTTTTCTACCCCAGTTAGAAATAGAGAGTAATTCTGAAGAACCGCCACCAACAATGTACCATTGTGTGTTAGGTGTATATTCTAATGTAAATGTAGGATCATAAGTAACGACACAAACTCTTGTTTCTAAACTATAAGTAAATGTATATGTACCATTAGCCATTGTTTGGAAGTTACTATCTTTGGCTTTATCACCAGTAATTTTATCTGTGGAATTTTCGATGTCGACTTGGCCGAATTTTATTGATACTGGTCCAAGGCCATCCAAAATCGAATCACCATTTAAAGAATAGAACATAAATTCATCATAATCGTAGAATTGATGAGTATAAGTATATGTCTTTGTCTTTGGATCGTAATCCATTTTGTATTCTGGATCAGTATTATGTTGCCAGCCAGTAACTAAATTACCTTTAACATATAAATCATAAACAGTATCAACAACTTCTTTAACATCACCATTTCTTACCCATGTGATCTTATCAAAGTCGTTGTAATTGAAACTTTCTTTGTTTTCTTCTGTGTAATAAGCATCTTTAGTATCATAATAGTCATCGCCTGGGTTAGTAGACAAAGTTAATGTATAGTTACCTGAAACTAAAACACCAATATTACACTTTTTAGTATTAGTAGATAAGTGTGATCCTTTAACTTCAAAGTATTCAGTGCCATCTTTTGATGTGGTTTCTAAATAACCGCCACCTCTTTGGTTTGCCCAACTTGAATTAATTGCAAATTGGAATTCATCACCAACTTCTAAGTCTAAAGTAATAGAAAATTCATTTTTCTTATCTGCTTTAGTAAGTAAGTGTTCAGCATTAATGGTATTTCCAAATCCAGATGTAGAAAGAACCTTACTTGTACCAGATCCAACAATCGCCCAACTACGTGTATCTTCTACAACTTGGGTAGATTGGAACAAAGCATAGACTGATGTGTTTTGGTGAACTGGTTCAAACTTGTAAGCAAATTTGAAATTTGGTGTTGCATACCAATCAACAAATTCAAATCCTTCCTTTGTTGGTGTCCAGTTAGTAGCTGTTTCACCATCTTTAACTTTTTCAGTCTTTAGAACAGTAGTGTCATCATAGAATTTAACTTCATATGATTTAGTCTCATTGTGAGTACACGATGTTACTCCCATGGTGCATGCTAGAACAACTGCACCAACGAAAAATTTACGTATTCCTTTCATATTTCCTCCTGCTTAATCGCTTAAGCTATTTTCATTATAAAGCAACTAAATATAGTTGTCAGCACAAATTGTTATCGCTTACAAATTATTTTTTATGCGTTATTAACTTTAAAATATTACTTAATCTTACTTAAATTTTTAAATAATTTATATTTGATTAAAATATGTTTTTTTATTATAATAATACAGGTGATTAATAATGGCAAAAGTAAGATTAGCCGATATAGCTAAAGAAGTAGGTTGTTCAACAGCAACCATTTCATATGTATTAAATAACAATCCAAGGCAAAAAATAAATGAAGAAACTAGAAAGAAAATTATTCAAGTTTCTTCAATTTTAGGCTATCAAAAAAATACAATAGCTAATGCGTTAGCTACTGGAAAAACGAATTGTATTGGCTTATATATTGGAAAAAGCACCTTTCCACTCGCAACATCAGATAAGATTAATTTTGTCAGTCAAGTCGTTGAAGCACTAGCATTAAATGGCTATCACAGTATTATGCTTGCTGGAGCTATATCAAAAGAAGTTCAATTTGTCGATGCAATTATTTGTATAGACTTTTCTGAAGATGATTTTATAGTTGTGTGTAGCAACAATTTTATACCTGTTATTGGTCTCGATACACACGTTCATGAACCATGGATTTTCGAAATAAGCTCTAACATAAATAACATTGGAGAAAAATATTATTTAAGCGACTATGTTTTACTACACTACGATATAAACTCATCAACAATCAAAAGCGAAATATTAGCAAACAATAAAAATACATATTTCATTTCTTCTTTTGTTCAATTAGAAATGATTCAAGATCAACTTAAAAATAAAAAAGTTATCGTTTATGGCGAGGCAATGTACGATTACTTAAAAGCCAGTAACAATAACTTAATTAAATACTCTATTAACGCGGCAAAAAAGATAAATAAATTAATTGCATGCTTAAAATTAGCTATCGAACATGTCGATGTTGATACACATGTTTATAAAATAAATTAATATTTGCAAATAAAAATGGCGTGAATTATCACGCCATATTTTTTGGTTTAATTAATTAGCACTTTTCAGCGAAGTACTTGATTGTACGAACCATTTGTGAAGTGTAGGAGTTTTCATTGTCGTACCATGAAACAACTTGAACTTCATATGTATCGTCATCAACTTTAGTAACCATTGTTTGAGTTGCATCAAATAATGAACCATATGTCATACCGACAATATCAGATGAAACTAATAATTCTTCTGTATAACCATAGGAAGCATTAGCGACTGACTTCATCTTAGCGTTGACTGAATCAACTGTGATGTCATGTCCTTTAACAACTGCAAATAATAATGTTGTTGAACCTGTTGGAACTGGAACACGTTGTGCAGAACCGATTAATTTGCCGTTTAATTCTGGGATAACTAAACCGATTGCCTTAGCAGCACCTGTTGAGTTAGGAACAATGTTAACTGCAGCAGCTCTTGCTCTTCTTAAATCGCCTTTTCTGTGTGGGCCATCAAGAACCATTTGGTCACCTGTGTAAGCGTGAACTGTTAACATGATACCAGATTGGATTGGAGCATAATCATTTAAAGCCTTAGCCATTGGAGCTAAGCAGTTAGTTGTACATGAAGCAGCAGAGATGATTTGATCATCAGCTGTTAATGTTTCGTGGTTGACACCATAAACGATTGTCTTTAAATCTTTTCCAGCTGGAGCGGAGATAACAACCTTCTTTGCACCAGCATTGATGTGTGCCATTGATTTTTCCTTAGAGCAGTAGAAACCTGTACATTCTAAGACGACATCAACATCTAATTCTTTCCATGGGCAGTTGTTTGCATCTTTTTCGGCATAGATTCTAATCTTGTGTCCGTCAACAGCAATCCAACCTTCTTCTGCTCCATCTTCAGAGCATGTGACTTTGTCGGCTAAAGCATATCTGCCTTGAGCTGAGTCATACTTCAATAAGTGAGCAAGCATCTTTGGGCTTGTTAAATCGTTAATTGCAACGATTTCATAGCCTTCAGCGTTAAACATTTGTCTGAAAGCTAAACGACCAATACGGCCAAAACCATTAATAGCTACTTTTACTGACATAAATATCTATATTTCCTCCTGTTAGTAAATCTAACAACTATATTCTACTATAAATAAACAAAGATTTGTCAATTATTTTTAAATTTATTAAAGTTTTTGTTTGTTTTTGCGTATTAAGCATGCTTTTTTGCTCATTAGTGATTGAAACAATACTTTTAAGTGCAAAAATAAACGTTCAAAATAAATCAAATAAAAAAATATTGACTATGAAAATCAAATATATGCTATATTCAAAAGGTCAAGGTAATAAACAAATGTCGAAAAGAATTTATTTAACCATATTAATATTAGAAATTGTTATTACTGCAGTTGGTGTAACTGTGTCATTTATATTAAATAAACACGAGCCAATTTTTGCATATAAAAGTAATTTAACAGCTTATGTAGCAATTATACTTGCCTTTTTAGCTGTTATAAATATCGTTGAAATTTTATCTTATGCCAAAATATCAGATTCAACTATTCACACTTTCTTCACATCGCTTTGTTTTTTGCTTTATTATTCAACTACAAAGGATATTCAAGGAATTTTAGAATTAAATTATGATATTTCTTTAAATCATACATTATTAGAAATATTTAATTTTGCCTTTTTTCACCTAACAATTCTTTCTTTATTTTACTTTTATAATTATCAATATTGTAAATTAAACAACAAAGAAGTTATGACTATCTTATCTTTTTCTTTATTGTCTACCGCATCATATATAGCCATGCATTTAACAACTAAATATAGCTATTTATCATATTTATTTTACGTTCCTATTGAATTACTTTTATTGCTAAAAATTGTATTAAACGTTTTCTCTAAAAATAAAATTGATGCAACTTTTTGCCTAACTACAGGAATACTATTTGTTATAACCAGTTTAGAAACTTTTGCAATTCTGAGTCAGGATTTATATAAAATAAAGTTCTTTTTCTTACCTACTGTTTTTATGATTGTAGTTATACTTCTTTGGTTATCAATTTATATCGCCTTCATTTTAAGAACTGATAAAAACGCTTTAAAAGCTCAAGAATATAAAGAAAAAGAAGAAAAGATGAGAACATTACTTCTTCGTCAACAAATTAATCCCCATTTTGTTTTCAATTCACTTACTACTATAAAAGATATGTATCATAAAGATTTAAAAAGTGGAGATGAAACTCTTAATCTTTTTGCCAAATATTTAAGATTAAATATTGAATCAATTAATAACGATTTAATACCTTTTGAGCAGGAATTAACTAATATTGAAAACTACATAAATTTAGAACAAATAAAACGTAGTGAAGATTTAAATATTGTTTATAACATAGATTATTACGAATTTACTGTTCCAGTCTTAGCTATTCAAGTATTTGTCGAAAACGCCATAAAGTATGCCAAAACCACTTTTAAAAAAGACGGATATATAGAAATTTCATCATACTATAAAAACGGATATATATTTTTAGAAATTATAGATAATGGAGTGGGCTTTGACACTAGCAAAATAAAATCGACATCTTGCGGAATTAAAAACGCCTTTGAAAGATTTAAAATTTTAAAGAAAGAAGTCAAAACAGAAATTGAAAGTGAGGTTGGAAAAGGAACAAAAGTATCAATAAGATTTAAAAAAGAAGGAGAAAAGAAGTAATGAAGCTATTAATTGTCGATGATGAAATAAGTGCACTTTTTGTATTTTTAAATGAAATAATTCACGAGAGTGGTTTAGAGTACAAGTTTTTTCAAGATAATGAAGAAGCAATATTAAATTACGTCACAAATAATCATATTGATTCAGCTTTTTTAGATATACGAATGCCTAATATCGATGGTATTTCATTAGCAAAAAAGATCTTAAAAATTAAGCCAAAAACAAAAATTGTTTTTATAACTGGATTAACAATAACTATTAACGATCTAGATAAAAGCATTAAAAATAACGTAGTAGGATTTATATATAAACCATACAGTAAAGAAGATGTTTCAAAAATTATAAGAACTATTTCTAACGAAATAAAAATATTAAAAGTAAATATGTTTGATACCTTTGATTGCTATATTAATAATGAAAGAATATTATTTTCTTCAAGTAAAGCTAAAGAATTATTTGCACTGTTATTAGTTTATAGAGAGCGTGGCCTAACAATGTATGATGCTATATCTCAACTATGGCCTGATCACGATTTAGAAAAATCAAAGAAACTTTATAGGGATGCCGTATGGAGATTGCATAAAACTCTTAAAGAAATTGATTTTGAGTGTGTCGTTTCAAATAGAGGAGAACTATCTTTAATATCTAAAAATATCGATTGCGATTATTGGAACTTTTTAGATGGTAAAGACTTAACAGTGTTTAAAGGAGAATTTTTAAAAAGTTACGACTGGAGCATTTATTATTTAAGCCATCTAGAAGAAATACAACAAACAAGAAAATAACCTTAAAGTGTTTAATATATAAATAGTAGTTTTTAATTGTCCACAAAAATACTTTTTATAGAATGTTTTTTATTTATTATAAATAATGGTATACTCTTATTATTGGTTTTGAAAGGAGAAGAATATGTTAATAGATCTAGCTATAACACTTCCTTTTTTTATATTACTTGCCTTAATAGAAAACGCTTATTACATAATTTTTAAAAAGAAGACAATTAAAGAAATATTATCGTTTAATTTGCTCTTTGACTTTATATCATATTTTATAATTAGCGTAATAACATTGGGAATAATACATATTGTTTTTCCACATACGTCACATGTTAATTTGTTACCTATTAACTTTTTTAACTATATATTAGCTAAAGTTATTAACTTAGAAACTCTATATAAAAAATTCGTTAAAAAAGAAAATAAAGAGTATAAAAGCTCTAGATTTGCACTTCTTGGAATATTTATAATAAGCTTCATTTTGGAAGTATCGTATTTCAATTTTCAAGGATTCAATCAACACTATAAAAAAGAAACAATATCTTTAACTTCAGAAAAAATTAAATTATCTAATGGCGCTAAATTAACAGATGAAGGTCTTATATATATTCCGAGCGACGGAACTATTACAATAGATACTACTGATATTACACTAAAAAACATTTACTTTACTTTTAATAATGTTAGTCTCAACGTCGAAACATATTTTAAAACAAGTTCACAAGAATTCTCATTTTTAACAAACCCTAAAACAGATCTTTATAATTATATGGATATTGGAAGAGTAGGGGAGACCCAATCCCTTCAAATAAGATTTAATATTAAAAATGATCACGAAGATAAATACTTTAAAAATCCAGACTTATATTTAAAGAGTATAACTTTAAATGCACAAATGCCTTTTGCATTTAACACTATAAGACAAGTATGTATTATATCACTATTATCACTTATTGTTTTCTTACCTACTATAAGCAAAAAATTTGGTCAATCGCTCAAAAATAATGATAGTAGCTATAAGAAGTTAGAATATGGACTACTTTGCATTTTTGGCATTACATTATTAGCCTATTTAATATCTGTTTTATTTATATTCAAAGATAAATTCCTAGTTCAATATAGTTCTATTGATATTCAAAATTCCAATATTTATTTTCAACAGTTTGATGCTGTTATGAAAAATAGACTTAGTTTGGATTTGCCTGTTGATGATAGATTAATAGCTTTGCCAAATCCTTATGATACAAATAGTAGAAATGGCATTCCATATTATTGGGATCATGCCTTCTATAACGGAAAATATTATTGTTATTATGGAATAGCTCCTGTCATTTTATTTATGCTACCAGTCTACTATATTTCTGGGGGATATATTCCAAGCATAGCTAGCATACAACAAATGGGAATGATAATCTCACTATTTAGTTTGTTGTTAGCTGAAATTGAAGCAGTCAAAGCCTTCACAAAGAAAAACAATTTTAAATTTACAGCTTTCCTTTTATTATGTAGCATATCTTTATCTTTAACTTTTTATATAACATCTTATAAAACAGGATATTATGTTGAAGGAATTTACCACATTCCATACGCATATGGTATAGCCAATATGTTCTTAACTTTCTTCTTTGTTTTAAAAGCTTATAATTCTAAAACAAATAGTCGAATAACATATTTAACACTATCAGCTGTAACTATCGTTTTACTTGTTTTAAGTCGTCCAAACTTAATTGTAACCTTTATATTTTTAGCTCCTTTATACCTTAAAATGCTTTTTGAAAACAAAGCTTGGAAGAAAAATATTATAAAGTTTATCCCATGTTTTGCAATAGTAATCGTCGGGGCTATAGGAGTAATGCTTTTTAACAAAGCAAGATTTAACTCTTTCTTTGAATTTGGTCAATCATATCAATTGACAGTTACTGATCAAACAAATTTACCTTTCAGCAGCAAAGCTTTAATAAGTGCTATTTTCCATTTTTATTTACAACTACCAGCTTTTTGTAATTCCACAAACGGCATGCCTTTCTTTGATGCTTCTTACTGTTATATAAGTATGGAAACTCATCCATATACTTCTTACACAATAGGTCTTTTCTTTGCACCTATATTCTTAGTTTGCTTTGCTATTCCATTATGCTTTAGAAAAGAAGAAGATAACTATATTAAATCAAGTATTATCCTTCTTCCTATTGCTAGCTTAATAATCAGTACTATAACTGCTAGTTATGCAGGAATATGCGTAAGATATAATCTTGATATTTTCCCGATAATGGCTTTTTCAACATTTATAACTATATCTAAATTATTCGATAAATATAGCGATAACAAAAAAGTGATAGAGCCACTATTTAAAGTTATTATCTTTGTATTAATAATTAGTACTATAATTTGCTTCGATTATATATTTGTAAGATTTGATGGATTAACTGGCGAAGATGTTAATGGATTATTATTCCACTACACATCTTTCTGGGGACACTATAATACATCGCCATATTCAAATAGTTTTATAATTCCACTTGTATCACTAATACTAGTAGCAATAACAAGCAATATACTTACTGAAAAGAAAGTTATAAATAATATTCAATAACTATAAGTAAAATTTAAAGCGTATACTTATCCCCTTCACTATATATAACCGTAAGTTTTAATATGTTTTTGCTCACTTCTTTAACAAATTTTAATTTCTTTACAATTTAAAGGTAATAAAGCCAAAATTTTTGACCTATAAACACTACACAAAATTATTGACAATTACAATATTACTCTTTATTGATTTAAGTATTATTTATACCTACTTAAAAGCTAAGGTTTTTAGATAAAAAATATTAAAAAGGGACAAAATAATATAACTTTTTATAAATATAGACTAAAAAAGCGCTCTATGAGCGCTGTTATTTATTTAGAATTAACATGTTTTTTATAATCTTGATTAATCTCGTAAAGAGTATGTTCAAACGATTGCTTTTCTTTAATATGTTGAACTTTTAACATTGATCCAGTAATCAATAGTAAGAAAGCTATTAAAATAAACAATGCACCGATTCCTATAAGAATATAAGATGAGAAATTAACTCCTATTGCTTTTAAAACTCCTGGAATACCAAAAGCTAATCCAACGATAAATGATAATAAAGCTAATATTCCATAGTAAAACATTGGTCTATAACACTTTGTTAATCTTGCTATTGTAAGCATTACTTTAATTCCATCACTTACAGTATTAAGCTTTGAGAAGCTTCCTTTTTGTCTATCTTTATATTGAATAACAACATTTTCAAGCTGCATCTTTTTGTCGAGTGAAAATATCGTCATTTCTGTTTCAATTTCAAATCCACTAGATAAGCATGGGAACGATTTAACATATTGATAACTAAAAGCTCTAAAGCCTGTCATAACATCACGAATATTGCCGTGGAAAACATGATTGGTAGAAAATCTAACTAAACTATTGCCAAAATTGTGAAATGGTCTTTTATTTTCGGTAAAGTATGTGGATGAGAGTCTATCTCCTACAACCATATCAGCGTTGTGCTTTAAGACTAAATCAATCATCTTTGGAGCAGATGATAAATCATATGTATCATCAGCATCAACCATGATATAACACATGGCATCAATTTCTCTAAACATTCTTCTAACAACATTGCCTTTGCCTTGTTGATATTCATGTCTTACAATTGCACCTGCTTGGTTTGCTAATTCTACTGATTTATCTGTTGAGTTATTATCATAAACATACACTTTAGCTTCAGGTATATATCTATGACAATCTTGAATAACTTTTACTATAGAAAGTTCTTCATTATAACATGGAATTAAAACTGCAATTTTATCCATACTAATCTCCTTAATTCTTAATATAAATTATACACTATATTAGATTTAAATAAAATAACTTGTTAATCATCAATTTTTTTAAAAAGTCAATCTATTTTTTTACACGTGTGAAAAAATACACTAAATTAAAAAATTAATAAATAAAATTTATATTATTTAAAAAATAGGTGTAAAGTAAACGATTACATTGTTTTTTAAGTTAGTTAAAAATATGTTGAATATTGTTCATCGACTTGCTAGAATTTAATTAGAAAGGAAAGTAATTTGCTGAGATATATGAGAAGAATTTAATTAATTTGCCTACAGTCGATAAAATAAGTTAGCCTATATATCGATATGCAAATAATTACTTAAGAATTATTATGAAAAAAAGTTGTATTTTTGTTTTTTTGTCGTTATTCTTATGTGCTTGTAATAATCAAAAGCCTCCTGTGTCAAGCAGTAGCAATAGTGACTCAATCAGTTCAAGTAGTACAGTAAGTAGTTCTACTAGTAAAACAAGTTCAAGTACTAGTAGTAGCACTTCAACAAGTTCTACAAGTTCATCTTCTAGCATACCAAGTACACCTACTGATAAAACAGTGTACGAGTTTAAAAATGAGCTTACTCAAGAAGCTTTAGATTCACATGAATTTGCTTCTCTTTCATTTAAAGAATTTCCTGGCAGCTTAACTCCAACAAGTTCTGACTTGTTAACATTTACATTAAGTGATGATGGAACATACTATATTGTTTCAGATAAAGAATATAAGCTTAATACTCCAGAGTTAGTAATTCCTAGCGAATACAACAATCTTCCTGTCCAAGAAATTGCTGATGAAGCATTTGCCTATAAAACATGGTTAACAAGTGTTGCCATTCCATCGAGCATTAAAAAGATCGGTGCTGGTGCCTTTAATAGTTCTGGAATTAAAACAGTTTACTATGATGCTGTTGAAATAGAAGAATTAAATGGCCGTAACTGGGTCTTCTTTAAAGGTGATGCAGCTCAATCAATCGATATTTATTTTGGTAAAGACGTCAAAAAAATACCAAGTCGTCTTTTCTATCCACTTGCAACAAATCCTAACGAAACATGCAATGTAAATAACATTTATTTCTCAAGTGAATCCCAAGTTGAAAGTATTGGTGACTACGCTTTCTATAAATTAAGTAATGTCACTAATATATCTTTACCATCAACTTTAAAATCAATCGGTAAATATGCATTCTATGAATCTGGCATAACAGAAATTGATTTTAGAAATGTTGAAACTATTGGTGAACACGCTTTTGAATTTAGTAAGCTTGAACATATTAAAGTTGACAATGTTTCATCGATTGGTCAAAACGCCTTTGCCTATAGTAAATTAGTAAATCTCGATTTATCAAAGAGCAAATTAACAACCATTGAACCATTCGCCTTTAAGAAGTGTGCATCGTTAAATGCAGTTTTATTTAATGAATCCATTGAAACAATTGGCGAAGAAGCCTTTAACGGTAGTGCATTAAAGCAAGTAATTGCTCCTGCATCATTAAAAACTATCGGATATAAAGCCTTCTATAATTGCACAAGCTTAAAAGATATTTATTTAAATAAAAATTTAAAAACAATCGACGATTACGCTTTCTATAACAGCGAATCACTCACAAGACTTTATGTTGATTCAACTAACTTAGCTGATTTCAAATTAGGTAACAATATCTTCACAAAAGCAGGAAGCAAAGAAAAGCTTCAAGTTGCTTTCTTAGAAGGTGTAACAAAAATACCTGCTAACTTCTTATTTAGTAACGCTAGTGAAGAAGAAAGTGCTGTCGTATCAGAATTAGTTTTACCTTCTTCATTAACTGAAATTGGAGAAGCTGCTTTCTACGACTTAAGCATTGAATCTATTTGGTATATAGGAAAAGAAGAAAATTATAAAGCCGTTAAAGTAAACGATCAAAACGATTCATTAGCCGGCGTTAAATTTTCTATCGTAATTTTATAGGAGAAACACTATGAAAAAGTTTAGAACATTAATAGTTACTTTTGTCGGTTTATTCGGTGCCACTGGTGGTGCATTAAAAACAGCTGACACAACAAACAATGTCGAATACGAAATCTATCCTACAGTTCAAAGCATCACCTATGGTGATAAAAATTCTACTATCAGTGGAAAATACAATATTGTATATGAAAGTAAAATTGATTCATATACAAAAAATAAAGCCATAGAAGTTCTCTCACGCAAAAATGTTAAAGCTTCTATTGGAGATGATATTTCAACAGAAAAAGGAAACTTACTCCTTGGTGTTTATTCAAGTAAAGAAAAAGTTGATAGCTATATTACAGAAGACGTTAGTTATATAAGTGAAAAGATAGATTCTTATTATCTTTCCATTAAAGATAACAATATTGTAATTCTTGGTAAAGATAGTGACAGCGTTTATTATGGTTTATCCACATTGGATTTAATTTTCCAACAAACTCAAGATAAAGTTAGAGAGTTAGAAATTAAGGATTATTCTTCTTCTTACTATAGAGGATTCATCGAAGGTTACTATGGAATACCTTGGACAAGTGAAGAACGTAAAGAACTCATGAGATTCGGCTCTAAGTTCAAGTCAAACATTTATATTTACGCTCCTAAAGACGATGCTTATCACTCTTCATGTTGGAGAGATTTATACGCCGAAAACGACTTAGAAATCTTAAAGGAACAAATTGAAGTTGGACGTGGAACAAAGACAAAACTCGCTTGGGCTTTACACCCATTCATGTCAAATAAAATAACAGCTGATAACTACGATGCTTCATTACAAATTGTTGAAAAGAAATTCAATCAACTTTATGAAGCTGGTGTTAGACAATTCGTTATTTCAGCCGATGACGTCGAAGTAACAGGCGGGCTCTTAGAAGACGGCAGTTTACACAATAAGCTTTTAAACGATGTTGCTACTTTCTTAAAAGCTAAAAATGATTGTAATGATTTAGTCTTCGTTCCAAGTGCTTACTGCTATCAAGCTGAACAAAGATTAAAAGTAGATTTAAATAAATACTACGCTTCATTAATGAAAGACTTAGATGATTCCATTCATATCATGTGGACAGGCGATGATGTTTGCTCTTCTATGGAATCAGGTAGATTTACTGAATTCACAAATTTAACAAATAAAAAGCCTTTCTTTTGGTTAAACTGGCCAGTTAACGATTACTCAACAGATCACTTATTAATGGGTAAAGGCGAAGTTTTAAATATCAACTATACTGATGATACAGTTCCATTTGAAGGTATGGTTACAAACCCAATGCAACAAGCTGAACCTTCAAAACTTTCTATCTTTGCTATTTGTGATTACACATGGAATCCAAACAAATTTAACGTTGATAAGAGTTATAATGATTCATTTAAATATGTAGAAGAAAAAGAATATGAATCCTTAAAAGCTATTTCTTCACACCTTACTAACGCAAACCTCTATGAAGGAAAGTACTTTGAAGAAGCAAAAGATCTCAAAGAATTAATTACTGAATATGAAACAACTAATGATGTAACAAAACTTGTTGAATACTTCACAAAATTCACTGCTAGCATTGAATCATTTAAAGCAAACGCTAAAAACACAAAACTTAAAGATTCTATGTTTCCATGGATCGAAGCTCTAGAAGACGCAAGTAACGCTATGATAAATTATCTAACAATTATGAAAGACTTCGATAATTTGTCTAATGATCAATTAAAAACCATGCTCGATAATGGTAATAGTTATGAAGAAAAATCAAAGCTTCATAAAGAACCAGTTCTCAATGTTATCACTTATAATATTGACTACAAATATGCTGATTACGGTGTTAGTGTCTTAAAGCCTTTCATGAATAAAGTTAAGCAAATTGCAAACGATAAAGTTAAATTAGCTTTAGGTTTACCAACAGGTATTGTTTATGAAGGATTTGATTCTATTTATTCAGGTTCAGTCGACAACATATTCGATGGCGATGAATCAACATATTGTTGGTTTGGCTCAGTTCCATCAGAAGATGCATACATTAGAATTGATTTAGAAGAAGTTAAAGAAATTCACGATATTAAGATTCTCTATGGAAACGCTAATGGTGCAACAGATTACATGGTTGGTAAAGTCTATGTCTCACGCGATGCTAAAAACTATAACTATGTCGGTTTATCCGATAGTGCTAATGTCTTATTAGATTTAAGAGATAACCCAGTTAACGCTCGTTATATTATGATTAAGAACTCAAGTACAGAAACATGGGTTTCAATCAAAGAAGTAAGTTATAACACACTTTCCTTAGACCAAGTTACAGTTACCGCTGATGGTTTCGTAATGGCTGATGCAGCTCACGCAGACTTTAACTTAATGCTTGATAATGACTTATCAACATATGTTTGGTTTGACTGGCACTGTACAGTTGGTGCTTATGTCTGCTTAGACTTAAGACAAGTCAAAGAAATTAAAAAGATTTCTTTCTATCAAAATACAACTGAACACCCAGGTGATTTATTCGAAAATTGTACATTCTACATTTCAGAAGATGGAGCAAACTACACTAAAGTAGGCGATGATAATTATCTCTCTCAAGAAGAAATTATTATTAATCTTGATAATGTTAGAGCAAGATATGTCAAAGTTGAATCTAATGTTGTTAACAATTCTGGCGTAACAATCAGAGAATTCATAGTCGAATAAAAAATAGCCCTCATTTGTTTGAGGGCTTTTTGATTATTTAATTTTTCTTCCTTCTGACCAAACAGAAACTATGTTTTCTTTATTCATATTGTATAATGCTCTTTCAAGTCTTTCATTAAGAGTTAAAGGCATTGGTGATTCAACAAAAGTACTATCATCAACAACAATTGCATGCAACTTATCACCAATAGCAAATCCTTCGTGATTTCCAAAATATTTATGACCTGAAGTTGTTCCTAAATAATATGCTTCTTGAACTGAAAGAAACTTATTTTTACCTTCAGATTGAAAGCATCTAACTTTAGAAGCTTTTATGCTTAAAGTAATCATGTTATACATAGCCATGCTTGCTCCTGCAGCTATATCAGATCCTAAAGTCACCCAAACGCCTTCATTTAGCATTTCACGTACAGGGCAAATACCACTGCATAAGTTAATATTTGAATCAGCACAGTGAGCAACTACAACATTGTTTTTCTTAATTGCTTCTCTTTCATTTTTATCTGAATAAACACAATGAGCCATTATAGTATGGTCTTTCCATAGACCGTATTTATTATAAGTTTCCCAATAGTAATCACAATCTGGATGTAATGATTTTACCCATTCTATTTCCGATTTGCTTTCTGACAAATGTGATTGAACATATAAGTCTTTTTCGTTAGCTAAATTTCCTAACCACTCCATTAATTCGTTAGTACATGAAGGAGTAAATCTAGGTGTAATAATAGGTTTAATATATTTAAATCGTTTAGAAAGGTCTAACCATCTTAAAGTTTCTTCCATAGATTCAATTGTACTTTCTTGTAAATTTTCTCCACCATTGCGATCCATGTTTACTTTTCCAACATAACCGGTTACACCTGCTTTTTCTAACTCTTCCATCAATATTATAGTTGAATCAGTATGCATTGAAGAAAACATAACAACGTGTGTTGTTCCATAATCTATCAAATCTTTTGCTAATTTTTTATATACTCTTCTAGCATATTCTAAATTGCTAAAATAGGCTTCAGTTTTAAATGTGTATGTTTTTAGCCAGTCAAGCAGTGGTAAATCCATACCCATACCAACATTAGGATATTGTGGAGCGTGCAAATGCATATCAGCAAATGACTGCATTATTAATTTGTTACCATAATCTATTATTGTTCCATTAAAATTATCAGGTTTATTATTTAATATTTTAACAATTGTTCCTTCATCATCTAATAGCAAATAGCCATTTTCAATTGTCTCAACATTAGTAAGTGATGGAGAATGAATAATGTTTCCTTTTAAAAGTATCATATGGTTTCCTTCCAAACAAAGAAAAATGTCTGATACA
Source organism: Clostridium sp. CAG:288 (assembly GCA_000437395.1). Taxonomy (GTDB): domain Bacteria; phylum Bacillota_I; class Bacilli_A; order RFN20; family CAG-288; genus CAG-288. The sequence continues at coordinate 24,390 of FR898163.1, read as the reverse complement.
AAAGCTTGCATCAGACACTCATAGTTACGTCTTAGGCGACCATGTAGATACTCTCATACCATTTGTTAATGAGATTATATGAGTCTCTTCGATAGTATGGTATCAACACTAAAATAGAAAGTCAAGGAATGATATAAAAGTAAAACAATGTTTACTTTTATACATTACACAAAGTTAAATCAACCATTAAAGTCAAAGCGACTAATAACCATAAAACATATGGTAGCAATAATAGTTTTGTCTTTTTTTTATCTTTAAGAAACATAAAGAAGACGATCAATAATAATGTAATAACTAAAATTAAAGAAGCAATTATTTGATGAAGTGAAAACAAAAGCGGTGTGAATAACAAATTCAAAGCTAAACTTAGAAAATATATAGTTAGATTTCCACCTTTTTTGTTATACAAATAAGACCAAATTCCTGATAGGATATAAATAATTGACCAAGCAATTATAAATATAAATCCTGGAAGGTTTATATTGTGAGGAATAGTATTTAAATAGCTAAAATCATCTTTAACGCAAAATCCAACTAAGCTTCCTAACAATATAGGCATTAAAACTAATAACACGTTTTTTATCTTTTTCATGTTACTAATATATGCATTTATAACAAATAAATACTTATTTAATTAAAACAATACTTAGATTATATATTCCAATATACTCCATTAGCATTTAAAGATGAGGTAGTAGAACTTGTCGAACTAATACTTGCACTATTGCTACCCAAGTAAACAACGCTTGCATTAATGATACTTGGCATTTTTATTTCAACAATGTTTTTTATGACAAGGATAGAACTAGCTTGTAAATTAAATTTAGAATTAGTACCAATTGTACTAAAAGATGGACTAGATTCCATAGATTCGCTAGACATACCACCAGATATGCTTATACCTACAATGTTTCCACCAGATAAAGTTACAATTCCGCGTTAGTTACCCTTGCTTGATACATCGCTATTAGATGTCTTAATTCCATCGCCAACTCTAGATATAAGCTCTAAATCGCCACTTTCAATTTTTACGCTATCATTGCCATGTAATGCATCATCATACGCATTGATTTTTAAAGCTCCATTCTTTACTTTTAAATCGTCTTTTGTATGTATTCCTTTATCGTTAGAAGTGACTTCTAAAGAGCCTTTTCATTGAATAGCTAAATCGCTTAATGAATATATTGCTGCCGTACTATTTTCACTATCTCTTAAATCATAAACATAATTAGAAGTTTATTTCTTACTGGATAAAGTAATTTTATCACCACTAGTTATTGAAATTGCAGCATCATTAGAACTAATCAAATTAAATCCGTTTAACTCTAATTCTAATTCATAATCATCGCCTGCATCATAAATATTGCTCTCTAAATAATCTAACGCTTCTTGTCCATCGTACACAGCATCAACAGAATAATTGTTATATTTTAAAATAGTACATATTGCATTTGATAAAGATCTATCGTCTTCATCTAATAAAATTCTCATAAACTAATTCTCCTAAATATTAAGATAAATAGTAAACTTAAAATAAAACAAAAAGATATTTAAATTATAGCATTTATATAAGAAAAAATATTAATAATCGGTTTTGATATATATTTTTTGCATCAAATGTTATAAATATTAACAAATATATCATTTAAAAGTTTACTTTTTTGTCTAAATGTATTAAATTTGTGTTATCAAAGGTTAAAACAGGTGATTACATGAACTACGAAAATACTATTCCTCTTTATATCCAAATCAGCAATGATATGATGTCAAAGATAGAAAACAATGTCTATAAAGGTATGCTTCCATCAGAAAAAGAATTTGTTAATATCTATCAAGTTTCTAGAGTAACTATTAGAAAAGCTTTAGACAAACTAGAAAAAGAAAAGATTATTACAAGACGAGCAGGGTTCGGAACCAAAATTAATTCAAATAAAGATGACCTAAAAAACTTTACTTTAGTTAAAAGCTTTACAAATGAAATGAAAGAATCTGGAGCTAAAAACTCAGCAACATTTTCTTCTTCAATTTCTATTGTCTATGATAATAAAGATATGACCTCTTTATTTAAATGTGAAGAAGGTAAAAGACTTTACGAATTAAAAAGATTAAGAGGTGTTAACGATAAAGCCATAGTTTATTCCGATACATGGTTAAATTTACCTATCGAACTACCTACTAACAAAGAATTTTTATTTAGTTCACTATATGATTATCTAACTTCAAACGGTATATATTTTTCTAGATTTGAAGAAGAACTTGAAGCAATTATTCCAACAAAAGAAATGAGAGAATTATTAAATCTTGATAAAGATGGTGCAGTTTTAAAAAGAATTAGAAAAGGTTATTCTGAATCAGGTGTTCTCCTTGAATATACCATAAACTATTACGATGCAAAATTATATAGATATTCAGTTGAAGTAGCATCAATTGAAAAAGTAAGATAACATAATTTGTTTTAATACTATATCGATAAAATATTATATATTTAATTACTCACTTAAATGTAAAATTAAACTTAAAACTATTAGCTCATTATAATAATGAGCTTTTTTGTTACCATAGTTAATTTATAGAGTCCAAATTGTAAAAAATACATTAAAAATACGTTAAAATGTGTAATCGGTTTCAAATGTATTAAAAAAGTATTATAAAAATATTGAATTAAAGATACTTCAATGATACAAAGAAGTCACAAGCGAGGTTTAAACACATGTCGTTTTTAAGATTTGAACATATTAAAAAAATTTATCCTAACGGATTTGAAGCAGTAAAAGATTTCTGCTTAGATGTAGAAAAAGGAGAATTTATTGTCTTAGTTGGCCCATCAGGTTGTGGTAAAACAACAACATTGAGAATGTTAGCTAGATTAGAAGATATTTCCAGTGGAACAATTTCAATTAACGATAAGGTTATTAATGAATACGAGCCAAAAGATCGTGATATCGCTATGGTTTTCCAAAACTATGCTCTTTATCCACATATGACCGTTAGAGATAACATGACATATGGATTAAAATTTAGAAAAGTACCTAAAGAAGAAATTAATCGACGTGTTGAAGAAACCATGAAAATTCTTGATTTTGACGAAATTCTCTTAAAGAGAAGACCTGGACAACTATCCGGTGGTCAAAAACAAAGAGTTGCTCTTGGTAGAGCTATTGTTAGAAAGCCATCAGTATTTTTAATGGATGAACCACTTTCTAACTTAGACGCTAAGTTAAGAATTCAAATGAGAGCTGAAATTACTCGTATCCATAAACAAGTCGGTGCTACAACTATCTACGTTACACACGATCAAACTGAAGCTATGACCATGGCAAGTAGAATTGTTGTTATGAATAAAGGTGATATTCAACAAATCGATACACCTGAAAGAATATACGATTATCCAGAAAATACATTTGTCGCTGGCTTCGTTGGAGCACCAGCTATGAACTTCTTAAATGGTACATATTCAAAAGGTATCGTCACTCTTGGCAACGGCAAAGAAATAAAGTTACCTGAAAAAGATATTAAAGCCTATGAATCATATGAAGGCAAAGAAATAATTTTCGGTATTCGTCCAGAAGATTGCTACATTCACGAAGAAGACGTTAAATCTGGTATTTATGAAGAATTCTGTGGTGATATTGAAAATATCGAATTACTTGGATTTGAAACAATTCACTATTTAAATGATGGAACTAACAAGATGATATGTAAGGTTCCACATAAGTCATCATATCAAATCAATGACAACGCTAGATTCTTATTAGATATGAGCAAATATTCACTTTTCGACGGTGAAACAAAAGTAAGAATTAAAAGAGAAGAATTATTATGAGTTATTTAGGACCTATAAGTTCTCATAAACATAAAGTAGATTTTGGAAAGATAATTGTTCTTTCTCATCTATATATTGCTAAAGGAAAAGTAACTAAAATTTCTTATTCTTTAGACAATATAAAATATTTTGAAACAAAAGCTGATTTTGGTGAAAATATAAATTTACATAACCTCGTATGTCGTTATTTAAGTTTTGATGCAGATATTGAATTTACTTATGACTTAGGAACTGGTTATATTGGTTATCCAGCAGATGAGTGGACCAATAAATTTGTTAAAGATTACGGCTGGACTGGTGGTGATGGATTATTTTCCTTCAATCTTACTGGTGCAGATAATAGATTTGCTAAAGAAAGTGATAAATCACTTCTCATTTTTGGAGACACTTTTGTAGGTACACTTAGCAAAGATCACGTAAGACTTGCACCACTTGCAATGCCAAACAATTCTTATTGTGAATTAGATTCTATTGATTGCAATAAATCAAATTTTGATTTCCATGTAAATGAAGATGAAAAAGGACGTATTAAAGCTTACCTCGAGCCAACTAACGAATTAATGCAAGAAGGAACTCAAGCTTATCACCTTGTAAATTATGCTTCAAAATCATTAGAAAACAATTATTTGTCATCATATGCACCAAAAAAAGATATATCTATTACTTTCAAATTTTCCAAAACATATGTTGATTTTATAGAGATTGAAAACTATTTTGTCGAAAGTGAAAAAGATTATGGCTATCAAAAAAGAGGTGTTAAAAATATAACCATCTTGGTTAATGGACAAAATATAAAAACTGAGCTTCAATCTTCTAGTTATACAACTATTGGATCAACAATTATTCCAATAAAAAAAGAGACTGATGAAGTAACTTTCATTATTCCAAATAAAGTTAACGAAGGAAACTTTGGCGGTGCTAATAATAATGAGCCTTTATTTGGATTACACAAAGTATATTTCTATAGAAATTCAAATTGTTATTTACCTGTTATAAAGGTAGATGATAATTCTGAATATTTATGCAAAAACAAAGCTGCTTGGTTTTGGCTTCAAGACGGAGTTGTTCTATCAAATAATTTTTATTCATTACCATTTGTTGTCACTTCAGATTTAACACAACCTGAAGGATTCCAATTTCACATTGAAGGTATAGCTTTAACTAAAACAGCAATTGAAAATGGAAGAATCAACTTTAGTAAAACAAGTCAAAGTGCAACTACAGTTTATCGCTCAAGCAATGGTGAAACAATTACATTAGGCTGTGCATTTTATAACAATTCATTTTCTTCTAAAGAGAAAAATCCAGATGGGTATATTTATATTTATGGATATAAATCTTCTTTCTTCGATAGCTCAAAAGGCAATCAATTAATCGTTGCTAGAGTCAAAGAAGAAGAATTTGAAGATTTAAATTCTTGGAAATATTATAACGGCGAGCAATTTGTTGAAAATATAGAAGAAGTAAAGGGATTACTCAATAATGTTTCATGTGAACTTTCTGTTAATGAAGAAGATGGAAAGTACTTATGTGTCTTTACACACAATGTTCAATCTCCTTACATAGCAACATCGTCAAGTCCAACACCTTATGGTCCATTTGATGAAATGCGTATCGCCTATGTATGTCCTGAGAAATTATGTGATCACATGTATATATATAACGCTAAAGCTCATCCGCATCTTTCAAAAGAAGGAGAATTATTAGTCAGTTATAACATTAACACTTCTAACTTTTCAGAAAATATTCAATACGGAAGGACTTATGGTCCAAGATTTATAAAATTGAGAAAGGAGAGTGAAGCAAAATGAAGAAAATTCAAATTAAGTTAAATAAAAAGCAACGTCAACTACGTGAAAAAATAGTCGCTTATATCTTAGTAGTTATTTGTTCTATTTTCTTCATAGTACCTTTGCTTTGGATGTTACTTACAGCTCTAAAATCTACTGAAGATTTAGCTAACGGCGTATTCTTCCCAACAAAGCTTGTTTGGAGCAACTTTGTTACAGCTGTAAAGTCAATTTCATTTGCACAGTACACTTTTAACTCATTGTATTACGCAACATTTTCAACGATAGGAATGGTTATATCAACAACATTAACTTCTTACGCTTTTGGTAAATTAAAGTGGCCTGGTCGTGATAAATGGTTCTTAGTTATGATTGCTACCATGGTTATTCCATCACAAGTTTTACAAATTCCTCTTTTCATTCTCTACTCAAAGTTAGGATGGATTGATACATATAACCCTCTAATCATTCCATCCTACTTTGCTGTTGGTGCTGCTGCTAACATATTCTTGTTACGTCAATTCTTTATGGGAATTCCAAACTCATTAAAAGAATCAGCCCAATTAGATGGAGCAAATGAATTTCAAATCTTCTGGTCAATTATGTTGCCATTAGTTAGATCAATGGTTGTTTGTATTGCTATTATGACATTCATGAACTGTTGGAACGATTTCTATAATCCATTACTTTATATAAGTAACAGTAATTTGTTCCCATTAGCTTATGCAATTCGAACATTCTCAACACAATATGCTAACCAAAACAATTTAATTATGGCCGCATCATTAATTGTTACTTTGCCTTCATTAGTATTATTCTTCTTAGCTCAAAAGCAAATTATTGGTTCAACAGCAACCGTCGGTTTAAAGGGGTAACACTATGAAAAAAATATTAAAAAGATCATTAACTATATTAGTTAGTTCACTAATGTTAACATCATGTACCCCACCTCTTTGGTTTATTAAAGATGATACAGGTTCAAATAACTACAAAGATAGACAACAACTTGTATTTACTCACCTTTGGCAAAGAGGCAGTACAAACTATACTGAAATCAATAACTTGATTAAAAAATTTAACGAGTCTGATATCGCTAAAGAATTAAACGTCTATGTTAAAGGCGATGGAATTAATTTCTGGGACTATTGGACCAAAGTTGATTTATCTATTTCCGGTGGAAACGCTCCTGATATCTTCATTCACGCTGTTTCTTCAACACCAACAAGAATTAATCAACTATTAAATTTGACAGCTATGCACGATGATGATGTGGCTAACGGTCGAGATACTTTAGATGAAAATAAGATGTTCTTCCCTTCTCAAATAAATGATATTTCACGTTATGCACCTGATGGAAAATCAATGCACGCTTGGCCATTCTCATCAACAGTACGTGTTATTTACTATAACAAAGACTTATTTAAAGAAGCAGGTATAACCGAAACTCCTAAGACTTGGGCTGAATTAGATGCCGTAAGTGAAAAATTGACAAAATATAACACTCCTGGCGATGTCAACTCTGGCTATGCTCAAGTAGGATTTGATCCGTTTACATCTGAAGGTCAATATATTCATCAATGGGGCTGGCTAGCAAACCATTCATTCTTCACAGAAGATAGCAATGGTCGTCCAGTTCCACACTTCAACGATTCAACACTTATAGAAAATTTAAATAAAGTCTATTCATCCTATGTCAGAAGAGATGATAAAGCTCGTGAAAACCTTCAAAAATTCATGTCCAAAGAGGCAGCTAATAGTAAAAACCCATTCTTAACTCAAAAGTTAGCTATGGTTATTAGTAATGAAGGCTTATACACAACTTTAAAAGAAGCAAATGTCGATTTCGAATATGGTGTATTTGAAATTCCACCTATGGATGAATCTTGCAATTATGTAAACTGGTCTTCTTCATATTCAATCGAATTATTTGATAATAGCAAGAGAAGTAACACTTCTGATAAAGTTGCAGAACAACGAAATCGTGGAACATGGGAGTTCTTAAAGTATATGTATCAAGAAGAATTCCAAGAAATGATTGCAAACGCAGGATTCATGCTTTCAAACAGAACTTTCTACGACAAGTTTATTTATAATGATCCTATCAAAAATGACCTAGCTAACGCTATTGCCAACACACGTGAAGCAGAATTTATCAAAGCAGTTCCAAACTGGACTTCTGATATTCAAACATACGTAAATAGTATTTATTCTTATCCAAACGGAAAAAGTGTTGAGGAAGCAATGAATAACGCCCAAAAGTTAATCATTAGCAAAATAGATCAATATTATTCCGTTAACGGAAAATAAGAAAGGAGGTAATATGGAACAAGAATTAGTTCTTAACGCGAACAAAAAGCAACATAAACCTATCAAGTTAAAAAAGAAAACAAGAGAAGGTCTTATTGGCTATCTATTTGCCTCTTTATGGTTTATTGGAATATTTGGATTTACCTTATTTCCACTATTAACATCATTATTTTATTCATTAACAGACTATAACTTAAAAGATACTCCTAACATGGTTTGGTTTAATAACTATGTCTACATTTTAGTAAAAGACACTATGTTTTGGAAAAGCTTAGGAAATACATTCTTCCAAGTAATATTCGGTACTGCTTTCTCAATTGTTATCGGTATTCTTGTAGCGTGTATATTAAATAAACCAATTAAAGGTATTGGCATTTGGAGAACAATCTTCTACTTACCAAACGTCGTTGCCTCAGTTGCAATGGCATTGCTCTGGACTTGGATGTTTAATAAAGACTACGGTTTAATCAACCAGTTCTTAGGAATATTTAAAATTCCTTCTATCGACTGGTTAGGAAATGAACACATTGTTAAAATTTCTTTAATCTTAATGTCAGCCTGGGGATCTGGCGTATCTGCTTTGTTCTTCTTAGGTGCTATGAAAAGTATTCCAAAGCATTTATATGAAGCTGCAGATATTGCTGGCGTCAATAAAACAAGACAATTCTTCACAATCACACTACCATTGATTACACCAACTATCTTCTTTATGTTGGTAACTTCAATAATCTCTGGTTTCCAATACTTCATGATGGCTTACATTATGGTAGGAAGAGGTACAAACTATTCAGCTTATTACCTTGCTTACTACATCTATGATAAAGGCTTTATGGATTATCAATTAGGTTACGCTTCAGCTATGTCTTGGATTATGTTTGTTATAGTTATTGCTATCGTTGGACTCGTGGTAAGTACATCCAAGAAATGGGTTCATTATTTAGATCAAGAATAGGATTAGTTAAGTATTTTTTGAAGGAGGAAATAAACATGAACAAAAAACACTTTTTAACAGTATCAGCAGCTTGCTTGTTAGGTCTTGCATTATCAAGCTGTCAAATTGCACCAGTAAATGCAACAACAAAGATCGATTCCGTTAAAGGCGCCGGAAGCAAAACACTTAGCGCTTTAGTTTTAGTCGATGGCTCTTGCCAAATCGAACCAACACCATTTGGATCAAACAGTTCCTATTATGTTGTAAATTCACCAGACTTCTCTGATGTTCAATTTACACCAAAAGCCGATGGAGCTAAAGTTAAATTAGCTTTAGATGGATACTTAACAAATCCAAACGGCTTAGCAACAACTCAAGCTGTATGGGATGAATTCAACCAAGTAGTTGAAAGTTATGTTCCAGAAGGATTCAATTTCAACCTTCGTACAGTTCAATCAAGTGACTGGAAAGATGAATACATGGACACTGTTCCAGGCGCAGATGTCAAAGCTTGGAAAGGCTATGTCTATCAAGTTTCTTACTCATGGAACTCAACAGAAGAATACATTGAAAAGACAAAGAAATTAATTGGAAATTCTTATGAAGTATCTCACTTAAAAGAATATGAAGATGAACAACAAAAACCATGGGCTTCATTAACAAAGAACAATGATGGAACTTATACATGGAGCGAAGCTTACTTAGTCAACTATTGGTCAGTCTACGATATTGCTGATCAAGTAACAGGAAGCAAGTACTTCAACAGAGCTGCTCTTGGTGCTGACTTTGCAGTTACTACAGACAACACATTTGCTGTCGCATTACAAGAATATCGCATTGGTGATTCTGATCCAGTAACAATTCAAATTGACAACACTCAAGGAACAGACGAAAATATGAACTTGAAGTTCATCTCAGCAACAGGTTCAATTAAATCAGCTTCAAAGAACAACACAGGCTTAATTGTAGGTATTGTTATTGGTGCTTGTGCTGTCGTCGGCGCTGTTGTTGGTGGAGTCGTTGCTGCTAAGAAAAAGAAGACAACAAAATAAACTAAATAATATAACACATTAAAAATAGGAGGTAGCATGAAGGCATTCATAAAGTTTATTAATACTTTGGGAAACATAATAATATTGAATATATTATTCGTTTTAACATCAGTGTTATCTATCGGATTATGTATAGGAACTTCATTGAGTGCTCTTTATGCTACTTTTCTTGATTTAAAAACTGACGAATCTGGTTATTATGTCAGAAATTATTTCAAACACTTTAAGGGCAATTTTAAATCTACGATATTTATAGATATTGCTTTGATTTTATTAGCCGGGGCTGCTTATTTAAACTATTTAGCTATAAACACTATTAATTCTAGTAATGTAAAATTAATTTTATATGCTGTTGAACTATTAATTGGATTAGAAATATCGTTTATCGCATCGTTCTATTTCATGGTCGTAGCTAAATTTGAAGGTAAATTTACTTCATTATTATATTTAAGCTTTATCTTTGCACATAAATATCTATATTTATCTATTTTATTCGTCGTTCTATTTATAGGAAGTTTCTTCCTTTTAATTTATGTCAGTTTTGCCTTTATTTTTATTATTTTTGGCTTAATAGCTTATATCGAATCGTTAATATTAAAATACATCTGGAGAAATTATAATTATGAAATATCTGAACTTTAATTCACAATATGATAAATACCCTTCAACTAAAGTCGATGGAAAAGCATATCGTGGATATAGTGAAATTGTCACTTACCTTAGCAATGAACTAAAAGGCAAAAACGTAGTTGCTTTTGAAATGTATCCTGGAGTTTCCAAGCAAGAAATTGTTAATAATCTTATAATGAAACTCGGCTTCGATCGTGTTATCGATATTGAAACATGTGCACTAAGCGAAGATGATTTAGATAAATTATTAAAAAGAAATATGACTGATGACAGAGTTTTTGGACTTATGTCTCATTTTGAAATCGAAGAATTTTATGACTTATCTAAATTAGAGGAAGCTAAAAAATCCATAAGTTCTAACGAAAGAGTGGCTATTTATGGTTTTGGAGCATCTATGATTCATAATGATAGTTTGATTTATTTAGATATGACTAGATGGGAAATTCAACTCAGATATCGTAAAGGCATGTCTAACTGGAACAAAACAAATCCAAACGAAGATAATCTTAGAAAATATAAGCGTGGATATTTCATAGAATGGAGAACAGCTGATAGATTAAAGAAAAGAGTTTTAAGAAATTCTACATATTATATCGACTCCACTGTAGAAAATGATCCAAAGTTAATATTAACCGACGATTTATTTAAAGGAATACGCAAATTAAGTACTCATCCATTTAGATTAGTTCCGTACTTTGATCCAGGGGTATGGGGCGGTCAATGGATGAAAGAAGTATGTAATCTTGATCCATCAAAGAAAAACTATGCTTGGTCTTTTGATGGCGTGCCAGAAGAAAACTGCGTTTTATATGACTTTAACGGAATTAAAGTAGCTTCACCAGCAATCAATATTGTTTTCTTTGAACCTGTAAACCTTCTTGGAAATAAAGTACATGCAAGATTTGGTACCGAATTTCCAATACGTTTTGATTTCTTAGATACATTTGAAGGTGGAAACCTTTCTCTACAAGTACATCCATTAACCGAATATATTCAAGACAAATTTGGCATGCATTATACTCAAGATGAATCTTACTATATCTTAGATGCCAAAGAAGATTCAGTCGTTTATCTTGGCGTTAAAGAAGGCATAAATAAAGATGATTTAATCAATGATTTAAAAGAATCACAACGTACAGGCAAAAAATTTAATGATGAAAAATACATCAATAAATTTAAGGCAAAGAAGCACGATCACTTCTTAATTCCAGCAGGAACAATTCACTGTTCTGGAAAAAATACAATGGTTTTAGAAATCTCAGCAACGCCATATATTTTCACATTCAAATTATGGGACTGGGGTCGCTTAGGCTTAGATGGTTTACCTAGACCAGTTCATATTGAACATGGAGAACATGTTATTCAATTTGATAGAGATACAACTTGGGTAAAAAATAACCTTATAAATCGTTTTGTAGAAATGAAAGATGGTTCAACTAAGACAGGTTTACATGAACGTGAATTTATTGAAACACGTAGATATTTCTTTGATTCTAAAATTACAATTAAAACTTGTGATTCAGTCAATATGAATAACTTAGTAGAAGGACAAGCTGCAGTTATTGAATCGACAAATGGTGAATTCGATCCTTTCGTTGTCCACTATGCTGAAACATACATTATTCCTGAATCAATAAAGGAATATACAATCCGTCCTTTAAATGAAGGCGAAAAATGTGGAGTTTTAAAAGCATATGTCAGATAAACTTTATTTAGGTATTGATGGCGGAGGTACAAAAACCGCTTTTGCTTTAATGAATTCAGATTTAAAAATAATTAGTTATAAAGAAGTAGGTCCTTCATCACTTGATACTGTCTCTTTTGAAACTCTGAAAAAAGTATTAGAAGAAGGCACAAAAGATATAACACAAACTGTTGATTCAATCTTTTTGGGCTTAGGTGGAATTTATTCAAAAGAACAAGAAATGAAAGTATGTGAATTAACTAAAGAGCTTAATATAGTTGCGCCCCATACAAAAATAGAAGCTTCTAACGATGTAATTAATGCACTTTATGGTGCTTTAGGTGGCAAAGACGGAATTGTTTTAATCGCTGGTACAGGATCTGTTTGTTATGGTAAAAATAACGGGAAAACTTTTCGCGTTGGTGGATATTGTTATAAAGAAGGCGATTTAGGATCGGCTTATGATCTTGGTTATAAAGCATTACAATATCTAGCTAAAGTTATAGATAAAAGAGAAGAAGAAACTTCATTTTCCAAACGTTTAAAAGAAACAATTAATTGTTATACATACGAAGATTTAACTCGTTATTATATGAGTGCAACACGTACTGATGTTGCTTCATTAGCAAGAGTTGTTACTCTTGAGCAAAACGAAGAGCATGCTAAAAGCATTATAAAAAGCGCAGTTAGTGAAGTGTTACGCATGATATCAACGTGTTATAAAGAATTAAAATTTGAAGAAAATACTATTATTTCAATTATCGGTTCTTTAGGAAATGCTGATACATATTATAAAGAATTATTACTTGAAGGTATTAAAAATATTTCTTCAAATTTACATTGTGAGAAAAAAATATATGAAGCATATTATGGAAGTTGTTTAAAAGCAAAGGAGCTTACAAAATGTTAGCAACTATAATAGTCTTATCAATTCTTGTAGTCTTATTAATTACATATGTAATTTTAGTATCATTACAAAAGAAAAAAGATACTGACAAAGCTTATAAAAAAGGAGCTGATGATCTTTTCTCTGCCATATTAGCAAACGGATGGAAAAAGAAAGTTAATGACTTTAATGAATATAACAAATGCGTCAACAAAGGTGGAATAATTTTTGTCGGAGATAGTTTAACTGACAACTACAACGTCTATGAATACTACAAAGGTTATGATGTATACAATAGAGGTATCGGTGGTGATACTACTATTGGACTATTAAAAAGAATGAATGAATCGGTATACGATTTAAAGCCAAGTATTGTCGTACTTTTAATTGGTATTAATGACTTTGAGTTAGTAGAAAATTCAACGCCAGAAACAATATATCAAAACATTTCTAAAATTGTATCCGAAATACATAAAAATTTACCTGACACAAAAATTATATTAGAATCATTATATCCAGTTAACAAATCAGATAATTTTAAAATTGATCAACCAAGTGTAATGAGAAAAAGCAATTCAAAAATTAACGAGGTTAATGAAAAAATAAAAGATATTCCAGGAGTATATTATTTAAATATTCACGATTTGTTATTAGACGATAACAAAGAATTAAAGATTGAGTATACAATGGAAGGTCTACATGTTAATACTTTTGGATATCATTTTGTAACAAAAATTATAAAAGATAAAATTGAGGAGATTAAACATGAAGCATAATGAAATATTAACTCATTTTGCTATTGAAGCAAATATAGAAAAAACAATTGAATTAGATCGTATTTATCCTTTAGGAATAATAGAATACAAAGGATCTATTGACGTTCAAATTTCTTGTGATAATAAGTCTTTTGAAAGATGTAACATTACATCAAATAGTTTTAAAGATGTCACAGCAAAATACATTAAACTTACTTCATCTATATCTCAAGAAATAACTATCTATTTAGGCCTTGGATACTATGCTGAAACAAATCCAACAATGTCAAATTTATTTGAAAAAACATATGGTTGGACTGGTGCTGACGGAATTTATTCTTTCAACTTAGAACATGAAGAAGATTATGACCAAAAGAACGACAAAACACTATTTGTCTTTGGCGATACTTTTTATGGAGCAACTAAAGATTTAGCTAGAATTGAACCAACTGCAATGGTAAATAACTCTTTTGGATATTATAAGAATTCCAAAATTGATTTTGTTGTAAATAAAACAAAATACAATTCTGCTTGTTCCCTTTTTGAGCCAAACGAAGACATGTTAAAAGTTGGGTATTTAGCTAAAAATTTAACAAATTATAGTCTAGAAAAAACAAAGCCGTTTGTTTCAGCTTTAAATTGTAACGAAGATGTTGTTTTAAATTTCGACCTCCATGGCATCCATACATTAAACACCATAATTATAGAAAACTTTGATGATACTCCAGAGTTAGGAATTGCAAATGACGAAAGGAAAGTTAAAGTAATTGATATCTATAGTTCTGAAGATGGTGAAAATTTCAAATTTATAAGTAAAGAAGAACTTTCAATAACTGAAAATAAAACATTAATAGCAATAAATACAACTGCTAAGGTTATTCGTTTTGTGATTAATAAGAACGAAAATATTAAAAATAGACAAACCGAAGACGATTGTGTTGGATTTAATAAAGTCTATTTCTATGATAACTTAGGGCTACTAAATGATGTAACTACAACGACGAATCAAGAATTCTATCAAGGAACATCAAAAATGTGGTATTGGTTACAAGACGGAATTATAGTCAATAACTCTTTATATATATTCCCACTTTTAATTGAAGAGGAATTAAACGGTATAGAAGGATTTGAGTTTAAGATGGATGGAACAGCTTATCTTAAAATGCCTATAGAAAATAAAGAAGTTAAATTTAACAAAGTAGAAATGCGTTTAGCTTCCCCATTATATAAAGTAGTCGGAACAAAAGAATATGTATTTCCAACAGCGATAATGCGTGAAGGAGATTATGCATATTTTTATGGCTATTGCAATGAAAGAGATCAATTCTTAAGACATTTGATCTTAGCTAGAATACCTTTATCTGAAATTGATGATTTAAATAATCTTATGTTCTTTGATGGAAAAGACTATATTAGAGATATAACAAAGTCAAAATTCCTTGTTTCTCACGTTAGCTGTGAAATGAGCGTCCAAAAAATTGTTGATGGTGAAAACAAAGGTAAATATCTTGCTGTCTTCCATTATGATACAAATGGTCCATGTGTTGCTTATGCTATTGGTGATACAAAAGAAGGTCCATTTACTTCACCACGCATTATTTATGTAACTAAAGAACCTGAAGAAATAAATAAAGGTACTACATATACATATAATGCAAAATCACATCTACACTTATCTTCACCAAGAAATATTTTAGTAAGTTATAATGTTAATGATATGTCCATGAAACAAAGCAAATTAAATAGAACAATATATCATCCTCGTTTTTTAAACTTCATTGATACTTCAAATGATTAAGATAAGAGAACTCACTGAACTAAATAACAAATTTTATAGATTTTCTGGTTGGTCGGGAGCTGATGGAATCTATTCTTTTAAGGTAGCTGACAAAGTACTACTATACTTTTCAGACACATTTATAGGCGATTCTAGTAAAAATGGAATACGTAAAGATTTTAAATTAATTAATAATAGTCTAGCAGTTATTAAAAATGATACTATTGATTTTTATTATAATAAAAATCCTATTTCAAGTTCTTTTGCTGCATCAAACAACTCATATTATTGGCTTGAAGATGGTATTGTTGAAGGCGATAAATTGACAATATTTGCGTTAAAAATGAAAAATGATGTATTATCTTCTTTGCCATTTGAAATAGAAGGAATAGATATTATTAGGACTTCTACAACCTTTAAAGATTCTATCGAATACACAATTCAAGAAACAAACTTATATTCAAATAATATAGTTTGGGGTATCTCATTAATTAAAGAGAACGATTATTATTATGTATTTGGATACAAAAACATATATAACAACAAATGCCTAGTATTATCTAGAACTAAAGATTTTATATCCTATGAATATTTAAATGAAAAAGGAATATTTTCATCCAATATTGATTCATTATTAATATTAAAAGATCATTTTGAAGCAGAAAGCAAAATTGTCAAAAAAGGAAATTTTTATTATATTGCCTATACCAAAGATAGTATTTCTTCTGAGATATTTTTAATAAGAACAGATTCACTATTAAAGCCTTTTACTAAAGAAATTAAAATTTATACATGTCCAGAGCATCAAGGTAACATAATAACTTATAACGCTAAAATTCAAGACGCGTTATCTAGTCGAGATAATTTTGTTATAAGTTATAATGTTAACACTTTAGTAAATGATGAACATCAGTATTTATCAATTTATAGGCCTAGATTTATTGAGATAAGCATAAAGGAGATTGATCATGAATTTGAAAAAGATTTCTAAATTAAGTTCATTATTTTTTCTTGTATCACTTGTTTCTTGTGGAACACCTGCAAAAGAAAAAACAGATAAATTATTTCCGAAATTATGCTCTTCTATTTCACTTGGTGAAATGATTGAAGATATCACCGCTTCAGCATCATCAGCTCTTTACAATGCAGAAAATGTTATTAATTGTTCTGGAATGAGTGGAAATTATGGTAAAAATCATACACATTCATCTTTATCGCCTAGAGAAACAATGTTTTTAACCCAACCAAACCAAAAAGAAAACTATCTAGATTTAACTTTAAATAAGTCAATTCAACTAGGCCATCTTTATATTTATAACTACAATAACTTTGCAAAAATTGATTGTTCAGTTAAAACTTTTGAACTTTATTATTCTTACGATGGAAGTACTTTCTATTCTTTTGACAATAAAACACATGAACTTAGTTCTAACGAAGGAAAAACAGATTGTACATATTCTTTAATTGATGGAAAAGAATATTTGGATTTAGAAGGCTTAACTGCTAAAGTCATACGTCTAAAATTCAAGGAAAACTTTGGTGGAAAAAATTATGGCTTATCTGAAGTAAGATTATTTGCTTATCGCCCAGATGTAAAAACTGGAAATGCTATTTCACCTACTTTATATAACACACTCAAAGTAAGTTATCCTTCAATTTATGAAAATATTATAAATAATTCTGGTATGAGCGAGGTTAATTCTGCTGATGCTAAAATGTCTAATGATCCATTGACAATGGCCAAATCAAAAAGGACAGAATTAGTAATAGATTTAAAAGGAAATTATCCTTTATCAAAAATCTTGTTCTACAACTATAATGAGCCAAATCAATTGGATTGTGGTGTTAAAGATTTAACTATATCTTTTTCTATTGATGGGAAAAATTATGATATCAAAAATAATTTAATCATTAATAAAGCTAGTGGAACAGACAAAGAAGATGTAAGTACAACTCTTGAATTAGAAAATATAAACGCTCAATTTGTAAAGCTTAACTTTAATTCAAATTATGGCGGTTTAGAATATGGACTAAGCGAAGTTAAATTTATAATGGGAACTGGTTACGCTTGCGAAAGAAACACAGAATTAACTGGAATGCTATCTAATTATAACGGTTGGAGTGGCGCTGATGGAATATTCGGTGTCAGATTGAATGGAAATCAAAGTATTGGATCTGACCATAATACTTTCTTTAATTTCTCAGACACTTATTTCGGAGATGTTAATCCAATAAATAAACACAGATCTAATTTTGTTATGAATAATAATTCATTCGCCTATTTTAATGATAATCAAATAAATTATGTAACTGATTATGAATATTTAAAAGCTCAGAAGATGGAAAGTAGATCTTTAGCAGATTGTTTTTATTGGCTTGGTGATGGTACTGTAATTGGAAATTACTACTATGTATCAGCTTTATATATTGCTAAAGAAGGTGTTTTAGGTTTCACTCAAAAAGGTGAAGATTTAATAAGATTTGATATCGTAGATGGAAAAATAGATTTTTCAACAAAGAAAGAATTTATAGATATCAATACAAATAAATTGTCTTATATTTCAAAAGATTCAAATTTGTCTATTATATTTGGAAGTGCAATATTTGAAAATACAAAAGAAGCAGGCGCATTGAACCCTGATGGTTATATATATAACTTTGGATATAGAGATGATAAAAACGCATCATACAGTCGTGGACTTGTAGTCTCACGTGTTAAGGCTGAAGAAATCGAAGCTTTTTCAAAGTACGAATATCTTTCTGATTCAGGTTGGCAAGATGACATTACCAAAACAATTCCATTAATTGATAGAGTATCATGCGAAATGAGCGTTACAGAAGTTAACAATCCAAATTCTCCATATTATGGTAAATTTGTTCTCACTTACGAAAAAGATACTATAGGCAATGAAATATGCGTTGCCTATGCTGACCGTTTAGGCGATAAATTCAACGAATCAAGGACAGTTTTTACTATCTTAGATAGAGATTGTATAAATAACGTAAGTAACTATAATGCTAAGATGCATCCAACCTTATCAACAAATAATTGCTATGTCATTTCATATAATTTGAATGAAAGTCAAAGTGGAGTTAACAACTTTAATGCGGATGTATATAGACCAAGATTTTTAAATTTAAAAGAATGTATTTAATAAAAGAGCTTTAGATATTCTCTAAAGCTTTTTTACTATATTTTTTGTACAATACCAAACCTGTAATATCAGCTATAATCCATCCAATTGGTATCGAACACCATATAGCTATAACTCCTAAAGGAGTAGTCTTAGCAAAAGAATATGATAGTAAAACTCTTAAGCCTAAAGAAACAATAGTTAAGATTAAAGAAATTAGTGGTTTATTAATACCTCTAAAATATCCATACCATAAGAAAAGAATACCTATTCCAATATACATAGACCCTTCTATTCTCAAATATTTAGCACCTTCTTTTATTGTCTCGATTTCTGTAGACTTAACAAACAACATCATTAGATTATCTGCAGCAAATACTATTATTATTGAAATAATAAAGCAAAAAGCCACAGAAGTTATCATTGCTTTTTTTGTGCCTTCTTTAATTCTATCTCTTTCTTTAGCACCAAAGTTTTGAGAAACAAATAGTGAATAAGAGTTAGCAAATTCTTGTGCAGGCATATATGCTAAAGTATCTATTTTTACAGCAGCTGCAAACGCAGCCATTATAACTTTTCCAAAGCTATTAACAAGTCCTTGAATCATTAATATTCCAAAATTCATAACTGATTGTTGAATACATGTAGAAAAGTCATTTTTAATTATTTGCTTCAAGCGTGATGAATTAAATTTAATTTTTATCGTTTTTTCTTTTAATATTGAAAGATTAATAAAAGAATAAATCATTAGACCTATTCCAGAAATAACTTGAGCTATTACAGTAGCTATAGCTGCTCCAGAAACACCCATATTAAATCCTAGTACAAATGCAAAATCTAGCCCAACGTTAATTAATGAGCTTATTGCAAGAAACACTAAAGGTGAAACAGTTCTTCCAACCGATCTTTGTAAATAAGCAAAGAAATTATATAAAAACACAAAAGGTAAGCCTGCAAATATTATTAATAAATAACTTCTCATCATTTCAAAAAGTTCTTCTGGTGTTTGTAGAACTATTAATAAAACATCAGTAAGTGGATAAATAATTAATATAATCAGTATCGTGATTGCAAAAATAAACCAGAACGAATGCCAAATATCTTCTTTTAAATCATTAAAATTCTTCTTGCCATAATCTTCAGAAAAATATGCTCCACTACCCATACATAATCCTATTATTATAGAAGTTAAAAATATCATTAAGCTATATGCTGATCCGACCGATGCCAACGCATCATTTCCAACAAATCTGCCTACAATTAAAGTATCGACAATATTATATATTTGCTGTAATAAATTACCTAAAATCATAGGTAAAGCAAATAAAATTAACTTTTTAAAAATTGTCCCTTTTGTCAAATCAATTTCTTTCATTAAATACTCTTTCTAATCAATAAATTACTAATAGATAATATCATTTTTTAGTTAAAATTTGTATTAAATGTTTATATATAAAATATTTGCACAAACAAAAAGAGGCTTTTGACTAAAAAGTCAATAAGCCTCAATTAAACTATTATTCTTCTCTTCTAAGCATTGCTTCTTTAAAGTCTCTTTGATCAGTAAAGATTTCATTAGTATAAGGGTTCTTCTTTTGTAAGATAGAACGTCTAATAATGATAGCTAATGCTATAACGTTAACAGCTAATGCAAGAATAGCTATTACACCTTGTGCCTTTGGATTTGCAGTTACTGGAGCTGTTGCACCTGTTGCAACAGAAAGATCTCCTGCTGGTCCATAAACAGATGTTACAACGTTGAATGGTAATGCATCTTGGAAATATGGAACGACTTGTGCGAACATACACCAAATAGCTAATGTATTAGCACGGTTTTGAATCCAACCACCTTTGTTCCAGAAAAGGTTAGCAAATGTTGGTGCTAATAATAAGGCAAGACCACAATACCATGAGTGTGTTGGTAAATTATTGTAGGTGTATTCAAAGTTCCAAACATCATAAGCAATGATATAGACCCATGTCATATCAGGCCATAACATATCTTGCTTTTTCTTGGATGTGTAAATACCCCACCAGCCTGTCATACAAGCAATATTGATGAGACCAGCAATACCATTGACCCAGTTCCACCAGCCACCATAAAGCCAAACACCTTCGCTTGACTTCCACCAGCCTGCAGCACCCTCAGTGGCAGCTTGAGCACCTTTAATAGCTGATTCGAAATCACTGACACATGCAATTAAAATGTTAATTGCGACAATGACAAATGGGAAAGGTTTAAACCAACGTTGTTTACCAATTCCCCAGCCGTATTTGATCATCATAAATCCAATACAGCCTGCTGTTGCAGCGTACAACTTTGCATAGTGGAACCATGAATTCATCTTAGTAAAAGTCCAGTTACTAGCTGCCCAGGAATTCGAATCGACACTACCCCAAACAGTCAAGATGACAAAGTAAATTGTCAAACAAGCTGGAATTGCTAAGAAGAAAATGATACCGCCTATTTTTGTTCTTCTCGCTAGTTCATTACAGACGATTAAACCAACGAATACTAATACCCATCCCAGAAGTTGATAAAGGGAATAAGTACCATAAATATTGAATATCATAATACCTCCTAATATTCTAAAAAAATTATAAACCCTTAAAGAAAAAAAGAAAATTATTTTATCAAATTTTGTTGAACAAAATTTAAAGTTATAAATTTCATGCATAATATGCGCTTATTTTTTCTTTTTTGTTTTATAATTTGGCTAGAAAATGAAAATAAAAGCAAACTAAAAAATGAAAATAGTTTTGATTTATTAAAACATTTAGAAGTAATAATAGTATTATTTTAATTATATTTATATATTTTAAAAAATTATCATAATTAATTACAAGAATGTATGCGACTATCTATTTTAATAAAATTTGCATACACCTATTGAAAAGTGCGTACAATTTGTTCAAAATGCATACAGTAATTTCACATTTTTATTTCAGTCTTAAAGAATTGCTCTTGAAAGTCGACTTGTCTCTTTATTTCTTCTTTAGTCAAAGATGCATCTGTTGGAACAACAACCAATTTTTCTTCTACATCATCAAATCTATGAATAACTGCAATCACCTTGCCTGTAAATTCTTTTATAGGTTTATTTACGCCAAGTATATATGCATCCTGTTCTTCACCATCTGCAGCGATGATTCCTTCCACATATCCATAATTAACTGGATAAAACAAGTCTTTCTGCTTTTGATGATATGTTCCTAAAGGACGATCAACTATCACTTTAACAACTTTTCCTAACATTTTAACCTCGCCTATTCTTCTTTTAATGTGTTTTTATTTTACTATAAGAATTCAATTTTTTATAAAAACCTTATAAATTCTAATTTGTACAATTAAATACAGAACGTTTTAATATAATTACAAGATTTCGTTTGACATTTTTAAATCACAGTATAAAATGTTGCAGGACCGTTGCCATGTTTAACAATATGTTTTTCCGCTACTAGTTCTCTTAATGCCTTCTCAACGGCAGAACGGCTAAGATTAGGACACATTTCCATAATATCACTTTTCGTTATCTTACCAAGTTTTAAAGAAAATACTTCTTTCACCATTTCTTTTGCGGTTTTCTTACCAGATACTATTTGCAACCGTTCCTCAAAATCTCGGTAGGCAGAAAGAACAACACCAAGAATATATTTTGTAAATGCCGAGTCATCATTTGTACCATCATGCCAATTTTCAGAAGCAAGCTGCAAAGCATCATAATATTCATCTTTATTATCGTGAATTTTCTTTTCAAGGGAAATGTACTTACCAACAACATATCCACTCTTATACAAAAGCAGTGTTGTAAGAATACGACTCATACGACCATTACCATCATTAAATGGATGGATACAGAGGAAATCATGTATAAAAGTGGGAATAACAACTAATGGGTCAATCTCTCCAGATGAGATAATTTCATTATAAGTCTTACAAAGTCTGTCTACTGCATTAGGGGTTTCAAATGGTTCAAGTGGTTTAAACTTAACCACAACAGTTCCATCCGATCTAATTTCATCAATTTCATTAGATGTGGTTTTAAATACACCACCAAAAGATGTAGGCAAAAAAGAATATAATTTTTTATGAAGTTGCAATATTACGTTTGCTGTAATTGGCATATATTCAAAACTCTCGTGTACCATTTCAAGAACGGCACGATAACCAAGAATTTCTTGTTCACATCTATTTCGAGGAGTCGTCTTTTCGTCCATCAACTGCTTTAATCGTTGATTTGTTGTAACTATACCTTCAATCGCATTAGAAGATTCAGTGCTTTGTATTTTAGCAAGTTCAACTAGTCTATCAAGTTCAAAAGGTTTTTGTTGCAAATATAATTGTTGTTTACCTTTATACTCGTGAATAAGGCCAATATACCCAAGTATTTCTTTATCCCATTGTTTTTCTTTTAAGAAATTATAGTTAAATTCATGCATGAACGCTTCCTCCTTTTTTGTAATCACTTATATTTTACCAAAAAGTAAGCGATTTTCAAGCATTGAAGCGATTAATCCCTTACTTTATATGCTAAAATAAGCGATTGCTTGTCTGAGTAAGCGATTTAAATACTTGACGCAATAATTTCTTTCAAACCTCCTCATGTAATCTAAATACAGTTTTTTACCATCATTTAATTTATTTGCAATATCATCCCAAGCCATTAATGGTGAACTATTAATGATAATAATATGATAGTTCTCGATATTAGTGAATCATTCAAAACATATTAAGTTGGTAAATTGCTATCAAACACCGATTAAATTAATCCAACTAATGAAAAGTGAAAAAGAATTAACGCCTTTATTTTTGCATTTAAATTATATGCTTTTCTTATGGTTTTCATCAAAGAGTGTCTTTGAATCTTTAATATATCCTGAAATCAATTGTTCCGTAGAAGCACCTATCGTTTCGTTGATAAAGTTTTCGTTCCGTAGCAATATGTAAAAAGAAAAAAGGCCTCATAAAAATGCCGTTTGACACTTCTACAAGACTCTGAAACTTGGTGGCGGAAAGGAAAAATGTTCCTATCCGCAAAAAAAGGTCTGACACAATTTGTATCAAACCTATGCTTTTCTTATGGTGGACAAAACGAAGATGTAAGCGAACCGCCATTATTTTCATTACTGGCCGAGCTTTCGCCATCATTACTAGGCGTTCCTCCTTCTCCTCCGCCGTTTCCGTCATCAAAAGATCTATCCTCAACATCATCCGTCGGATAGAAGACGATTTTGATTTTGTCCTTGAAGAGATAAACCTTTTTCACAAGAGAGTTGATGAGTATCTCCTTGTTCCTTTCCTTGCTGATGTCTAAGAAAGCAAGCGAAATGAGAAATTGGTAGCATTGATCTGTTGTGATCTGCTTCCTTTTCTTATTCTTGGCCTTCAAGAGGCTTTCCTCGACTTTCGCCTTGTCTTCTTCAAGGGAAGTAATCATATCCGCGATAGACTTGTTTGCCATTCCGTTTGCTACGGCATTAAGACAGTTCCCGAGTTTTCTCTCAATTTCCTTTTCCATGTCCTCGAGGATTCTAATTTCATTCCTATTGTTGGAAAGAAGGTTGAAATACTCTACCATGCGCTGGGCGGCCCTGCCGACAATGTCTGGCGAAAGAATGTA
>FR898162.1 GCA_000437395.1 Clostridium sp. CAG:288 | reverse complement strand
TTATTGTTGTAATGATCCTATAAACATGTATGATCCGAGTGGAAATTTTGCTATTTCTGCTACTCTATTTATAAGTTCGATAGTTATTGGATCATTAATTGGCGGGGTAACATCTTTTTATTCATCAATAAAAAAATGGTGATTAATGGTATGAAGTTGCTTTGAAAACGTTGAGTGGTGTTGCTTTAGGAGGAATGTTAGGAGCTTATATGTGAATATGAGCTGCTCTTGCTGCTGGATTATGGGATATTAAATGAAGCTACAAAAATATATTTAAATTCAGTAATAGGAGGTGTATTAAAGATGTCGGTAGATGCTATTTATGCAGCTATTGTGGAGGAAAAATGTGGATTGATAAACGGTTTAAAGTCAATAATAAATCGCTTTTTTTAAAAATAAAAACTGGTATTGATGTATATCGAACAGTATTTATTTTTCTTCTTGGATTGTCATTAATTGGCAGTATTATATGTTTGATATTTAAGAGAGAAAATATTGAAATAATAATACTATTTCTTCTAAGCTTTGTTTTTTTTCTTTTGGCTTTAAATATAGATAAATTAGTTTATATATTAAATTTGCCAACTAATTATTTATTAATATACAAAGATAAATTTATTTATGTAAAAAAGAAAAAACAATTAATATTTGAAATAAAAAATATAAAGTATGAATTTCATTCTTTTTTTGAAAATTTAGAATCTTTATCGCGATTAGTAATTATTGAAGGTGATAAAATATATTATTTTTGTATAACTAAAAAGCAATTTAAATCAATAAAAAGCTTTTTGCAAAATGAAAATTAAAAAATGATGTTTATGTAAAATTTTACTTCAATTCTTAAGTGTATTTACAAAAAAATATGGTCAAAAAATCTTATTACAAACCGCAATTGGTGCATGCTTATCTGGAGTTGTCAATTTTATAAGAAAGTATGACTGGAGTAAATTTAAATTTAAATCTATCATTACAGTACCAGTATTTCAATTATTTTAATGGAGAATAGAAATTTAATATTAAAGAAAAATTAATAAAGGAATATCCGTTAACAAAGAAAATAGAATATTCTTTTGAATGTTATGAAGTTATTGAAAGACGATATGTTATATTTTATGATAAGAAAATCAATAAAGCTAATATAGAATCTTTATTGGATGTATTTAATGATAATTTTAATGATAATACAAAAGGTATCTTTACCGAAAAGAAAACGTTAATTATTGTTGGATTTACAGATGAATGGTTCGATAAAAAAGATCTATTATTCTTTAATGGTGTGGATACATTTATTGTTTATTATTTAATAAATGAAAAAAATAATGAAATTTACTTTAATGATCAAAGAGTTTTCTTTTTCAGTATCGATTGAAAAAAATAATTAGAAAATTTAATGAAATATTAAAATAACAAAGTAACTTTTATGGGCTAAACTATGGATAATCAATTGTCTTATTACTATTATAGCGGGGCAAGCAGCACCTTGGTTTGGTCAATATGGAGGAGGAATACAATATCTTTTACCTCAATCAGTTCAAGAATTAATCAATTCTGGAATTTTATCTATAGTTTAAAGGAGATTAAAAATGACTTATTCTGAATTAAAAAAATTAGTTAAAGAAAATAGTGATGTTTCTAAAAAAATATATATTTGTAATTTCTTAACTCGAAAAGATGAAAAAATGAAAACAACAAGCATTTCAATAGTTAAAAATATATTTTGTGAGTATGTTGTTACTCTTTGGATAGATTACGAATATAATCAATTTGAAAAAGAGCAAACTTTTGATGATAAGGACTCAGCTGCCAATTATGCTTGGCAATTATATAAAGATTTGAAAAATTAATATAGACTCAATATAAACGCATTACCTCTATTTGAAGTATATAGATTTTATATGTAGATTTAAATTATCGAAGAGGACTTATTATGGGTGTTTCTATTACTGTAATTGTCAATAATTTTGTGTAGTTTTTTATCGGTTGAAAATGTAGGTAATAAAATATAAAATTTTAATTAACAGTAACTAAAAGCCAAGATAATATATTTTTTAATGTAATTATTTAAATAACATAAAGTTAATAATTGCATACACAATTCTTATTAAAATTGTAATTATAAGTAAAGTTAATAAATATTGTTTTAAAGATGAACTCAATCTTCTTAAATTTATTTGTATTTATAAAAAAATAGATTAATTGTATAATAAAATAGTAAGCAGGTATTATAAATGATTAAGAAAATTTTAATAGTAATTGGTATAATTATTGCAGTATTAATAATTGCTGTAGGTGGTTATGTAGGATACGTTTATTTACAATATTATAGAATAAAAGATAATGTAAAAATAAATATTGATAGTCAACTAAGTCAAACAGAAGTAAATGACGTAATTGATTCTGATGGCACATATTCTATTATGACTTATAATTTGGGCTTTGGAGCATATAGTCCTGATTTTGATTTCTTTATGGATGAAGGAACACTAAAAGATGGAACTAAAATAAAAGGAAGTCGTGGAACGGCTATAGATAAAAAACATGTTGAAGATAGTATTAATGGTGCTCTTCAACTATCGAAAGATTTAAATACAACATTTAATTTCTTCCAAGAAGTAGATACTAACTCGACTAGAAGTTATCATATTAATCAATACCAAATGGCAAAGCAATATTTGAATGAAAAACAAAGTAGTTTTGCTGTCAATTTCCATTCAGCATATTTGTTTTATCCTTTTAATGATCCGCATGGTAAAGTTAATTCAGGCATAGCGACTTTTTCAAAATATAAAATAGAAAGTTCAACAAGATATTCTTTCGATGTAAGTAAAGACTTTAGCAAGTTCTTTGACTTAGATCGTTGCTTTTCTGTTTCTTATGTAAACATGAATAATGGAAAGAAGCTAGCACTTATAAACCTACACATGTCAGCTTATGACAAAGGCGGTGTTATTAGAGCTAAACAAATGAAACAATTGGAAGCTTTCTTAAGTAATTTAAAAGAGGAAAATTGCTATGTAATTGCTGGTGGTGACTTTAATCACGATTTAATTACTTATAATCCAGATTATTCATATACAGAAGATTCTTTACCGTTTGCTGATTCAACTATTGAAATTAGACCTGATTGGGTATCATTCTTCTTTAATAAAGATGGAACATCAGAAATGCCAAGCGACTATAAAATAGTTGCTGCAGACAATGCTCCAACTTGTCGTTCAGCTGATATGACTTGGCAAAAAGGAAAGAACTTTGTCACCACTATAGATGGATTTATTGTGTCTGATAATATTGAAGTTATAAAAGTAGAAAATATAAATAATGATTTTGCTTATAGCGATCATCAACCAGTATTAATGCAATTTAAATTTTTATAAATTTGGAGGCTATTATGAGAGAAATATTACTTTTATCTAAAAGATTGATTAAAGCTAAAGAATTTGAAAGAATAGCTTTAACTAATAATATTAATTTTGAAGATTTAAAAGATGGTTATGTTAAATTATATAATTCTCAAGATGATTACATTGATATTTATTTAGATTCTAGAGATGAAAAAGGAAAACCAGAAAGTTTAGAAGATACATTAGAAATCTATAAGTCAATTAAACTCCCGTTTCCAAGACCATATTTGACTTCATTACAAGTTAATTTAGATACTACCAATTTAATAGATATAATTATTAATAATTTAGATTGTACAAAAAATGAAATATATGTCGATTACAATGATGAAGAGGAGCTAATAGGATTATGACAATAGATAGATGCAAGGTTATTTGCCACATGATGACTTCGATTGATGGAAAAATCGACGGCGATTATATGGAAGCAGAAAATAGTGAATATACTGGAATTATTAAAGGAAAAATTCAAAGCAATTTATCCTATACAATATCCTTTGCCTAAAAAAGACAAAGTAAATTTAAAAGATATACATAAATATAGGTTAGCTATTCCAAGAGCATATGTGTCAAATTTAAAAGAACAAGCAGTAAATCAAGATTTAGAAATTAATATAGATGCAGTGACATCTACTACTCGTGGTGCTATAGAAATAGCTAGGCTTAAAAATATTCTTGCAATCGTTCCATTACTAGTAGATGAACACTTATTAAATGGTGATAGGGTTAAAGAATTATCCTTAAAAAACTTTAATGAATTTTCACGTAAAATTATTTGGTTAAAAGAAAACACTTTATCAAAATGTGCAAAGTTATTCTTAAATTCAATTGATGAAATAGATAATAACGATAATTGATAAGTTTTTTAGTACATATTAATGTTTAATTGTTACAAATTAGGGCTGATTGTCAATTAAATGATTGATACATTTTAACTAAATGTGTTATTATTAGCAAGGTTGGAGGTTGCTAATAATGCGACACTTTTTGATGGTGCTCATATCACTAATAAGAAATAAATATAATAATATAAAAATATTAAAGCCTCTAAAACTTGAAAATATTTTGTTTTAACATAATAATATATATATATGAAAGAATATTTAAGCGTTAACGGAAAAGATTATAAAGTTATCAAGCTATTAGGTCACGGCAAGGGTGGCTATTCTTATCTTGTCGAAAATATTGATGGAATCAAATTTGTTTTAAAGCAAATTCATCACGAACCTTGTGATTACTATACATTTGGAAACAAGATAGAATCCGAATTTAAAGATTACAATACTTTGTTATCTATTGGAATATCTTTGCCTAAAATGATCGATATAGATTTTGAAAATGAAAGAATCATAAAAGAATATATCGATGGAAAAACCATTGTCGAATATGTTTGTAATAATTTAATGACATCTAACCTATATGATCAAATAAAAGATATGTGTAAACTTCTATATTCTAAAAACATTAATATTGATTATTATCCAACTAATTTTATTGTTAGAAATGTTGATAATAAATTATTTTACATAGATTATGAATGCAACATTTATGATGAAAAATGGAATTATGAAAACTGGGGATCCAAGTATTGGAAGAAGACAGAAGAGTTTAAAAAGGCGTTTGAAAGTGAAGTGAAAAATGGTAAGGATTAAAAATTTATCAAATTCGTTTATTGTATATGCTATTTTAGCTCTTTCAGGTGGCTTTATGGATGCCTATTCCTATTTAGGAAGAGATAAAGTCTTTGCTAATTCACAAACAGGAAATCTGCTATTATTAGGTGTAAATATTGCTGAAAGAAATTGGAATTTAATACCGAGATATGGACTACCAGTTTTATTCTTTACTGTTGGAATAGCCTTAGCAGCATCATTAAAGTATGTAATCAAAAAGTATCCTAAACTATGCTCTTTATTTATAGCGTTAATTGAAGCCTTAATAATGTTTGGCGTCATGTTTATTTCTACAGAATATAATTTGTTAGCTAATTCTCTCATATCTTTTGCTTGTGGCATGCAAGTAGAGCATTTTAGGAGATTAGAAGATCAATCGATTGCTACAACGATGTGTATAGGTAATTTAAGAGCTGGTACTTCAGCGCTGTGCAAGGCATTTTTTGAAAAAGATATGAAACACTTTAAAATTGGAATGTTGTTTTACATGACAATTTTAACTTTTATAATTGGAGCAATTTGTGGTAATTTTACTTTAAAATGGTTAGGACAGTACTCCTTATGCATTAGTGGAGTTTTGCTATTAATTGTTTGCATTATTATTATCTTTGATATGACATATAAGAGAAAAGATAAAGAAGAGAAAACTAATTAAATTAATCGGTCTTTAGAGGCCGATTTTTAAATTGTAAATATTTTACTAAAAGTAAAGAAATACTTTTATGTTGACAGCGCTTTCAAGAACAAATATAATGAATTTGATAAAACTAGTAAAACGTTTTATTAAAACGATAAAGGAGAACGCCTATGGCAGGATTAAAACTCAACCACATATATAAGGTATATGAAAATGGTACAAAAGCAGTATCAGATTTTAATATGGAAATTAAAGATAAAGAATTTATTGTTTTTGTTGGACCATCAGGATGTGGTAAATCTACTACACTTAGAATGATTGCTGGCCTTGAAGAGATTACTGCTGGTGATCTTTTTATTGATGACAAATTAGTAAATGACTTAGAACCAAAAGATAGAAAAGTAACTATGGTTTTCCAAAACTATGCTTTGTATCCACATATGACTGTATATGAAAATATGGCTTTTGGTTTAAAGATTGCTAAATTACCAAAAGCTGAAATTGATCAAAGAGTACATGAAGCAGCAAAGATTTTAGATATTGAAGAATATTTGCAAAAGAAACCTAAAGAAATGTCAGGTGGTCAAAGACAACGTGTGGCATTAGGAAGAGCTATTGTTAGACATCCAAAAGTTTTCTTGTTAGATGAACCATTATCAAACCTCGATGCAAAGCTTAGAGCAACAATGAGAACTGAAATTTCTAAGTTGCACAATAAACTTCAAACAACATTTATTTATGTCACTCACGACCAAACAGAAGCTATGACAATGGGTACAAGAATTGTTGTTATGAAAAAAGGTGTCGTCCAACAAATCGATACACCTAAGAATTTATACACATATCCATTAAACAAATTCGTTGCTGGCTTTATTGGAACTCCTCAAATGAATTTCTTCAAAAGTTCTATAAAATTTGAAGATGGAAAGTTTAAATTAACTATTTCAAATTCAAATTTAGAAATTCCTGGAGAAGTAGTAGAAAAGATGGATTACAAATATTTCGATGGAAGAGAAATAATTGTAGGTGTCCGTTCTGAAGACTTGTATTGTGTTGATAGTTTAGTTAAAGAAAATCCAAATCTAACTTTAAATGTTAAAACGCAAGTTATTGAAGAGTTAGGATCTGAAACATTAGTTAATGCAAATATAGTTGGAACAGATGACACTATTATCTTTAAGGCTAAAAATACAGCTATCATAAATGCTGATGAAGAAAGATTGATTTATGTTGATCCAACTAAATTACATTTCTTTGATAAAGATACTGAAGAAACATTATTGCCAAGAATTCCTGAATATAGACATTACACATTATCGGTAAATAAAAATGAAACAATTAATTTGTTTGGTAAAGAATATTCATTGCCACCAGTTATTGCTAGTGCATTAGAAATCGGAGAACAATATGAATTCACAATTCCAACAAAAGCAATTGTTAAAGGAAATCAATATAAAGGTGAAGTTGTTAAATGTGAAGAAATTGACGATAAGAAACTTATTCACATTAGAGTAAATAACGATTTAATCTTTGCCTTAACTGATGAAGTTGTTAGCGAAGGAACAAAAGTAAGCTTCGATATTGATTGTCATTTGTTAAAAATTAGTAAAGATGGTAATGAAATTATTTCACCAATACCAAATGAAAACAAAATATTAGGAAAGTTATTTAGAATTAAAGAAGTAGTTCCAGTAACAAATAAAAATGGCAAAACAAAGAATAAAAAAGTTACAGGATTTAAATATCATATAGGTGATGGCTTAATTGATGTTCCATATCAAATGTATGAAAAGACACTTGCGGTACTGGTAAAGAAATTCGAACTTCACGATATTGAATTTAGTTTTTCACCAAAACTTGATGTGTTAGGCGATAATGGAATTTCAATAGTGTATGAAAAAACTTTAGACTATGGCGATGACAAATACGGAATTTTCAAAATTGTCGACAATGAAGTTGCTCAATTCAATAATAAAGTAATAGTCAAGTTGCCATGTGACTTCGACGAAAAGAAAGAATATAAGCTAAATCTTAACTATGAAGATTTAAGCGCTAGAGATACTCATTTCGATATTACATTAAAGTAGGTCCTGTATGAAAAAGAGAACAAACATAAAAGATATTGCTCTTGCTTCAGGCGTTTCAATTACTACTGTATCGCTAATATTTAACAATAAGGCTAATAGTATTCCACAAGAAACTATAGATAGAGTTAAACAAATTGCTAAGGAAAAAGGCTATCAACCTAACGC
The DNA here is from genome assembly GCA_000437395.1 of Clostridium sp. CAG:288. Taxonomy (GTDB): domain Bacteria; phylum Bacillota_I; class Bacilli_A; order RFN20; family CAG-288; genus CAG-288. The sequence continues at coordinate 52,339 of FR898162.1, read as the reverse complement.
TATTGCTTCTTCACTTAAAACAAAGAAAACAAAGATGATAGGATATGTAATGCCAAGTATCGAAAATAACTTCTTTGCTGAAATTGCTCAAAGGGTTGAAAAAATTGTTGGTACATACGGATATAACATTATTATTTGTAGTTCAAACGACAAGTTTGAAAAAGACTACAGTTCTATAAGCACTTTATCATCAAGAATGATAGATTTCTTAATTTATTGTCCAAGTACTGAAACTCTTACAAATGGTAATCTAAAAAGAATAAACGAATTGCTTAGCACAATAAACATTCCATATGTAGTAGTAGATAGACAACTTGATGGAGATATCAAAAATAAGGTTGTTTGTGACGACCATCAAGGTGGTGTTATAGCAACACAATATTTAATCGATAACGGACATAGATGCATTGGATGCATCACTGGTCCACTTGAAACATCTTCAGCTCAAAACAGATTTGCTGGCTATGTCGATTGCTTAATGAATAATCATATAGCATATGATAGAAAGCTAGTTCAATATGGTAACTTCGATGTAAATTCGGGTTATGAAGCAGCTAAGGAATTGCTTAAAGAAGAGAATATTACGGCTATATTTGCTTGTAATGATTTGATGGCTTACGGTGCTATTAAAGCTATTAAAGAAGCTAAAAAGAGCATTCCAAAAGATATATCACTTATAGGTTACGATGATCTTATTTATTCACAATTATTAGATGTTCCACTAACAACTATCCATCAAGATATGGACGGTATCGCTACAGCGATAGGAGACCTAATAATTAATATTCTTGAAAAAGGGTCAAACGAATTGACTATCAAGGTTGTTCCTTCTTATTTAGTTGAAAGAACAAGCGTATGTAGAAAGGAGGCGTAAGATGAAGAAAAAAGAATTAGATGCCGCTAAATTTCCAACTCGAAAAAGTAAAAAATGGAAATCTTCTGAAATTCAATTGTTTCTCATGGCTATGCTTGGAATTGTATTTGTTGCAGTCTTTGCATATGCTCCAATGTTTGGCATTGTCTTAGCATTTAAAGACGCTGATGGTTACTTATCAATTACCAAAGCAATTGCAGATGCTCCGTGGTGTGGATTTGACAATTTTAGAAATTTCTTAACTGATCCTGACTTTAAAAAAGTTATGGTTAATACGATTGGATTGAACTTGCTGCAATTGCTTATTAACTTCCCAGCGCCAATTATCTTCGCTATTATGCTTAGCGAAATTAGATCGAAAAAATTTAGAAAGTTTATTCAAACAATTACATATTTCCCATACTTCCTTTCTTGGGTTGTATTCGGTGGAATTATCTTAGTTTTATTAGATACGACTGGCGTTATTAATACAGTATTAAAAACGTTACATCTAACCAAAGATTCTATTAATTTTGGTGAAGCTAAATACTTCTGGGGAACAATTATTATCACTTCAATTATCAAAGGGTTGGGTTGGGGAGCAATTATTTACATTGCTGCTATTGCAGGTATTGATCCTCAATTATATGAAGCAGCTAGAATGGATGGAGCTAATAGATGGCATAGAATTATGCATATTACTTTACCTTCAATTGCTCCAACAATCATATTGTTCTTCATTTTATCGCTGTCGGGTATTCTAAATAACGGATTTGATCATATCTGGACGTTCCAAAATCAAATCAACTTAGACGCATCTGAAGTATTGGATACATTCATTTACAAAAATGGTATTATTCAACAACAATATTCATATACGACCGCTGTAGGTGTCTTTAAATCAGTAATTGCTATTATCCTCTTGGTAGTTGGCAACAAGATTTGTAAGAAAGTAACAGGTAACGGGGTAATATAGTATGAAACGTGAATTTAGCAATATGAAGATGAAAGGATCAGACGGAAAAGTTGCCAAAAAAACTTGGTTTGATTACTTAAACATCACATTATTATTCTTGTTTGCAGTCATATGTTTATATCCGATGATTTACGTATTGGCTTGCTCATTTGCAACTGATAGCGATTATATCAAAGGTGGTATTTATCTTTGGCCACACGATGTAACCATCCAAAACTATTTGACAGTTATAAAAGACTCGAGATTGTGGAGAAGCTATGGTGTTACATTTGCTAGAACAATTATAGGTACAATAACATCTTTGCTATATACAGCTATTGTAGGTTATGCAATGTCTAGAACTAACTTGAGAGGAAGAAATATTTTTTACAAAATATTCATATTCACAATGTTCTTCTCAGGTGGTACAGTCCCTTACTATTTAGTTATTGTTTCTTTAAAACTATTTAATAACTTCTTGGTTTACATTATTCCTTCGTTATTCTCAGTTTATAACATGTTAGTCTTCTCAAATTTCTTTAAATCAATTCCAGAAGAAATTAGAGAATCGGCTGTCATGGATGGCGCTAGTGAATTCAAGATATTTGGTTCAATTATTATGCCGTTATCAATGCCGGTAGTTTCAACTGTTGGTTTGTGGATTGCTGTTGGTCACTGGAACTCTTTCTATGACACAATGCTTTACACGACAAATACCAAACTTTGGACTTTGCAATATTACTTAATGAAGGTTATCAAAGAATCTTCAGGTAAAATTATCGCTGGTATGCCAGCTGAAATGATTGGAAATATCTCAGCTGAAACAGTCTCGTTTGCCGCAATTATTATTTCAGTTATTCCTATCTTGGTAGTTTATCCTTTAATCTTCAAGATGTTGACAAAAGGCGTCGTTATCGGCTCCTTAAAAGGATAGAAAGGCACTATAATTATGAAATTTAGTCTTAAAAAAATTGGAGCGTTATCACTTGCAGCTTTGATTCTTACAGGATGTAATAGTACAGGTAACAACACTTCTTCAAACACCGGAGGTAATACTGGCGGTGGTCAAACTTCAACTTCAGGAAATAGAAATGACAACTATGTCGATGTTAAACTTCCTGATTACCCAGCTACAGAAAACGATGGTCAAGACTCTTGGACAAAAGATACTGATCCTCTCACAATCACTTGGTATGTTAACGATTCATCGTTTACATGGTCGACATATGGAAGTGATAGAGTATCTGAAGTAATTAAAGAAAAGACAGGTATTACAATTAACTTTATTTCACCTGTTACTGATGATGGCTCAATGCTTTCAAACATGATTGCAGGTAATAGCTTACCAGATTTAATCTCAGTTCAAAGCTGGTATCAACAATGTACTCAACTTGCTATGCAAGGATACATTTATCCAATGAACGATTTAATTGATAAATGGGCTCCTTCAATGAAAGACAGATTACAAGAAGATGTCTTTAACTGGTTCTCATTAGGAAACGATAAAACTTATGGTTTCCCAAACTTCGCATATTCTAATGTCTATTGTGATGCAAGTGAAAAATTACAACCAAATGGTGGAATCTTAGTTAGAGAAGATTGGTACAAAGAAGCTTGCCAAGCTATTGGTAGCGATATGACCTCTCCTTCTTCTTTCATTGCTGGTTGTGAATACATTAAGTCAAAGTATAGCAAATCAATTCCAGTTCAACTCGATGTCTTCGATACTGAAGGCAACGATTCAGTCAAGTGGTTATCTCAATACTTCGCTACACCATTTGAAGATGAAAATGGAAATTACATTTATAACATTGAACATGAAAACTATAAGGAAACATTAAATTTCTTAAATGATTGTTATAAGAAAGGTTTAATTGACGATTCTAATTTCTCGGCTAACAGCGCTCAAATTAAATCTAAGATTGCTCAAGGAAATGTCTTTGTTTCTATGGTCACTCCTCAAGACTATTCTCAAGGCTTCATTTCAGCTTATAACTCTAATGTAAAATATGTTCCATTAGTTTTGAGAAACTCTAAAGGCGATGATCCAATTTTACAAGATATTCGTGGTATGGGTTATTTGTTTACAATGATTCCAACAAAGTGTAAACGTCCAGACAAAGTAATTAAACTTCTCGATTTCTTATATTCTGAAGAAGGTCAAAGATTAGTCGCTTTCGGCGTTGAAGGTGAAACATGGAATTGGGCTGATGATACTCATAAAGAAATCGTTTGGACAGATAAGTATCTTAGTGACTCAGCTAAGGATGACACATCAAAATATGGTTTATATCAAATGACATTAATGATGAACTTAGCTTATATCAACAAGATTAAGCCTTTAAATGGTAGAAAAGAAGTTGATGTTTATATCGATAACTTACAAAGACCTTTGTCACCATATTCATATGATTACACAGCAAGCTTCTTAAAAGATGATGCTGGTGATTCAAATTATATGGATATTACAACAAACGAAAATAGAGCAATACAAAGATGGGCTCAATATCTTCCTAGAATAATTAGAGCTAAAGATAATACTGCTGCTATGAAAGAATATGATTCAGGTATGAAATATATCGATAGCAGATATAACTTAACTCAAATCAAAGAATTTAATAACGTAGGTTATCAAAGAGCTAAAGAAGCTTTAGGTATTACAAAAGCCTGGCCAACTCATTTAGAAGGTTATACATCTCCTTCAACAGGTCCTAATGGCGATTTCTCCTATTGGAGAGGAGCAACTCATGAATAAAACAAAAATAATTCTCGATACAGATATCGGTGATGATATCGATGACGCCTTTGCATTATCGATAGCGTTAAACGAACCAAATTGCGAATTACTCGGTGTTACTACAGTATTTAGAAACGCCTATAAAAGAGCCAAAATGGCTAGTTACTTAATTAAAACGTTCAATCAAAATATTAAAGTATATGCTGGTTGTGATGTGCCTTTAATTGCTAATGTCAGCGATTTGTTGTCATCAGAGATTAAGGCAAAAGAAAAGCTTGATGAAACTGGTAAATATTTACTCCCTCAATATTTGCCAGTGATGGATCAAGGCGTTGTCGAAGAAAAGCACGCGGTTGATTTCATTATCGAAATGGCTCACAAATATCCACACGAATTAGTCGTTGTTGGTATTGGTCCATTAACAAATATAGCTTTAGCTATTAGAAAAGATCCAGAAATAACAAAACTTATAAAAGAAATTAGAATTATGGGTGGAGATCCTACTAATGTCAATTGCAAGGAATGGAATATTTTCTGCGATCCAGAAGCTGCTAGAATTGTTTATTCTTCAGGTATTAACTTATATGTTGTCGGTTTAAATGTAACTATGAAAGTTAAACTTGAAAAAGAAAACAGAGAAAAGTTGAAAAAAGTTGATGGTGAAAGATTCTCACTTATCTATACAATGATGGAAAAGTGGTTCAAACACTATGAATTTAGCATTCCAGTAATGCATGATCCACTTGCGATTTCCACTTTATTTATCGATGTTTGCAAGTTTGAAAAAGAAAATATCTTTGTCGGCTTAGAAGGAGCTGAAAGAGCTGTAACACTTATCGATAAAAGAGGCTTAGTTATCAATTACGCTAAAGAAGTTGATGTCGATGCTTTCTTTAAATTTTTCTTAAGCACAGTTTTCAAAATTTAAAAAGGAGATACAAAATGAAAACTAGAATTGTTTCGCTTCCTATCTCATTATTACTTTTATCACTCGTATCAAACGTTGCTGTTCAAACCGTTGATAATTTGCCATTTAACACTTCGTTAGATGGTGGTGTCACTGTTTCGTTTACGACAGCACCAAGCGATACACGTTCTGATTTAAAGCTAACTCCAAATGTCTCAAATGATTTTTCAGGCGATGGCGTTGCTTTAAGAATTAAGAACAACATTACAACTGGTGGTGGCTCACCGATGTTTATCTATTTGAACGAATCTGATTCAGATAGAGTAACAGCTATGGATGGTGGCACATATTACCTTTATTCCACAACAGGAGAAAAGACAAGTGCTACTTATCGTAGTGGTGATAACGCTGTAGTTTTACCAGCTAGTTTCGATGGATATATTTATTTACCTTATGATAGCTTAACTATAAAAGATGGCTATGGTAATGGCGATAAAGTTATGAATTACGCTAGTGTCTACGCTTTATATCTTGAAGTAAATACTTTCTACGATTCGTTTTCAAACTTTTCTTTAGGTGGTGTTGAAGTTCTTAAAGGCAGTACTGCAACAGCAGTCTTAGATCCAAAGCTTTTAAACGACTTAACATATTCAAGTTATTATTCAAAAGATTATAACGGTGAATATATAAATATCGAACACAAGAGTGTTGGTACTGGTGAAGTAACTACATCAGTCGACTATGCTAAAGTAAACTTATCAGATAATCTCAATGGTGGTTTACAAGTTTCGTTTAATGGCGCTGAATCAGATATAATTGCTCAATGGGCTATGTGTCCAGAAACTAGAAATTATGGTACTGATTCAGATTCTATTGCCTTCAGAGTTAAAAACCAAGTTTCAATTGCTACTCCAGTAACAATTGCCTTAAAGAATAGAAGAGGTGTCAGCTTTAATATTAATAAAGAGACAGGTTTGAATATTTTCTTTAAAGAATTAGATGGAACTCTTTCCATTAACGCTTGGCGTGGATGGGATAGTGCAGCTGTAATTCCTGCTGGATTTGATGGCTGGATGATATTACCACTTAATATCTTTAAAACAGGTACAGTTGCTGATCCGACAGATGTTAGACAAATCACATTCTCAACTTCTGTATTTAAAAACTATGATGCCTTTACAAGTTTGACATTTGGAGATGTTCAATTGATCAAACAAAATAGTTCAGTTAACGCTCTTGTTTCACCTAGCGATTTAGATGATGCTGGATTTGAATCTACATATGTCAAAAACAGCAATGAAGATTATATCAAGTTTAATCGTTATGAAGCTCAAAAATTAGTTGCTGAAAGAAAAGGCGATGTTAAGTACCTTGAAAGAATTAGCCACGTTACTAACGATACCGAATTAAATAGTGAATTCCCAGTTTGGTCTGGCGGTTCCAAATTAACTAATAAACTTGTTGATACTTACGATGGACACAAAGGTATACAAGTCGATATTGGTGAAGTTATCACCAACAATAATATTTATGGCTCATTTGACGTCTTCCCAAAGTTCTATACTGAAGACTGGACAAATTGGGCTGATGGTGGTGAAAATAACGATCAAGTTGCTAAAGGTGTAACTTGTTATTTAAAGAACTTATCTCGTAAAGAAATTACAATTAACTTAGAATTTGAAGAAATGTCAAAAGTTAATGGTAAGAATGTTGCTGAAAGATGGAATGTTCAATTAGGAGCAATGTTAATGTATTATGACATTAACACTCATCAAGAATTTATCCGTGTTGCAAAGCCATCAATTGTTATACCAGTCGGATTTGAAGGATATATTAGAATTGATTTTTCACAATACTCAGTACCAGCTTGGTGTACAGTTGGCGACATGCAATTAGACTTAAATGCTACAATGTCAGGCTTCTTTGTAACATCTGATTGTTCAAATAACGAAGGATTATCATTTGTTATTTCTGACTTTGGTATTTACTTCAATGAGACAAAGATAAATACATTATTTGAAACTAGCGAGAATTCTATTCGCGCAAATATGGAGATGTAAGAAAATGAAAAAATTAATTGCTTTATTATTTCCACTATTAGTTTTAACAGGCTGTAATGGCAATGGAGAAAATAATAGTACTTCATCAACAACTGTCTCATCAAACACTCCAATTTCATCAACTACAAATATTAGTTCTTCAAGTTCCTCTTCACATCAAGAAACACCAAAGACTTTATATGGTATTGCACCAATATTTGATGATCCACTTGGAATTTATGACAAAGATCCTTCAATAATGGTTGAAGGCGATAAACAATATGTTTTCTATACTACCAATGAAATAGAAAATGTCACAAATGACGTTATTGCTATGAGAGTAGGAACTAAACAAGGTGATAAATATGTTTATTCCGATGCTAAAGTGTGTTTAAGACCAAGCGAAAATGGATGGGATTCTGTTAGAGTTTCAAATCCAGATATCGTTAAAGGTGAATTTAAGTATCAAGGAACAACTTACTCATATTTATTAGCCTATCAAGGTAACTCAAAAGTTAAAGATAAAATCTATGAAATTGGATTTGCTGTCTCTAACGATTTAGAGAATTGGACTAAAGTAGGAGACAAAGCTGTTATAACTTATTCTTCATACGCTTTAGGTTCAGCCTATGGTTGTGGTGCTCCATCACTTGTTAGCTACGATCAAAAAGGAAAAGTCTATTGTTTCTATACATATGCTGATGCTCTTATTACAAGTACTAGAGTCAATTATCTAGATTGTTCTGATTTAGACAACATTGTTATGGGTGAACCATCTGCGGTATCTACACACGGCTTACAAGATAAAAATGCTGATGTTATTTTCAATAACGCTGATTTCATGATTGATAAAGGTTCAAACACTTTATATGTCGTCAGAGATCGTAACCCAGTTATGACAATGCCAGCAACAAGTGATTCTGTCCAAGTTGCTAAGGCAAGTTTAGATATCTTAACAAATCCATTTGATAACGAATGGGAGCTTGTCATGCCAGCAATCGATAACATTGAAACATCTGTATTAGATGGTGGCAGTGAAACTCAAGAGTATGGTTGGGAAAGAATTTTCTCTCCATGCTTTATCACTAACGCTTACTCAGTTGTTGAAAATGCAACTACACTCGATGTAGCTTTCAGCGTTTCAGCTGAAGGAAGTGCTTCTGATTCAAGTTATATTTATTCACCAGCCATCGTTGCATTTAGCGTTGAACTTTAGGAGAAAAGAAATGAAAAAATCTTTATTATTCGTAACTGCTTTATCAGTAATGCTTTGTGGAGGTTGCCAAATGGGAAACAATGATTCTTCGACAAATAACACTAGTTCTTCAGAAACTCCTGTAAGTAGTAGCTCCACTGTCGATAGTAGTTCATCAAGTTCATCAAGCTCATCTTCAGTAACTGAACAATTAAATAATTATCAATTGTTTGAACATATTCCTGGTGAAAACCAAATGTTTGACTACTATTACAACTACTGTCCAACTATTTTTGAAGAAGATGGTGTTAGACATATTTATTATTGTGCTAACAAGCTTCATGGAAACGTTACAGACTATGTCGCTTATAGATCAGGAACAAAAGATGCTAGTGGTCGTTGGGTCTATTCAGAAATTCAATATGTTCTAGAACCAACTGCTGATACTTGGGATTCAAGACACGTTTGTGACCCATCAGTCATAAAAGGTGAATTTAAATATAACGACGAAGACTATAGTTATTTGATGGCATATCTCGGTTGCGTTACAAGCGATAACACATCAAACGAAGTTGGCTTAGCAGTAAGCAAAACACCTGCTGGTCCATGGATTAAATTAGGTAGCAATCCATTCTGCGATTATGAGTTAAATGGTAATGCTGGATTCCAATGGGGCTATGGCCAACCAAGCTTAGTTTCTGTCGATAAAAAAGGACAAGTATTACTATTCTATACAGTCGGTGATGGTAGTAGCACTTATGAGTTAGTTGAAAGATGGAATTTGAGCGATTTGAATAATCCAGTAATGGTTTCAGATGGCTCTAAGAGAGTCTTAACAAGAGGCTTAAAAAACTTAAACGGAACTCAAGACTATATTTCAAATGCTGACTTTGCATACGATCCATCTTCTGGAAGAATTTATATGATTAAAGATGATCATCCATCTCCAGAAGGAGCAAACGTTTCATCTTCATCAACAATTTACTACTTAGAAGAAGACTTTGAAAATCCTGATTTCTATCCAGGATATACGCTCTTCAATGTCGTTGGTGATGCTTGGAATGAAATGGATAAAATCGATATTTCTAACGCTGGATTTACATTAAATCACAATAATGGTTTAGTAACAGATCCATATGGTTGGACACTATCGACAAAATCTATTGATTGTGTCTATACAGCTGCAAACTACTCCGCATCGTTCTGGGGTACACTTGGTTCATATAGACTATATCAATATACAATGGAAATTACGGAGTAGATTTATATGGGCGATTTCGAAAGAAAAATGGATTCAAAGGGGTATAGGTTTTTAAAGATAGTTGCAGATTTATTTGTTGTAAATTTTGAATTCTTATTTACTGTTATTTTCTCTTTGACTTTCTTGTTTTTCCCATCGCTATTCGCCCTTATTGAATTATGTAAAAAAGAAAAAGAGACTTATGTAAGACCATTTAAAGACTATTTCGAATTATTAAAGCAAAACTATTCAGTTGGTTGGAAATATTGGTGCGTTTTTACACCGATTTATGCTTTGTGTATTTATTCTATTTATTTAAGTTACCAATTGATACAATCTAACAGTTTGCCGATTATGGCTTGGATAAGTGTAATTGTTGTTGTAGGTATATTAATTGCCCTAACCTCAGCGATAATTCACCTAGCCTTATTCAGAGCGTATTTTGGTGATGAAACACCAATGAATGGATTTAAAAAAGCAAGCTTAATTGCACGTAAAAAAATATTCTTAACTGCAACAATATGGGTCACCATCTTAATATTTGCCTTCGTATATTATCTTTTCTTACCAATCGTTCTTATATTAGGATTTGGTATATTAGGATACATTATAGTCTCGCTTGCAGATAGATTTTATTGCAAGCTTTACAGGGAGGAGCAGGATAGGTTAAAAGCTATTAAAGAAGAAAATAATGAATAATCTTTAAGGAAAGGGGAAACTATGAAGATTTTAGTTATTGGTAGTATAAATATGGATCTTACTACCTATGTCGATAGACTTCCTACACAAGGTGAAACGAAATTTGGTCGTTCATTTAAACAAAATCCAGGAGGCAAAGGAGCTAACCAAGCTTGTGCCTGTGCTTTAGCTGGTGGAGATGTTACGATGCTCGGTGCTGTCGGAAACGACTCCTACGGAACAGTGTTAGAAAAAACTTTAAAAGAGTGTAATGTTGTTCCAAAACTCAAATATGATGATTCTGTAAGTAGTGGATGTGCTTCTATCTTAATTGAAGAAGAAAAACACGACAATAGAATTATCGTTGTTCCAGGAGCTAATTTTTCTGTTACTGTCGATTTAGTTAAAGACAACATTAGTCTTTTAGAAGAAGCTGATATTGTAATTACTCAATTAGAAATACCGATGGAAACAGTTGAATTTATTGGCAAGAAATGTAAAGAACTCAATAAGACCTTTATATTAAATCCAGCTCCAGGACAAAAATTGTCAGCTGAACTTTTAAGTACTATTACTTATTTAACTCCAAACGAAACTGAATTAGCTTTAATTTCTGGACTCGATACTGAAGATTATGACTCAATGGAAAAGGCGTGCAGTGAAATGGTTAAAAAAGGTGTTAAAAATTTGCTGGTGACATTAGGAAGTAAAGGGGTTTACTTCTTTAATGAAAAAAATCATAAAATTATTCCAGCTTTCAAAGTTAGTGCAGTTGATACAACGGCTGCAGGCGATTGCTTTAACGGAACATTCGCTTCATTTATTGCAAAAGGTTATCAAGTTGAAGAGGCTATTAAATTTGCCCAAAAAGCTTCCTCAATTTGTGTACAAAGAAGAGGAGCGATTCCATCGCTTCCAAAATTAGAAGAAATCTTAAAATAGGAGGATATAATTAATGAAAAAAGTTAATTTTAGAAAATATTTGGCTTTAGGATTATTTGCTTGTACTATTCCGTTAACAGGATGTGGTAATAATAACAACACATCATCTACACCAACACCTTCATCAACCCCAACTCCAATAAGCTCTACTGTTTCACCATCAACATCATCAACTCCAACACCATCATCTTCAACAACAGAAGTTGATACACTTAAAGCTGAAAGAGATGCTGCTAATTCTACAGTTGAAAGTTATAAGAACAAATCTGATTATAAGGAAAGTGAAGCTGAACAATTACAAACTTTAATTGATACAGCAAAATCAAAGATTTCAACTGCTGCAACAGCTGATGAAATTACTGCTGCTGTCAACGAGTTTAAAGCTGCTGCTGATTTGTTAAAAACAGTTGCTGACTACGATACAGAAGCCTTAGCTAAAGTTAAAGAAGAAGCTAAAGCTACAGTTTCTTCTTATGCTAAAGCAGAAGATTATAGAGATGCTGAAAAAGCTGCTCTTGAAACTCTTGTTACAAAAGCAAATACTGAAATCGATGCTGCTACAACAAGTGCTGTTGTCGAAGGAGTTGTCACTACATTTAAAGCTGCTGTTGATCAATTGAAGACAGATGCTCAATATAAAGCTGAAGAACTTGCTGCTGCTAAAGAATTAGCTAAGACAGAAATTAATAATTATCTTTCTTTATCTGCCTTTAGAAGTGAAGAACAAGAAACATTAACTGCTTTGATTAATGAATATTTAGGCAAAGTTGATGCTGCAACAGAAGTTTCTGATATTACACCTTTAGTTAGCGAATATAAGACTAAGGCCAGCGCAATTAAAACAGCAGCACAATATGAAGCTGAAGAATTAGCTGCTGCTAAAACAACAGCGTTAGAAACAATTGCATCTTTAGTTAACAAATCTGACTATAGAGAAGCAGAACAAAAAGCAATAGATGAGTTACTTGCAACTGCAACTAGTGCTATTAATGAAGCTACAACTATCGAAGCAGTAAATGCTGCTTCTGATATGTATGCTGATGAAGTTGCAAAACTTAAGACTAAGGCTGAATATGAAGCTGAAGAAGCTAAAGCATTAGCTACTAGAAAAAAAGAAGCTGAAGACGAAATTCTCGATTATAAAGATACAGTTATTTATCGTCAAGCTGAAGAAGATCAATACTTTGATTTAGCTGATGAATATACTGAAAAATTAAAGACAGCAACAACTATTGCAGAAGTAGATGAAATCGTTGCTGAATTTAAGGGTAAGGTTGATTTATTACCAGTTGACACTGGCTTTACAGGAGCTTTAGAAAACGGTGCAATTGTTAGCTTTACAGCTGCTGATAAAGACATTGTTTCTGATGTCCGTGTCACACCAGATAATCACGATTGGCAAGGTGATGGTATTGCCTTTAGAATTAAAAACAATACTAGCATGAATTCTTATATTGGTATCTTTATCAATGAAACTGATAGTGATCGTGTCTCACTTAATACTGGTGGTACATATTATACCTATACATTAGATGGCGTTAAGAAAGCTACAACTTCTGGTCGTGGTTGGGGTCACTATATTAACTTAGAAGCTAACTTTGATGGCTATATTTATATTCCATACAAGTCATTTGCAATAGACAATACTTATGGTAGTGGCAATAAGACATTTAACTATAGCTCTGTCTATGGCATGTACTTTGAAACCGCAGTCCTTGAAGCTTATGGTGATTATAATCAAAACTATACTCTTGGTGAATTCCAAGTCTTAAGTGGAAGCACAATTAAGACAGTCTTAAATAACACTAAGACAACTTCTGCTAACTTCACTCAAAAGTACACTCAAGATTACAATGGTGATCATATTAATTTAGCTTTCAATGGTGAAATCTCTGAAGGTAACAAATTACCATTTAGTGGAACATTAAATGGCGGTGTCAACGTAACATTTAACCATGATACAACTGATGGTTTAGCTACTATGTTAGTTAAAGGTCAAACAGCTTCTTGGAGTGGTGATGGTGTAATTCTCCGTATTAAGAATAATACAGGAGAATCATTCGTCGACTTTAGAATTAACGAAACAGATAGCGATAGAGCTAAAATCAAAGTTAATGGTGAATTTACTCTCTACGATTTAGAAGGTAATGAAACTGTTAGAAGTAGTGGTAGAGATTGGAACAGCTATATTTATTTACCAGCTAACTTCGATGGCTATATTTATATTCCATATTCAATCTTAGAATATGAAAATGGTGGTGGTGATGGAAATTTAACATTTGCTTCTGTTTGGGGTATTTATCTTGGAACAAGTAAACAATATGATTCCTATCAAAACTACACATTAGGTTCTATTATTATTAAAAATGGTGATACATACACAACAATATTAGATCCAGAAAAGCTTACAGATAGCAACTATAGCCAAAACTATGGTAAAGATATTAATGCTGATTACATTAATATTTCTAGATACACAGAAGCTTAGAAATAGTAAGGTGTTAGGAAGTTTTTCTTAACACCTTTTTAATTGCTTTAATTCTTTCATTTACTTTATAAAGCTATATTTGTTAATATATATAAGCTAGGAAATTAGCTTAAAATTAAATTAAACATTTAATTTGAAATAAGGAAAATAAATATGAAAAAAGTTTGGAACAATTTAGTAAATTTCTTTAAAAGCGCTGATAAGAATAATTTATATTCTTTAAATGGCTGTGTTCCACCACAAAGAGCTGTTTTGTTTGGAATCCAACATATTTTAGCTATGTTTATTGCTAATTTGGCTCCAATTCTTTTTGTTTTAGGAACTATTGGAGTTGAAAGTGAAATCAAAGCTAGCGTTATTCAAAATGCAATATTTATTGCTGGCATTGGAACTATTTTTCAATTGTACCCAGTGTGGAAATTTGGCGGTAAACTTCCTATTGTAGTTGGTGTTTCATTTACATTTGCCACTATGCTTAGCTATGTTGGATTGCAATATGGTTATGGAGCTATGCTCGGTGGAGTAATTGTTGGTGGAATATTTATTTCTATAATGGGTTTATTTGCTAAATATTGGATTAAGTTTATTAAGCCGATTGTTTCGAGCATTGTTATTCTAGCTATTGGATTATCTTTGTTATCAGTTGGTGGTGATTACTTTGCAGGTGGTGCTAGTAACACAACAGGTGTACTTAGTTATCTTTCATGGCAATCGTTACTTGTTGGATTATTGACATTAATAGCTTGTTTGCTATTTCAAATGTTTGTTAAAGGAACCTGGAAAAATTTATCAACATTATTTGGAATTTGTGTCGGTTATCTTATAAGTTTGTGTTTTGGCGGTGTTGACTTTTCTTCTTTTGAAGGAGTTAAAGCTATTGCATTACCGAGATTTGCTATGACGACAATTGAATTTAGATGGGAAGCTATTTTACCAACATGTTTGATATATCTTGTTGCAACGACAGAGTGTGTTGGAGATGTATCGGCTTTATGTAATGGGGGATTATCTAGAGATCCTACTACTAAAGAAATATCTGGAGCATTAGCTTGTGATGGATTGATTAGCGCTGTTTCTGGTTGCTTTGGTTGTATGCCTCTTACGACTTTCTGTCAAAATGTTGGTATAGTAAGCTCGACAAAAATCGTTAATAGATTTGCAATATTATTTGGAGCAATAATAATGATATTAGCTGGATTATTCCCAGGAATCAGTGCTGCAATTTTAACAATTCCTTATCCAGTATTGGGTGGAGCTTTGGTAATGTTATTTGCTTCTATTGTTGTTACTGGTTTTGAAATGGTGGCTAAGTGTGGATTTACACCTAAAAATATATTGATATTAACTTTATCCATCGGAGTTGGTTATGGCTTTAGCTTAGTGCCAAATTTCTATTCTGCACTTGGAGAAGTTCCAAGTATTATATTATCTAACCCAGTTGCTATGATGTTTATAATTTCTTTCATTTTAAGCTTCTGTATTCCAGAAAATTATGGGTTAAAAAAGAGCTTAGAAAACAAAGAAAATAATTCTGAAAAAATTAGTTCTGAAAAAAATAACGATTAACTTTTAACACCATTTTACTACTTACGTAATTTGGTGTTTTTTATTTAATTATAAAGCCGTGTCTTCTTGAAATTGAAATAGTTGATAGCCTATAATAATAAAGACTTTAAAAGTCGAATTATTAGGAGGAAGATACTCTTGAAACTATTTGATAAAATCCCTGAGAATTTCTTCTCTCTCTTATCACGCAAATATAAGTCAGTGTACGCTTTTTCACTATTGACTTTATACGATACATTAAAGCTGTATAAGACCAAAATAAAAAAATCAGACTATCTAATGCTTCTTCGTTCACGTGGAGCAGATTTGATGTCTCTTTTTGATATAGCTTTGGATAGACAAGATGATAAAGATGATGAAGATGAAGATCAAACAACAATAGCTACGGATTCTTCAGATGACTCAACAATTGCCAAGAAAACAAATTACATTTGCAATAAGCTTGTTAAAACTGGTTGGATGGAAATTGAAAGAGATCCAAAGACAAATATAGATTATATATTTTTACCAAGTTATTCTATACGCTTTTTGGAATTGATTTCCGAACTTACAAGCGACGTTTCTATTTACTTGCCATTAGTTCACCAAACATATAGCGAATTAAAACTTGAAGATGAAAAAGAAGATGACTTTATGTATAGATCATTAGCTAACGCTCGAAAAAATGCTGATGAGTTAGAGTTATCTGTAACTCTACTTCACCATTCAATTTGTGTATTTGGACATAAACTAACATCACTTTTGTCTCCAAATGATGTTTTACATCAACACTTTGATAATTATAGAACAGAAATTAGCGATAAGATTTATCACCCAATGAAAACATATGACTCTTTGGGTTTATACGCTATGCCTACAATAACTATTTTGAAGAAGTGGTTGCACGATGAAAGAATAGTAGGAAAAATTGCTAATCAAGCCCGTTCAGATACCGATAACGTTTCGCTTTCTAATAACGAATTAACAAATTTAGTTATTCAGATGTTACAAGAAACTATCGATATATTTTCAAAGCTCAACAAAGCTTTTGATGAAATCGATAAAGCAAATGCTGATTATACAGAAGCTGTTCAAAGAAAAGTTAACTATTTGTCAAGTTCAGATAAGTCTATTAAAGGTAAACTTGATGCAATCATTTTAGCAATAGCTAAAGATTTGACTTCAGTCGAAGATTACGATCAATCAGAGATGCTTAATAAGGCTAGTGAAACAATTAACTTTTATAGACAAGGTGTTATTGATGGCGATTCATTAACAATGCCATTTAAGAGATCTGAAAAAGAAGAAGGCGAATTATTGCCGATTGAAGATCCACTTATGGATGACAACACATTGCTAAACGATTTCCTTGATAGTGAAGTTAATCAATTCGGCGTTGAAGCTGTCGAAGACTTTATGATCAAAGCTTTTGGTAAAAAGAAAGAAATTGATATATCTGAAATCGAGTTGAATGAGATGGATGATGTAATTTTGCTTATTTTAGGAATTGTTAGAGCTGAGTTTGGCGATTCGTTCTTCAGTATAGATAAATATTCTGATGAGTCTATAAGAGTAGGACGTTTCTTAGTTCCAAAGTATCGCTTTACAAAGAAAGGATAATGATCTATGTTCCAAGAAGATTATGAAAAATTAACTAGAGGTGAACAAAGACAGTTTGAAGATGCTGTTAACGATTTGCTTTATACTTGCTTCATAGTTAGAAAAAGCTTTGATAGAGCAACTAACGTTTCAAAAATTTCACCGACATATTTATTTATTGAAAGACATTACAATTTGATAAATGACTTTGTTGGATTTATCGGATTAGACTTAGTTAAAGATGATCAAAATGGCGTTATATATTTAAATAGTGAAGAAGGAAGAAACAGAATAAGAATAGACAGTGTTACTACACTTCTCGTATATGCTCTACGTTCTTATTATGAAGAAAAAGTTAGCGATAATCCATCGCTTACTGAAACATATATGGACTCTACAACATTAAAAATGATTTTAAGAGATAAAGGCTTAATGAAAGTTAACAAACGTTTATCAACTAACGCACTTGCTTCAGGTTTAAAGACTTTAGCAAGTTATAACATTATTGCTAGAGCTCAACATTCTTTCTATGATTCTTCATATAGTTTTTATATTTTACCATCGATAAGATATGTTATTTCAAATAGTAAGATGAACGCTTTATATGATGAGGTAACAAAAATTGCTGAAGATAATGAAAGCGTTGCTTCTGAATTTGGTATTTAAGGAGTGCTATTATGAAAAAACTTACAAAATTACGTTTGATTAACTGGCACTTGTTTGCTAATGAAACTACAAATATTGATGATATTACATTCTTAACTGGTGCAAATGGTACTGGTAAATCGACTATCATCGATGCAATTCAAACAGTTTTACTTGGCGATACTAGTGGTAGAAACTTTAACAAAGCAGCTAACGATCGTACCGGTCGTACTTTAAGAGGATATTTAAGAGGTGAAACAGGCGAAACTGATAAGGGCGAAATTATGTGTTTACGTCCAGGTCGTTTTACATCTTATATAGCTTTGGAATTTTACGATGACTTAGAAGAGGCTTATTTTACTTTAGGTATTGTCTTTGATTCGTTTGAAGATGAAAGCGAAGAACATCACTTCTTCTATTTGAAGCATGGATTCCCAGAAAATAACTTTACAAATTCAGGTTTGATTGATTCAGTTGTAAGACCATTAACATATAAAGAATTTTTAAACTATTGCCGTCAATCTTTAAACGACAACGATTATATGTTCTTTGATTCTAATGTCGCTTATCAACAATTCTTAAAAGTTAAATTAGGAAATTTACCAGATAAATACTTCACGCTTTTCAAGAAAGCAGTTGGCTTCTCACCAATCACAAATATATCCAACTTTATTACAGAGTTCGTATGTGATGTTGACTATAAAATTGATATTGAGCCAATGAAGAAAAACATTGAACAATATAAGATTTTGGAATTAGAAGCTAAGAAGTTAAAAGTTAAACTTGATTCTTTACAGGCTATTAAAGATGCTTACAACGCATTCCAAAAAGGAAAGAGCGATTTGAAGCTTAGCGAATATCTTTCTGATAGAGCTGATTATGAAACTGTTAAGTATCAACTTAGTGAATACAATAAAAAATTAACATCTTATCAAAATAGATTAAGTGAAATTGCTGCTAATTTGGATGATTATCAACAAAATATAGAAGATTTTAAAGCACAAAAAGAATCTTTGTTAGCTTTAAAAGTTGGTTCTGCTGGCTATGCAGCTATGTCGACACTATCTAATCAAAAAGAGAAGGTTATGAGCCGTATTTCAGCTATTAACTTAACATATGGTTCTTTAGTTACTTCTTTAAAACAATATTGTGGAAGCTTTGGAAAAGGTGCTGAACAATTCTTTAATAAATTCAAAAATTTAGATCTTGAATTTATGGATGATGAAAATAGAAGAGATCTCGAAGATTTCTTAGAAGATTCAGCAGATTTATTTGCAAGCAGTAGAGAAATTGAAAATGCTATTGCAATTAATAAGCTTGAGCCAGAAATGGTTAGAAATTTCCAAGCTGAAATGAATGAATACAAGCAAAAAGCATTATCGTTAAAGAGAACTTTTGATTCTGAGTTATATGATTTACAAAATGAACTAGATAATTTGAATAGACAAATTTATGAAATGAAATCTGGTCGTAAACCATTTAACACAACATATTTAGAAGTAAAGAATTCATTAGAAGCAGCTTTGAAGGAAAGACATCCTAACGCTAAAGTTGATATTTATTGTGATTTGGTAGATATCACTGATAAACGTTGGACAAAATCTATTGAAGCAGCTATATTTGGTCAAAAGTTTAACTTCTTTGTCGATGAATTATTCTATGAAGAAGCTAGTAAACTATTAAGTGAAATTGCAAGAAAATACAACTTCTATAATGTTTCTGTTATCGATAGTGAAAAGCTTATTGAAAGAAATTTTGAACCAAAACCAGGCTCAGTTGCTGAAGTTATTAAAACTTCACACGACGGAGCAAGGGCTTATACAAACTATTTATTAGGTGGTATTAAGCGTTGTGAAACATTTGCTGAAGCTCGTGAAAGTGGTTCAGGTTTACTACCAAACTGTACAGGATATAGAGGCTTTGGTTCATGGTATTTAAACCAAAAGAACGCTCAAGTATCTTTCATTGGTACAAGAGTTGATGAAAACACCATGTTTAATAAGCGTGAAGAGTATAACGAAATAAATAAATATTTTGAAATTTATGCTTCACTTATTAATTCTTTATTAGAATTATCAAGCTTGGATACAATGTCTAATAACGAATGTAATACATATGTCAGTGATCTTATTGAAAGAAATGAGATTGAAGCTTTGGAAAATAACGCTTCAAGACTCGATGAACAAATGAAAGAAGGCTCACTTGGCGAAGTTAAAGAAATCGATGATAAGATTTCTAGACTAGACATGGATATTAAAGATCTTGAAAAAGAAAGAGAAGAAATGTTTGTTGAACGTGGTAGCATATCTTCTGAGTTAGATAGATTGACAAAGATCACTATTCCTGCAACTGAAAACTCTTTGAAAATTCTTGCACAAAAGTTAGCTTCATACGATCCGACATTTGTCAATGAAGTCTGCGTTCCTTTCTTCGAAAACGCAATGAAAAAGATTCCATCTCTTGATAATATCAAGCGTGAAGCTAATAGTAGCTTTATTAAAATGCAATCTCGTCTTAAAAACTTAAAAGATAAGTTGTTCAATGTTAGAAGCATTTATACAGCTACATACAAGTTATCATATGATGTCACACAAGAAGACAACAATGCAGAATTTGATAGAGACTATGATTCTTTAAGCCAAGTTGAACTTCCAAGTTATGAGCAAAAAATTAACGAAGCACACCAAAAAGCAATTAAAGAATTTAAAGATGACTTCATCTATAAACTTAGAACGTCAATTGAAACTGTTAAAGGTCAAATCGATGAACTTAACGTTGCTTTAAAGGATGTGAGATTCGGCCGCGACTCATATAGATTCTCAGTTCAACCAAATAGAGATTATATAGAATATTACTATATGATAACTGATGACTTGTTATTAAATGTCGGTGATGCTGAAGATCAATTCTTAGTCAAATACAAAGATATTATGAACAATCTCTTTAATTTGATTTCTGATTCTACAAGCGATAAAAACGCTGATGAAAGATCTCAAATTCTTGAAAATGTTGCTAAGTTTACAGACTATAGAACATATCTCGTCTTTGACTTATTAGTTAAACGTGGAAATGTTGAAACAGAATCTTCACTTGCTAGAACGTTCAAAAGACAATCAGGTGGTGAAACACAAACACCTTTCTATATTTCAATTTTAGCTTCTTTTGCACAACTATATAGAGTTACACAAAAAGATAACACTTCAAGATTAGTTATCTTTGATGAAGCTTTCTCTAAAATGGATGGTACAAGAATTAAAGAAGCTGTCGGTTTGTTAAGATCGTTTGGACTTCAAGCAATTCTTTCAACTCCATCAGAAAAGTTAAGAGACTTAGCAAAAGATGTTGACTTAGTCTTAGTTGCTGTCCACGACGTTAAAAAGAATAGATCTTATCTTGATAAATACAAAGAAATAGAAAAAAGATAAAAAATAAAAGAACTATTACTCCATTAGTAACATTTAGTTCCTTAATGGAAAATAGTTCTTTTTTATTAGTTTGCGTTAGAGTAAATCTTTAAAATTTCATCTAATTCTTTATAAATATAGTTAAAACTTGCATCGGAAGGAGCACGATAATCTCCTCTAGGTGATAGAGAAATAGGTGTAACTTTTGGACCATCTGGTACTGCTTGACGCTTAAATTGTTGTGTCATAAAGCGTCTAATAAATATTTTTAACCATTTGATTATCGTTGTTGGCAAATACTTATTTTTAAACGTTTCAAAAGCGAGAAGAGCAATCTTTTTGAATGAGTAATCGTTACACATAAAGTGATATAAGAAAAAGTCGTGTAGTTCATAAGGTCCGACGATATCTTCTGTATTTTGTGCTCCGTTTTCAACAGGCAATAATTCTGGAGAGATTGGAGTGTCAAGAATATCTTCTAAAACATCTTGGACATCTTTGTGTGTTTCTCCGTATCTTTTGACTATAGCTTTAACTAATGTTTTAGGTATAGAACAATTAACAGAGTAATTAGACATATGATCGCCGTTATAAGTGCAATAACCTAAAGCAAGTTCACTGAGATCTCCTGTTCCTATAACTATAGCGTTTAATTGATTGGCTTTATCAAATAAGAACTGGGTTCTTTCTCTAGCTTGTGCGTTTTCAAAAGTGACATCAGCTGTGACGTAATCATGCTTTAAATCGTCTAAGTGGGATTTGACAGATTTTTCAAGCAATACTTCTTCAAAACTTACCCCAAGTTTTTCGGCTAAAAGTTCTGAATTGCTTCTCGTCATTTTTCCAGTTCCAAAACAAGGCATGGAAAATGCGTATATTTCTTTAGGAGTTTTTTCTATTATTTTCATCGATTCAATTGCTACAAGCAAAGCTAAGGTTGAATCTAAGCCACCAGACAATCCTAAAACAACTTTCGATACATTTATTGACTGCAAGCGTTTTGCTAATCCATGAGCTTGAATTTGTATTGCTTTATCGCACCATTTTTCTTGATCTTTTTTACTTGAAGGTAAGAAAGGTGTTTGTGATAAGAAGATCATAGGCTTTTTAAATTCGTTTTTGCTACTAAAGGGAATTGTAATATATGAGCTATCTAATTGAATTCTAAACGTTGTATCTTTTTGTCTAATTGAAACTAGTTTTTCTAAATCTATATCAGCGGTTATTTCGTCTTCTTTATAAAGTGTTGAACGTTTTAGTATATCTCCGTACTCACTTATGAATGAAGCTCCTGAATATACTAAATCTGAAGTAGATTCATTTGTTGATGAGATATATACATATGAAGAAATTAATTTCTTGGATGTTACTTTTACTAATGCTTTTCTATATTCATCTTTTCCAATCACTTCGTTTGAAGCGCTGAGGTTAATTAATAATGTAGCACCTTGTAAAGCGTGTTTTATCGAAGGACTAGTAGGACTCCAAAGGTCTTCACAGATTTCAGTTCCAAACTTAAAAGCAGGCCTGTTTATATCAGAGAATATTAACTTGTTGCCAAATGGAATTTGGTGATTGTCTAATTCTAAAATGAAATTAGACTTTGGTGCTTCGGTGAATTGTCTCATTTCATAAAACTCATTGTAGTTAGGCAAATATGTTTTTGGAACAATTCCTAATATTTTGCCTTTTTGATAAACTATGGCACAGTTATATATTTTTTGATTGTAGATAAAAGGAGAACCAACTATATATATCAAATTGCTATTTTTACCTATTTCAGCCAATTCTTTAATTTTGCTGTTACAAGCATCTAAAAGAGAATTTTTGAAGAATAAATCGCCACAAGTATATGATGTAAGACTTAATTCAGGGAAAACTAATAAGTCAATATTTTCATTTATAGCTTTTAAAATATGTTTTTTTATGCTTTCAAAATTACTTTCAACATTAAAGACACTTTCTTTTAATGAAACTCCGCGAACTCGTACAAATCCAAAATTATTTTCGTTGTTGTTAATAGTTACGCATTTAGTAACTTCTTCTTTAAAACTAGCATTTGTTGAATTATTTGCTAGTAAATCATCGTAAACATCTTCAGACATAATAACTAAATCTGAGTAGCCGTTTTTAGTAATGTGAATAGGCTTGTCTATGGCGTGACAAGCATCTGATATTTCATTTGTGTTTCTTAAATCAGTAATAGGCCTAATTGTTTTTAAATTTTTCATTTTATCACCATGCATTATTATAGCATAATAATGCGTGTATATTAATATTTGAATATAAATTTTGTTTTATACTAGCGTTTCATTAAAAGTAATTGTACAATAGATAATGTAAAAGAAAGAGGTGCTATATTATGTCTAAGAGCGTTATTTCAAAGACTAGCGAAATTGCTAATTTACGAAAAAAAATGCGTCGTTCTAACGTAGTACAAGCTATATTGTTGGCTTTCCTTTTGATTTGTTTATATGTCATTTATGTTTTTTTAGCAGTGGCAAGTAAAGGATATAATGGGAAAGAACCATTATTTACGTTTAATCAAGATTGGTTAAAAAATATCTTTGTATATTTTGATACGACAGAATCGCTTTTTAACTTTAACGATATTTTTAAAAATAGCAGCATAATGTTTAGATGGATAACTATTGTTTGTGTCGTTTTATTAAGCGTATTTTTAGGTATATTCTATGGAGTTTTACATGGAAAGTCATGTGAGAAAAAATATAAAAACAAATATCAAAAAGCTTTAATAGAAGAAGTTAAAATTAATGGCTTAAGTATGGATATTTTAAAAAGTAATCCAGATGAAAATAACACTAAATCTGCTTTAACAAGAGCTAATATTTCAAAGCCAAACGCAAGTGAAATTATTAGTTTCAGTTCTCCAAGTATTTCTTGGAATGGAATTCAATATAATTACACTTATAACGATAAAAAGAGAAATGGCTATTTAATACAAACTACACTTCCTAGATCGAGAACAGAAGGACTTATCCAGTTTAGAACTTTTGGTCGACCAAGTATGAACGAATATGAGAGTAACGAAATAAGAAAATATGGATTTGCTGAAAATCCAAAAATGGGTGAATATGTTTGCTATACTACTTTAGGTCAAGGAATATATGCAGTTATAGACTCTACAGTAGTCGATGCACTATATAACTTTAAACAGTATGTAGGATGTGGAATTATTGTTACTTTAGCAGGTTCTTCACTTTCAATTTTTATTGATGGTTTTAAAATGGTGTTGACAAAAGAATTAAAAGAAAAAATACCATCAGATGATTTTATAGAGCGTCAAGCCGCAGCTATTGCAGCTTTACATAAGTGTGTCAGTGCTATTGCAAATTCGTTTACTGCTGATCAATTTGTCATGCAAATTGACGATCAATCTTTAGCTTAATATTTAGAGTCATTTTTAATGGCTCTTTTTTTAAAATTTTGTTGGGAGGTATGCAATGAAAAACAGCGAAATTGTGGCAATGTTACTTGCCGGTGGAAAGGGTACAAGACTTGAGTCTTTAACAAAGAAGTTAGCTAAACCAGCTGTCTTCTTTGGTGGAAAGTATAGAATAATTGACTTTCCTCTTTCAAACTGTGCTAATTCAGGTATTAGCGTTGTAGGGGTTTTAACTCAATATGAATCCGTTGCTTTGAATAACTATATTGGTAATGGTAGTAAATGGGGAATTGATGGAAACAAATCATTGACGTCAATACTAGCTCCGCGACAAACAGAAGAAGGTGCAAACTGGTATCGTGGTACTGCTGATGCAATTTATAGAAACTTAGATTTCTTAGATTCAATTAATCCTAAGTATGTACTTATCTTAAGTGGTGATCACATTTATAAAATGGACTATGCAAAAATGCTTGATTTCCATAAGTCTAAGAATGCTGATTTAACAATTGCAGTTATTAATGTTAGTTTAGAGGAAGCTTCAAGATTTGGCATTATGAACTGTGATGAAAACTATAAAGTTGTTGAATTTGAAGAAAAACCAAAGAAACCAAAGAGCACTTTAGCTTCTATGGGTATTTATATTTTTAACTATAAAGTACTTAGAGATGCTTTAAATAAAGATGCTAAAGTTGAAGAGTCTAGTCACGATTTTGGCAAAAACATCATTCCAAATTTACTCGAAAAGAAAAAGAAAGTCTACGCATATAGATTTGATGGATATTGGAAAGATGTTGGAACCATTCAATCTTTGTGGGAAGCAAATATGGACATGCTTGATCCAAAATGCAAATTGGATATTTCAGATAGCAAGATTAAAATCTTCTCCGAAGATACTCACTCTTTGCCACAATATATCGGTGAAGAAGCAAAGGTCAGCCACAGTTTATTAAATCAAGGCTCAGTTGTTGAGGGGACTGTTGAGCACTCTGTTTTATTTAATGAAGTTACAGTTGAAAAAGGTGCTAAAGTTATTTCTTCTGTCGTTATGCCTGGAACAGTTATTAAATCAGGTGTTGAAGTTGAAAACGCAATTATTGGTCCAGGACTAGAAGTAGATGAAAACGCTGAAGGAACAGCAGATCACGTTTTATTGATTAATAATTAGGAGTTAAGTTATGACAAAAACAATTGGATTTTTAAACTTACATGATGATTTAGACCTTGGACCATTGACTACAAATAGATCTATAGCTTCGACAAGCTTCTTAGGTAGATATGCTTTGATGGATTTCCAAATGTCAAACTTTTCAAATTCGGGAATTGATGAAATAGGTGTTTTGCTAAAACAAAATATTCGTTCATTAGTAAGACACATGGGATTTGGACATTCTTGGATTGATAATACTAAAATTGGAAAAGTATCAATCATGTACGATGAACCTTATGCTAATAATTTAGCATATAATCACGATATTAATAATTTTATTGAAAATAAGTGGGTTTTGGAACAATCATCAGCTGATATTGTAGTTATTGCTCCAGCTCACATAATTAACAAAATTGATTATAGGCCTATAATTGAAAGACATTTAGAAAGAGATTCTAGAATTACTATGTTATATACTGGAGTTATAGATGCTCGTTCAAATTATATCGGCAATGACTTTTTAACAATTGATGCAAATGGGCATGTAAAGAGTATCAAGCCAAATAAGGGGGAAGAAAAAGAAGGATTGTTATCGCTCCAAACATATATATTTAATAGGGAAATGCTTGAATCTTTAATTCAATATGGATCAAATACATCAAGCTTCTTTAATCTTAGAGATGCCTTAGCTTATATTTGTAAAGATATTGCAATTGATACTTATGAATTTAATGGATTTATGAGATCATTTGATTCTTTAAGCAGCTATTTATCGCATTCTTTAGAACTATTAAATCCAAAAGTAAGAAATCAATTATTTTCTAAAGATTGGCCAATTTATACCAAAACATATGATACAGCACCAACAGTATATGGACCAGATTCTAATGTTAAAAATTCATTCATTTCTAACGGAGCTATGATTGAAGGTGAAGTTGTTAATTCCGTTATCGGTCGTGGTGTTAAAGTCTCAAAGGGGGCTAAAATTTCAAATTCAGTTATTTTAACTGAAACATTTATCGATGAAAATATTTGTATTGATAAGTCTGTTGTTGATAAAAACGCCAAGATAATTCACACAAAGAAAGTTAGTGGTACTTTTGAAAATCCACTATATATCAAACGTGGAGATATAATTTAATATGAATATTTTATTCGTTTCTGGTGAAAGTAAACCTTTTGCTAAAACAGGTGGCTTAGCTGATGTTGTCTTTTCTTTATCTAAAGAAATGGTGAAGAAAGGAAATGAAGTCAGTGTATGCATACCACTTTATAAAAGCATAAAAGATAGTAATAGCGATTTAAAAAAGATATCTTCATTTAAAGTAAAAATGAATTGGAGAATGCAAGATGTCGATGTTTATGAAACTATAAGAAATGGAGTTAAGTTCTATTTTATTGGATGTGCTGTCTATTTTAATAGAGAACATTTGTATTCTTACGAAGATGATATAGAACGCTTTGCTTTATTTGATTTAGCTACTGTTGAATTTGTTAAGAAGCATTTAACAAATTTAGATATTGTACATGTTCACGATTGGCAAGCTGGAATGGTTCCTTTACTTCTAAAAGTAAATAAAATTAAGGTAAAGACTGTTCTAACAATTCACAATCCAATGTTCCAAGGAAATTTCTCACCTGATTACATTATGGATTACTTTAATTTACCAAGATCATTTTATGATGAAGGAACTATGAGATTTAATAATTATTGTTCTTTTTTGAAAACTGCAATAGTAACTACTGATGTTGTTACAACTGTTTCTGTAACACACGCTAAAGAATTGAGGGAAGATAAAACTTCCTACAATGGGTTAGGTAATATTATCGCTTTACGTGGCAATAGATTTGTTGGAATAGTTAATGGTATTGATGAAGACGAATTTAATCCAACAACTGATAAATACATAGCCAAAAAATACGATATATATAGTTTTAAAGAAAGCAAAAAAGAAAACTTAGTTCAACTTCAAAAAAGATTTGAATATACTCGTATTCCTAAAGGACCTGTCGTTGGTGTTGTAACAAGACTTACACCACAAAAGGGAATTATAGATATAATCAAATCTATCCCTTTGTTAGTTACTTATGATATGCAAGTCTTTATTGTAGGTGAAGGTGATAGAGATCTTGAAAATGAGCTTCAAAAACAAGCTGAAAAATATCCAAATCACATTAAATTCTATAAAGGATATTCTGATGAATTAGCTCATATTGTTTATGCAGCTAGCGATTTCTTTTTAATGCCAAGTGTTTTTGAACCATGTGGAATAGGTCAATTAGTTGCTATGAGATATGGTACTCTTCCAATAGTTAGAAGAGTAGGTGGACTAAATGATACTGTCACAGGTTATGAACTTGATAAAGATAGGGCAACTGGATTTTCTTTTGATAAAGATAATGATGAAGGACTTCAAGAATCTATTAAATTAGCATATGAATGTTACAAAAAAGAGAATATGGTTAAAATTATTCTTAATGCTATGAAGTTTGACTCATCGTGGTCAAAAAGTGTGGATAATTATCTTTCTTTATATAAAGATATTATTTAGCTATTAAAAAGGTTCGAACTTCTTTTTCAAAGTATTTTCGTTCGTTATAACGCAGCTTTTCAGGATGAAATTGGAAAGCTAGCGTTTTTTTGTCATCACTTTCTATAGCTTCTATTATGTTATCAGAGCTTGTAGCGATTATTTTTAAATTATCACCCAATTTATCAATAGCTTGATGATGAAAAGAGTTAACTATCATTTTCGTTTTTTTATAGTTTATTATGTGATTTATATTTTCATGATTTTCTATATTTTTTAAAGTTCCATTTTCAAAGACGTTAATTATTTGCAGACCTCGACATATTCCTATAACTTTTTTGTCATACTTTTTAGCTATAAAGTAAAATTTTTCTTCTGCTTTATCTAATTGATTAGAGTATTTTACCTCTTCATCTTTTTTGTTATATCTTTGAGGATTTATATCTCCACCACCAGGGAGTAAAAGTCCAAGTGAGTTTTTAATCGCCTCCTCATAATTGACAAATTTACTTGGACTTAATCCGATGAGTGATATTCCGATATGTTTAAAAAACTTTTGATATGAAGATTTAATTCCAAATATATCTTCGTAAATTCTTAAAGGCACGCATAATGTGTTCATTTTATTACCCCTTCATAAATAGATTATAAAGAGGTGTGTAAAATGGTGCATAAATTTAGTGTTGCAGTTATGGGTCGAGGATTAGTTTGTAGTAAGTTATTAGAATATTTAAGAAGTGATAAAGATATAAGTCAAATAGATATTTTTGGAAGTTCAGAAGATACTTTAGTTATTGATGATAATGAATACGTTGTAAAAAAATATGATCAAATAGGGCAAAAACACTATGATGTTGTTTTTGGAACGACTGATGCTGATACTATAAAGAAATGGTTTAATTTAGTTAATGCAGATTTGTTTATAGATAATTCAGAATTATTTAGACTTTATCCAGAAGTTCCGTTAGTTGCTAGTAAAACCAATACAGAAATTATGTTTAGAAATAACGTTAGAATTGTTTCCAATCCAAATTGTGTAGCAGCTATGATTGCTAGGGTTTTATACCCGTTAAATAAAAGATATCCAATCAATAAAGCTATAATAACAACTTATCAATCAATTTCAGGCTTAGGTCAAAAAGCTTTAGAGGCGTATCAAAGCGAACGTGACGATGAGATTTATTTAGATGGAAAAATATCAAATAGATTTGTTTATAAAAAAGAAAATATTAGATTATATGATAATATTGTTCCATATGTCGGTGTTGAAAATGAAAATAATATTACTCACGAAGAAGAGAAAATAGAGTTGGAGTTAGAAAAAATTTTAAATGGTGTCGAGATAACAACTATGTGTGCTCGCGTTCCAGTAAAGCATGGTCATTCAGCATATGTTCATTTAACATTTAAAGATATGATTGATTTTAATCGAATTAAAGCTTTTATTGAAAATATAGAATGTGTTAAAACTCCTAACGTTGTTACTTCATCTATGGTAAAAGATTCTAAAGATGTTTTTGTTGGAAGAATTAAGAAAGATAAAAATTGTCCATATGCTTTAATGTTCTTCATAACTTCAGATAATTTGACTATAGGTAGTGCTTTAAATAGTTATGAACTATTTATGACTTATAAGGAGCGTTGACAAAAATGATATTTTATAAATATAACGCTTTAGGTAACGATTTTATATTTTTTGAGGATAAATGCATACTTGATTCAAAACAAATATCTTTAATATGTCGTGAAAATGAAATTGGTGCAGATGGAGTTGTTTTTATATCACCTTCATCAAAATATGATGCGAAATTTGAAATATATAATAAAGATGGAAATAGGGCTTTAGTTTGTGGTAATGCTTTAAGAGCTTTAGCATATCACTTGATAAATATTAAGAAGATAAAAAAAGACAACTTTATAATAGAGTCAGGTAAAGAAAAATATGAAATTGGAAAGTTAAATAATGAATATTATGTCAAATTTAAGCATCCTGAAATAATTTCGATTAGTAATAGCGGTGCTATCATTAAGGCACCTAATCTTCATATGATTAAACTAGTTGATAAAATAGATATAGCTCGACTTTACGAAGTGGGATTATCTTTTAAGGATTATTTGAATACTCATGAAATAATGAAAGTTAATAACAATACTTTTGCATTTATAAGCTTTGAAAAAGGAGTTGGTTTAACTGATTCTTGTATTTCGGGAGCTATAAGCGCATATGAGTTTTTAAATAAAATTAATTTTGGATGTCAAAAAATGGTGTTTAAAACAATTGGTGGAGATATCAATCTTGAAGGAGATAATAACTTTATAAAAGCATCTGGAATTATAAAACTAGTATATAAAGGTGAAATATATGAAGACTATTTTTGCGCATAGACTTAATGAAATAAATTTGACCAATAGATTTCAAAGTTTATACGATACTAAAGAAAACAAAAATCTTAAAATATTAGATTTTGGAATAGGTCAAGATAATTCTATTATAAGTAAAAAAGCTATAGAGATTTTAAATGATTCATCAACAAATTACAATAATTGGAAATATGCTGAAAATGGTGAAAATAGTCTAATAAACTCATTTATAAAATTTGCTTTTAAACAATATGAAGTAAGATTGAATAATGATGAGATAACTTTATCTATGGGAATAAAAGAAGTTTTAAATAGTCTTGCTTTTATTCTTATTAATCCTAATGATCTAGTTGTTTCGACTACACCAGGATATAATGTCTTTCAAAGAAAAGCTAAAATGCTTGGCGGAGTAATCAAAGAATTAGTTATTAATAATGAAAATAATTATCTTCCAAATATATTTTCTATTGAAGAAAATGAACTAAAAAAAGTTAAAGTGGTTTTATTAAACTACCCAAATAATCCTACTGGTGCTAAATGTAGTCGTGAATATGTATCTAAACTTGTCAAGTTAGCTAACAAATATGATTTTTATATAATTAACGATGGAGCTTATATAGATTTAAGCGGTGAAGATAAACCTTTTTCATTTTTAAGTGTAGATAAAGAAAGAATTATTGAGCTTTATTCTGCATCAAAAACTTTTGGCATGACAGGAGCAAGACTAGGTTTTGTTGCTGGTTCAAAGACTATTATTAATATGGTAAAAAAATATCGTGATCAAGAGAACTCAGGTCAATTTATTCCACTACAATTAGCTTACAAATATTGCTTAGATTATGTAGATACAAATAAAATTAAAGAAAAATATATAAATAGATCAAAGATATTAATTGATATTATGAATAAATTAGGCTTTAAAGGTGATTCATATTCAGGAGCTTTTTATTTATTTTTTAGAGTGCCTAATTATTTTGATAATATGCTTATAAAAGACGCCAATGAATTTGCATTTTTAATCAAGAAAAAATATTCAATATTGATTGTACCGTACTCAAATGTTAATTACTTTAGAATGTCTTTAACTTATAAAAATGAATCAGATCCATATATTTTATATAACAGATTAAAAGAATGTAATGTAAAGTATTAAATTATGGCTATTTCAAATAGTGATATTAGAAAATACAAAATTGAAATAGGACTTCTAGCTTTAGTTATTTTCTCACTATTATTAGCTATAGATATTAACGAGACATTGATAAGAATAGGAAAAGAAAACAGAAATCCTACAAGTGAAGAGCAAAAGAAAATAAGAAGTAAAGCTGAACTGATATCAACAGTCTATCTTGTTGTTTCAGTATATTTTGCTGTGGCAGCATATATTGATTATAAAAATAGAAAAACAAAAACTAATTTTTATTTCTTTATAGCGACAATATTTTTGGTTATTGCATCGTTAATTAGAGAATATTGGATTAAAAAAGACACCACATTTGATGAGGGTGCCGAAGATTTTGCTTTATAGTTTAGCCAATTCATCTTGATATGTTTCATAGATAAATTTTGCTATTTCTAATAAAGTCTTTTTTTCTGTATCTATATTTATAGATTTGAAAGAAAGAGCATCTTCTGAAAAAACATCTTTATCTTTAGTTATTCTTTGTTCGATATTTTCAATGCTGTCTCCTCTTATAATCATTCTATTAAATCTAGTTGTAGAATCTGCATTTAATCTAAAAATAATTATTCTTGGATCATTTAGTGAAAGTATTGATTTGACGCCATTAGGATCGACAATTAAAACTTTATTATCTGAAACCTCACTTTTACTTGTTCCATAATAATTACCGTTATATAAAGTAGTTTCGATAAAGTAGTTTTTCTCTTTTAATTTTAAAAACTCTTCTTTAGAAACAAAGTGATAATCAACATCATCTTTTTCGCCAATTCTCATTGGTCTAGTGGTGTGAGTTATCACTTTTTTAATACCATATATTGAATAAAGGAGTTTAGCTGCCTCTGTTTTTCCAGATGCGCTTGGTCCAACTAAAACTATCATAAAATTACCTCGTTTTAAAATTGTAACTTTTATAATTTATTTAATCAATAATTAAATGACTGAATTATTAGACGAGAAAATATTTGACTATTATTTTACATTTATGTATCTTTAAGCATGGAGGCTTTTTATGAAAATTAAAAAATCGGTCGCTCTCGTAAGCATTTTATCTTTATTAACATTAGCAGGTTGTGGCGAGAGTGCAGGTAATTCATCAAGTTCAAATAGTTCTTCTAGTTCCAAAAACACTAGTAGTGCTTCAAATATAAATTCTTCAACCGCATCAAATTCTTCTACAAGTAGCAGCAGTGAAAGTAGTGTTGCTAACAGTACAAGTTCAAGCAGTAACTTAGATAGTTCTACTTCTTCAAGTCCTATTTCATCTTCAACTATATCAAGTAGTTCAAGCGAAGTAAGCAGTAGTTCTAGCTCTTTAAGTAGTTCTTCAAGTAATACTTCAAGTAGCAGTAGTAGCTCTTCTAGCAGTAGTAGTTTATCAAGCTCCTCTAGTAGTACAAGTACACCTACTTCATCTTCTAGTAGCTCTTCAAGTTCAACTCCTACTTCAAGCTCTTCTAGCAGTTCTTCAACTTCAAGTTCTTCATCTAGCAGTAGCTCATCTTCTACAATTGAAAAAGTTGATTATTCAATGTATTCAGCTAAGGAATTATATAACCACGCTTTAGAACAATATTTATCAAATAACTTCTTTACTTATTGTACTGGTGTTACAAAAGCAAAAGTAGGAATTTCATTGAATCAACCAACTGTTTCTTATAAAGTAAAAGATAATAACAATATTTATTTTGAAACTTATACTAAATCAGACATGGTTAGCAAAGCTGAACAAAGAATTGAATGTGCAAATGGCGGATATTATGGCTATAGAAGTTCAAAAAAAGACTTAAAAGTCACTAATGGTAATAATGGCTATGAAGGTTCAGTTACTTGGGAAGGAAATTATACAAAACAAACATCAGATGAGTTTAATTATACTTTTGGCCACTCATTAATGGGTATAATTAACTACAATGTAACAAATAGTAACTACACAAAGTCTATAACAAGTTCAATTAAGAACTCAACGACAAATGGTGATGTTTCGTATACATATAAAGTCTCAATCAAAGATTCTGACACTTCAATAAATGCTACAGCAGGATATGCAATCGAAATGCAACATATGTCAGGATACAAATCAACTTTTAAGAGCGCTGAATTTACTCTTGTAGTTGATAAAGATGGCTTATTAAAAACTATTGATGTTATTGAAAGTTACTCTATGAAAGTTGGTATTATAAGTGCTTCTTGTTCGAGTAATTTCACAACATACTTTACTAAAATTAATAGCATAAACGAGATCTCTAAAGATCAAAGAGATAGCTATGCTGAAATGTTAGCAGCCTATCGCTAAAATAAATAAGTTGACGCTTTTTATAAAGTTGTCAACTTTTTGTTTGACCTAAAGTAAACTTTAGGTTTTAAACTTAATATGTGGAGGTTAATATGAAAGATTTTAATTTTGCATCAAGAACAAAAATTCACTTTGGTGAAGGTTCTATTTCTTATTTAGAAAAAGAACTAGAGAATTATGGAGATAGAATATTACTATTATATGGTGGTGGTTCTATTAAAAAGACTGGAATTTACGATTCAGTTATTAAGATTTTGAAAAAATCTAATAAAAAAGTTTTTGAAGTCTATGGAGTTATGCCAAATCCTACATATGCTAAAGTACTTGAAGGTACTAAAGCTTGTAAAGAAAATAATATTGATTTAATTTTGGCTGTTGGTGGTGGCTCAGTTATCGATTGTGCTAAAGCTATAGCTGTTTCAACATACGCTGAAGGAGATGCTTTTAAACGTTATTGGCTTAACTTTGAAAAAGTAGATAATAAGACAATACCTGTCGCTTCTATTTTAACTATGGCTGGAACTGGATCAGAAATGAATGGTGGTTCAGTTATTACTAATACAGATTTGAAAATTAAAGCTGGAAGAGTATTTGAAAATCAAGAACCAGTATTTTCTATTTTAGACCCTGTTTATACATATACTGTTCCAAAATATCAAATGCTTTCTGGTATCTTTGATATTATGAGTCACTTAATGGAAACATATTTTTCTGGCGATGATGATAATGTTTCAGATGATTTAATTGAAGCTTTATTAAAGAGCTTAATTAAGAATACTAAAAAAGCAATTGTTGATCAAAAAAATTATGAAGCTAGAAGTAATATTATGTGGATAGCAACTCTTGCACTAAATGGAATAACTGAAGCAGGTAAACAAGGAGACTGGCAAGTTCATGGTATTGAACATCAAATAGGTGCTTATACTGATTGTGCACACGGTATGGGTTTAGCAGCAATTTCACCTGCATACTATAGACATTTAATAAAATATGCTCCTGCTAAATTTGTAAAGTTTGCTAAAAATGTTTTTAATGTTAATAGACAAGGAACTGATATAGAAATAGGATTAGCTGGAATAGATGAATTAGAAAAGTTTATTAAAGAATCAGAAATGGTTTATAATCTAAAAGAATTAGGTGTTACAGGAAAAGAAATGCTAAAAGAAATATCTGATAGTGTGTTTGTTAATCCTAATGCTGGCTATCATGGGTTTGATTCTAATGAAATATATGATATTTTGTTAGAAAGTTATAAAGATTAGGCTTATTTTCAATGGTAAAAGCGTATATATTAAAAAACTATTGCATATACTTCAAATATGTGGTATATTTAAATACGTTATCGCGGGGTAGAGCAGCCTGGTAGCTCGTCGGGCTCATAACCCGGAGGCCGCAAGTTCAAATCTTGCCCCCGCAACCATTGAATACAACATCCTAGTATTTCTACTAGGATTTTTTGTTACAAAAAATTCGAACTATGAATGTTTAGTTCAAAAAGCTCGAATAATATTTTTAATTTTTATAGTCGTTATGTGTTTCAAGATATAATTCTTTAATATCATCTGGCATGTCATCAATTGACATATTTTTAACTATACTCTCAGTATTGTCTGATATAGCTTTAAAATAGTACCATTGTTTAAATTTTATAAGTTTTAAAGTTTGATTAAGAGATTTTATTTGATCTTGTACTTTCTTTTCTTGATCTAAGAAAAAATTGTACCTTTCGTTTAAGCTTGAATCTCCTTCTTCGCATAGTTTCATAAAATCTCTTATTTCTTTAATTAACATACCAGAGTTTTTTAAGCACTCGATAACTCTAATTGTATTTAAATCTTTATCATTGAAACTTCTAATTCCGGATTTTCTGTTGATACCATTAAGTAATCCTTCTTTATCGTAATATCGTATTGTTGATATAGATAAACCTGTTAATTTTGCAACTTGGCCAATTGTATATTCCATATATTCTCTATTCAGTAATTACTTTGTCAATTATTTCGTAGTGTTTTAAAGCTTTTGCCCAACCATCGTTATCTATATCATCTGTTACGTAATCAGCATAGGCTTTAACTTCTGGTTTTGCATTTCCCATTGCGACTCCAATTCCAGAAAATGTCAACATTTCAATATCGTTTGCTGCATCACCAAGGCACATTATTTCTTCTGGTCTCCAATGATATTTGTCTAAAACAGCCATGATGCCCTTTGCTTTATCAGAATCTTTAGGCATGATATCAACAGCATATGTATCCCATCTAGCTGTTTTACAATTTTTTAAATGAGGTAAGAACAAGGATTCATCAAAAGCATCACAATAGGCAATAGCTTGATAAATAGTTCTATCATAATGATCAGGGAAAATTCTGGCTTGAGGAAATCTTGTTCCATATTTTTCATGAGATTCAATAACTCTATCATCGACGTAATTTATAAAGCCTTTATTTCCTTCAATTAATGTTAAACCGAATTTAAGTCTTTTTGAGAACTTAATAAGGACATCAATCTCTGATTCAGGTAATGGATAGGCATAAATTATTTCATCATTTATGATTACTTGAGCACCATTCATTACTACCAATCCATCAGGAGTTATATAATCTAATACTCCAGATTTACGAATAAGGTATTGGTTTCTTCCTGAACATAAGAAGAACTTTATTCCTTTAGATTGAGCTTCTTTGATGGCGTTAATCGTTGAAAGTGGAACTCTTTTTGTGACGTGTGAAAAAAGTGTACCATCAATATCGCTAAAAATTGCTTTAATATTACGTTTCATATAGATAATCCTCAATAATTATTTTATCATACA
Organism: Clostridium sp. CAG:288; assembly: GCA_000437395.1. Classification (GTDB taxonomy): domain Bacteria; phylum Bacillota_I; class Bacilli_A; order RFN20; family CAG-288; genus CAG-288. Next base: position 15,376 of record FR898162.1, on the reverse strand, counting down.
GCCCTAAAAAGATTAATTAAATTTGTATGGATATATTAAAATAATCCAATAATAATAGTAAGTTTTTAATTAAGCATTGTAATTGACTATTAAATTTTTATGTGCAAAAATAGATGTATCCATTTAGGAGGAAAATATGGAACTTAAAGGTAGTAGAACAGAACAAAATTTACTCACAGCTTTTGCTGGAGAAAGCCAAGCTAGAAACAAATATACATACTATGCTTCAGTGGCTAAAAAAGAAGGATATGAACAAATTGCTGAGATCTTTTTAGAAACAGCAGGAAATGAAAAAGAACACGCTGAGCTTTGGTTTAAAGCTTTACATGGAAACAAGATTCCTGATACAGCAACAAACTTACTCGATGCAGCAGAAGGCGAAAATTATGAATGGACAGAAATGTATGAAGAATTCGCTAAAGTTGCTGATGAAGAAGGCTTTACAGCAATTGCTAAACAAATGAGAGGCGTTGCTGCTATTGAAAAGCATCACGAAGAAAGATATAGAGCTCTTCTTGAAAATCTCAAGACAGATAAGGTCTTTATTAGAGAAGATGTTGTTGTTTGGAAATGTAGAAACTGTGGCCACATTCACGTTGGTAAAGAAGCTCCAAAAGTTTGCCCAGTTTGCTTCCATGCTCAATCATATTTTGAATTAGAAAAGAAGAACTATTAATTTAAAAAAGATTAACATAATCCTTATTGCTAATTTAGTATAATTAGCATAGGGATTTTTTAATGCAATAATTTTGCTTAAATAAAAATATAAAAAATAATATGTTAATTATGTCATTTTTTTTAATAATATGTATTGTATTTATGCTTAATATTTTTCAATTACATACATAAAGAGTAATTTATTTGTAGTGATTGTAAGCGTGAAAATTATTTTCATATTCTTTAGTATTTAACACATATTTACATTGATTTTTGTAAATTTTTTCATAAAAAATAAACAATTCAAAATTAATATTATTTTTAAAATAATCCATATTAGTTTATGGGAAGGCCTTTTAGATATAAAAAAGCCATACCTTAAACAATAAAAATAGCTCTTTTTTTGTAAGATTTTATTGCTTTTATTTGACAATGAAAGTAGTTTCATTTAGTATAAAAGTACCTACCTCGTGTAAGGGGGATTACGTGAAGGCTTCAAAGACAATAAAGTACTTTTCGTTAGGAGTTTTGATAGGTGCAACTGGTATTGTGCTAAGTTCAAAACTAAATAAAAAAAGCGTTGATGATATTGTTGTTGACACTGCAGATAACTTTACAACAGCTGTTGATTCTTTAGTGAAAGAAAAAGTTACTGATCTTGTAGATTTTATTGAATCAATAGATATTTCTAAGTTAAATGGCTTAGGAAAATCAACTGTTGATAAAGTAAAAAGTAAGTTGTCATCAATTATCGATTTGTTTTAAAGGCTTTCCCAAGGTATGGCATAAAAAGGAGCATTGTATGAGTACTTTTAAAGACAGAGTTACTATTTATGAAGTTGCAAAGTCAGCAGGTGTTTCACTTGCAACAGTTTCTAGAGTTATCAATAACAAAAATAACGTTACTGAAAAAACAAGAAAGCTTGTTGAAGATACTATTGAACGTCTTGGATATAAACCAAGTGCTTTAGCTCAAGGCTTAGCAACAAACAGATCTACAAATATAGGTATTGTTTTACCAGCTACAAACTATGTATATATTTCTAATATTTTAAGTGGTATGGTAGACATTGCTAAGATTTATGGATATCAAACAACATTATTTATTACTAGAAAGAGTAAGGACGATGCTCAAAAGGTAATTGAAAAGCTCATTACTTCTCACGTCGATGGAGCAGTTATCTTCGATGATGAATTAGATTCTAAAGAAATTGAAATGATGCAAAAATATAATTTGCCACTAGTTGTTATTGGTCACGAAATGGCTGGTGAAAAATTAGGTTCAATTACACTTGATTATGAAACAACACTATTAAGTATACTTGAAAATTATTATGACAAAGGCGGAGATGATGTCAAATTCTTAGACGTTGCTAACGCTGGAAATATGATGGACAATTTAAGAGATTCAGTATCCAAATATGCTGATGAGCATGGTAAACATGTCCAATTAATTCACTGTGATGATTCATATCAAAGATTATATGCAGATATGAAAGTATATTTTGAAACACATAAATCTGGCTTCTTTATTGCACCAAGAGATTCTCTCGCCTGTGCAGTTATTAACGCTGCAACAGATTGTGGCTTAAATATTCCAAACGATATAGAAGTTATTTCGGTTGTTGGAACCAAATATTCATATATTGTTAGACCTCAAGTTTCATCACTTGAAATTGATATGTTTGAAGTTGGTTCTATTGCAATGAGAATGCTTACTAAGTTATTAAAGAAGAACTTAGATAAGATGATCTTTAGATTCAAATCAACATTTGCAATTAGAGGTTCTACAAAAAAGTAAATGAAAATTCTACTTGTTGGCGCAGGACCAGATATTAAACTTCCTAAAAACGTTAAAGAATATTTTGTTTGTGCTGTTGATGGTGGATATGAAACGTGTAATAAGTTTGGAATTATTCCAAACTTTTATATTGGAGATAAAGATTCATATAGTGGACAAATAAATTGCGATAGTCTAACAAAAGATCCGCATAAAGATGATTCTGATATGGAAATAGCTTTAAATAAGTTTATTAAAAATTCAGATGAAGTTTATATTACAGGAGTCTTGGGTGGAAGATTATCTCACACTATAGGAAATTTAATGTTATTAGCAAGGAAAGATTATTCTATCGTTAACAACGTTAAAATATATGGTGATAAAAAAGTTGTCTTTTCGGTTATTGGAAAGCAATATGTTGAAGCTGATTTTTCTAAATATAAACTATTTTCAATGTTTTCTTTCACAGAATCAACACACATAAATAGATTAGATGGTTTTGAATATAATTTAGAAAACGCAATATTAAATCAAAGCTCAACACTTGGTCTTTCTAACGTTCCTAAAGGTAAAAAACAAAAGATTGATATTGAAAAAGGATCAATTATTGTTGTTTTAGAAGAAAAAGAGTAATAAATTTTAGACTAACAATATATATTGTTAGTCTTTTTATACTAAGCTTAGTCTTCATTTGATATAATTAACATATAAGGTGATAAGTATGAATATTTTTTTAGTGTCAAATATATTAAAAAATCCATTAACAATAGTTGCATTTATAGTTGCACTAATTGTTTTAATAATTATTATTGTCGTAGGCGTCTTTATAATTTCTAGAAGTCGTAAAAAACGTCAAATTAAAGAGTTAGAAGTTAAGTATGGATTTATACACGATAGATTAGTTAACGATGATAAAAACATGATAGCTAGACTAGAATTTATTTCTACAAACAATATTGCTTATCTTCAAATTCATCAACAATATTTAGAAAGATATAACACAATTTTAGATAAGCAAGATAAGCAATGCTTTATCGCAATAAATTCTTTAAACGAATTAGCAACAGCAAAAAACTTTAAGAAAATGAAAGAAATAATTGAATCTACTAGACTTTCTGTTTTAGATTTCGATAAATTAGTTAATTCGTTAAATGACGATTTGTGGACTTTGCTTAAACCAGATGAAGAAATTAGACAACTTGCTATTAGAGAAAAAGAAAAATTAAGAAATTTAAAAGATGATTTTAATAATCATTACACTGAATTAAAATCCTTAGAAGAATCATTTACGCTTGTTTTTAATGCAATTGAAACAATGTTTACTGAATTTGAACAATTGTTAGATGCCGCTAATTATGATGAAGCTAATGAAAAACTTCCACCAATTTCAAAGCTTTTAGATGCTTTGACAAAGATGATGGTAGATTTACCATTTATAACTACATTAGCAACTCAAGTAGTTCCACAAAGAATTGCTGAATTACAAGAAAGCTATGAAAAGCTTGAACAAGAAAAATATCCTTTGCACCATCTTCAAATCAAAGTTACAATTGAAAAAATGGAAACTGAACTCGATGATATTGCAAGTAGATTAAAAGACTTTAAGCTTGAAGGTGTTAAAGATGAATTAGATAAAATGACAGATCAAATAGATATTTTCTTCAGACAATTTGAAGAAGAGAAAGAAGCAAAATCTCTATTTGATAAAGAACAAGCTGACATTTCAAATAACACCTATGAACTTGAAAGAGAATTTGCAAAACTTAAGAGATATTTACCAGAATATAAAAATATATACGTAATTGATGATAAGTATTTGGATCAATTAACTTTAATTCAAAACGATATTGATCGAATGAGTGCTATTAAAAGGGATTTAGATACTTTTATTCATTCATCGACTAAACAACCTTATTCAATTTTGCTTAAGAAAATGAAAGACTTGCAAATTGAAATTAAGAAAATAACCTCAACTTTAAATGATTTCCACGATTATTTAGGCAGCTTAAAGGCCGATTCAGAAAGAGCTTATGCTGAAATTAGAACTTACTATGTCAAATTAAAAGAAGCAGAGTGTAAGATTAGAGAAATTAATGTTGCTGCATTATCTGACTATTTATCTTTGCGTTTTAAACAAGGATATGCATATTTAGATAACCTAAATGATATTATTAACTCTCAACCTATTGATGTTAAGAAATTAGATGCTGTATATAATGAAGCTGTTGTTCATATCGACTCAGTTCTCGCAGAAGTTGCAATAGAAGATGAACTCTCATTAAGAGCAGAAGATTCAATTGTTTATGCTAACCAATATAGAGTTGATTTTTCTGAAGTAAGAGTTTCACTTAATACAGCTGAAAGTGCCTTCCAAGAGGCTGATTTTGCTAGAGCAAGTTCTGAAGCTTTGACAGTTATTAAAAAAGTCAGAGTAGAACAAGGCGAATAGTTAGTTTGATTATAATTTTTAATCATACACTAATATTGAGGTGTTATAAATGATTTATTTTGATAATGCAGCTACTACTAAGCCTGCAGATAATGTTATAAAGACTTTTGAACGTATTTTAAATAATATCTATGGAAACCCTTCTTCTCCACATTCTTATGGTCATGAAGCTTCAGATATAATGGATAAAGCTAGAGCACAAGTTGCTCGTTATATGGAATGCTTACCAGAAGAAGTAATATTTACTTCAGGAGCAACAGAAAGCAATAATTTAGCTATTAAAGGTATCGTAAAAAGATATAAAAAGAATGGCAAGAGAATTATTACCACAAAAATTGAACATGCTTCTGTTCTTGAACCAATGAAAGAACTTGAAAATGAAGGATATGATGTTATTTGGATTGATGTAGATAAGTCAGGTAAAATTGACATTGATCAATTTAAAAGAGCTTTAAACAATGAAACAGTTCTAGTTTCTATAATGGCTGTAAATAACGAAACAGGAATAGTTCTTCCTATTGAAGAATTGGCAAAGATAACAAAAGAAAATAGTAGAGCTTTTTTTCACACAGATGCTACACAGGGAATATATAAAGTTCCACTAAATTTAAAAAATGTTGATTTGATATCGATGAGTGCTCACAAGCTTAACGGCTTTAAGGGCTCTGGACTATTAATTAAAAGAAAAAATGTTGATATAGAACCTATTTTATTAGGAGGCGGTCAAGAAAACGGTTACCGTTCAGGAACTTCAAATCCTCCACTTGTCGCTGCATTAGCTACGACATTGCGTGAGGCAAAAGAAAGCTTTTTAACTCGCAGTAAGAATGCTAAAGAGTTAAGAGACTATTTATATGAACAATTAAAACAAATTCCTGAAGTAATCATAACAAGCCCATATGAAGGATCGCCATTTATTTTGAGTTTTGCTTTAACTTTGCATAAGGCAAGTGTTGTTGTTGAAGCATTAGGTAAAAATGGTATCATGGTTTCAACCAAAAGTGCTTGTTCAAGTAAACATGTTGGTGGTTCTTACGTTTTAAAAGAGTTAGGATATGAGCAAGAATTAACAGAAAACGCAATAAGACTTTCATTCAGTGGACATGAAAGTATTAAAGATGGTGAAGAGTTCATGTTGCAATTAAAAAAGTTGTTAACTGATTTGAAAGAGAGGTAAAAATGAATTCAAACGTTGTAATGGTAAGATATGGTGAATTATCTACCAAAGGAAAAAACATTAAAGATTTTATAAAGAAATTAGCAAATAATATAAAAGATTCCTTAAAAGAATTTACAGAACTTACATACAAAGTTCAACACGACCATATATATATAAACCTTAATGGAGTTGAATTTGAAAAAGTAAGTGAAAAGTTGAAACTAATTCCAGGTATTTCTTCTTTTTCATTAGTAACTTCTATTGCACCAGATTTAGATGAAATAATCAAAGTTGGTACAGAAATAGCACAAAAAAGCAGTGCCAAAACTTTTAAAGTAATTACTAAAAGAGCTGATAAACTTTTCCCATATCATTCAGATGACATCAATAGAAGGGTTGCAGCTTCAGTTTTGCAAAATACAGATTTAAAGGTAGATGTTCATAATCCTGAGTTAGAAATTCGCATCACTGTAAGAGAAAATGAAGCTTTTGTTTATCAAGAATCTATTCCAGGGTTAGGCGGTTATCCTTTAGGTATAGCTGGTAAAGCTTTAATGTTAATTTCTGGTGGCATTGATTCACCAGTAGCCAGTTTTTTAATGATGAAACGTGGTGTTAAACTTGAAATGATTCATTTTGCTGCACCTCCATATACAAGTGAACAAGTCTTAGTAAAGATTAAAGATATTATCCACAAACTAAATATTTTCCAACCAGCTGTTAAATTATACATAGTTCCATTTACTGAAATTCAAAAGAAAATATATGAAGTAGCCGGTACAAGTTATGCAATTACCATAATGCGTAGAATGATGCTAAGAATTGCAGAAAGAGTAGCTAGATATAATAGAGATTTGGTCTTAGCAAGTGGAGAAAGCATTGGCCAAGTAGCAAGTCAAACATTAACGAGTATGGCTTCAATTGAAGAATGTTGTGGCTTGCCATTAATTAGACCTTTAGCAACATATGATAAAGTAGATATTATCAAGTTATCAAAGAAGATTGATACATATGATATTTCAATTAGACCATATGAAGATTGTTGTACAATTTTTGAAGTAAGAGATCCAACTACAAGTCCAAAGCTTGATAAAATTAGAGAAATTGAAGCAAAATTTGATTTCAGCCAGTTGTTAGATGAAGCATATATGAATATTGAAAAAGTATATGTTAAGCCTGAAGAAGACGAATTCTAATAAATATTAAATTATTGTCCACAATATTATTGTGGAGGTGAGGATGATGAAATCCCGCAATGAAAAGAGCGTTAATGCTTGTAGAACAAGAAAAGATGCTAGAGCTAGAACTAATCAGGAAAGACAAGATCAAGAAGAATACGGTCGTGATATTTCCGAGCAAAGAGAAAATTCAACTCGCTCTCGTATTAAAAACAAACGTGGCGCTAGCCGTAAATCTCATCGATAGATGAAATAAAACTCCCAAACGGGAGTTTTTTTGAATATAAGGCTAATTATAAAATCATAATAATAGTATGAATATCTTGTTTATTGTCTTATTTATTATCTTAATTTTAATTGTTATAGCTTTAGTAATTAATTTAAGTATTGAAGTTATAATAAATCCTTTTAAATTATCAATTAAACTTTTCAATATAGAAATATATAAAAAGAAAAATCAAGATCTATATAATTTAATGGTTAAAAATATTGAAGAAATGGAAGAAAAAAAGACGAATAAAGAATTGGTAAAAAATATTTTAAAAGCTATTAAAATAAGAGTGATTGAGTTTTCTAATGACGTTGAAAAGTCTTCGCCTATAAACGCTTTAACTATTGGTTTTTTAAATATAATTATGCCTATTTTAAAAAATGTCTCTTTTAAAGATGCTTTATTAGTAAAATACGAAAAATCTAATATGATAGAGTTAAAAGTCTTATTCAAATTAAGAATAATAGAACTTATATATAGAGTTTTAAAATATAAAATAGGTAAATTGTATGGCAAAAAAGCTTAATAATTTAGAAGATTATATTAAATCATCTCTACAAAATATATCGTATTTTTTGGATTCAAGTAAAGTAATGGGAAAACCGATTGAAATAAATAGTGAAACTATAGTTGTACCAATAACTAAAGTTACGTTTGGTTTTGGAACTGGAGGTAGTGAATTTGGCTCACCAACAATAGTTCAAAACAGTTTATCGTATGAAATAGATTCAGATTTATATCCGTATGGAGGTGGAAGTGTTGGTGGCTTTGCAATAAGACCGGAGGCTTTTTTGATTATTTCCAAAAAAGAAGCTAAAATTGTGAAGATGGATGAAAAAAATATATATAACAAAGTATTAGATATGGTTATAGTAGCTTTAAAAAATCGAAAAAAAGGAAAATAAAAAACTTGCAAAGTGAATTGCAAGTTTTAAATTGTTTAGAATTATTATTTTGCTAAAGCTTCGTTAGCTGTCTTGACAAGAGCTTTAAATTGTTCTGGATCATTGATAGCAATTTCAGAAAGCATCTTTCTGTTGAGATCAATGTTAGCAACTTTTAAGCCGTGCATGAACTTTGAATATGAAATGTTTTCAAGTCTGCAAGCAGCGTTGATACGTCTAATCCAGAGTTTACGATAGTCTCTCTTGACGAGTCTTCTACCAACATAAGCATAGGCAAGAGCCTTAATTCTTGCTTCGTTAGCTGTTCTATAAAGTCTGTGCTTTGAACCGAAGAAACCTTCAGTAAATTTTAAAACTTTCTTTCTACGAGCACGTGTAACTGTTCCACCTTTTACTCTCATGGTTTATCTCCTTACTTTGTGATAAGACGCTTTAAACGTCTTTCATCGGCTCTACTCATTAAAGTAGCCTTTCTTAATCTTCTCTTTTGGTTTTGTGTTTTGTTGTGGGCTAAGTGGTTGTGGTTTTGGCTAAAACGAACAACTTTACCACTGGCTGTAACTTTAAATCTCTTGGCAACAGCGCGTTTTGTCTTCATTTTGTTAGACATAAATCTTTCCTCCTATTTTTTTGGTAATGGTGATATAAAACAGAAATAGTATTTGCCTTCGAGCATTGGCTTTTTTTCTACAAAGCCATAATCTTTTAGCAAATCGATGAATTTGTTAAGAATAGCTTCTCCAGCTTCAACTTTGGTAACCATACGACCTTTCATGAATACAGAAACTTTAATTTTCATGTTCTTTTCTAAGAACTTAATGCATTGGTTAGCTTTTGTTTCTAAGTCGTGAGTACTTGTCATTGGAGTAAAGCGCATTTCTTTAATAACGACACTACTTTGATTTTTATGTGCTTCACGTTCTTTCTTTTGACGATCGAACTTTAATTTTCCAAAGTTGACAATCTTGCAAACTGCAGGACGTGCATTTGGAGAAACACAATAAAGATCAAGTCCGGCTTTTTCTGCTAAAGCTAATGCTTGCTTTCTTGGTAATACACCAAGAGATTCACCGTTTTGATCGATGACTAATACTTGTTGAAACGGAATGGTCTCATTAACGAGATCTTTTGAAACACGATTTGGTTTCACTGGCTGATTGATTGGCAAAATTCCTCCTTGCTAATAAAAACGGACGTCTGAGACGCCCGCAATAATTCCAATTGATTTAACAATGTGGCCTCAACCCATTCAGTATCTGAATCGGGTGTAGAGCGGGTGCTCTAGCTTTCCATATCTATTTTACTGAATAATGATACACCACAAGTATACACAAGTCAAGAAATTTTTATTCTTTTTAGCAATAAAATAATACAAGATTGGCTCAATTTATTCAATATAATTTATATTTGTTTTAGAAAGTAACTTCTTATAAGTTTTATCAATCAATATAGCGCCTAAAGGTGCACTTAATAATATTGATACTATCGCTCCTATTAAAACTATATTTCCACAGGTCAATCCTTCATTGAGAGCAATTGCACCTATAGAAGCTTGAACTGTTGCTTTAGGTATATATGATAGAACAATAAATAACTTTTCTTTAATATTGTAATTTGTTTTAATTAAACAAACTAATAATCCTAAACTTCTAAAGCATAAGGCAATTAATATTAATCCGACAATTATTGCTCCTTCAGAAGATAATATTGTTTTTATATCAAATATACAACCAACTAAGCTAAATAATAATATTTCAAAACCGCTTCATAAAGATTTATATTTGTTTTCAATTTGTTTAGCTTCAACCTTATTATTCCTATTTATAATAATGCTAATAAAAATTATTCCTAATAAACTTGAAAAGCTAATATATTGTTTTATGGTACTTTCAATAGTTAAAAGACCAAATGAAATTCCTAAAATTAAATACCAAATAAGTTTAGGTAAGTGAATCTTTTCGAAAATGTATCCACCAATTACGCCGAAAAACAAGATTATAAATAAACTTAAAAACATTTAAACCTCCCAATAGCATTAAAAAAGCTAATGCTCTATGACAAAAAATCATAGACGTCATTAGCTAAATAAGCGGTTTTGTTTAATAGTAAAACTTGGAAGACATCATTTCCATTAAATATATTAATTAAAAAATATATTTTGTCAATAAAAGCCGATGAGTTTTCATCGGCTATGTAATTATTATAAGTGATATTCCATTGGATAAGTGAGATATGAAATCTCTTCAAGTTCATCCAATGTTACAACGCCACTAGGAGCGACGAGTAAGCTAGGAATTCTATTAACAATTGTTGCACATGTATGTTCGACTGTTGCTGGTTTTACAACATGGAACTCAACATTTGGCTCGCCTTCAATTGTCCAGTCGCACATATCACCATCGTCTGGTCCATAAACTTTACCGATACATTGTGTTTCAATAACTGGTCCTTGGAATGTTTCTGTTGTAACAACAGCAGCCATACCAATACATTCGCCTTTAGGTAAAACTCTACCCATTGTTGATGAGTATAAATCTGTGTCGTGGAAGTATGGAACACATTTTTGAGTTTGAGATTTAATTGTCCAACCCATTTTATGTGCTAATGCTTCATTAGAGTTCCAAACGTATGATGGTTCTACTTCAACTGGATGGGCAATTTGTTCTTCAAATTCTTCAGGTGTTAAACCGACACCATGAGCTTTAGCTAATGCTAAACCATAATCTTCAACATTATAGGAAACTGCACCACAAATTTTGGTTATTTTATTGCATGAACCGCTGACCATACCAACCATGTTGACCCAGAATGTATCTTCCATACCAGAACCAACAAATGTACAATTATGTTCTTTAGCTAATACATCTAATTTGTTCATTCTAACTGGATCTGTTGTCCATGCATATGTTGCTTCTTCGCATGTTGTAATAACATTTATTCCTCTAGATAAGCATTTTACATAGTGATCATAACAATCGCTTACTAAGCTGAATAGTGTAACGATTGCAACATCTGCATCACATGAATCTAAAACTTCATCAGCATCTTTAGAGATAAGTACACCTGTTTTAACTCCTAACCCTGCAAAATCGCCAACATCCATTCCTACTACAGCTGGATTTACATCGATTGCACCGACAATTTCAGCTCCGTGTTCGTACAAATATCTTAAAATGTACTTTGCCATTTTACCGCAACCATATTGAACAACTTTAATTTTTTTCATAGAATATTTCCTCCTAAAATTTTTGTTCTGATAAAATTTTAAAGTCTCAACATGGTTGAGAGTCAATAATTTTTATAAAAAATTATTTAAAAGTTAATGGAACTTGCAGTCTTAAATACATCGATCTTTTTTGATCTGAAAAAACATTAAACTCTGTTATAACTTCACATATATAATTTCCACAAATTGTATAATTATTTTTAATGCAAAAATCTAATAGTTTTTTACCATATAAAACTTCTTCCTCAAAATCATCTAAATAAATGCAAGCATACATTCCGCTATCTAATCTTTTAACATTTTCTAAAGTAGGGAAATCATCATCGACAATTACGAATACTTCGTTAGAAATATATCTATTGTTGATAAAATCATCTTTATTAATGCTTGATCCTGCATTACAAAAATAAACTTGAGGTATATTATTGTCAATCATAGTATCTTTTAACGTTTTGAGTTCTTTTTCATACATACTAATATCATAATCATAAAAATTTGACTTAGTTTTCATAGTATATATTCTTCTATGAGGAATGTATTCAATTGTAATCATCCCTTTTTTAGGAGATGTTCTAAAACGTTCAATACTACTAATAGTTCTACTTATAGCGTTTAATGAATTGTTTAAATCGCTAATTTGATCTTTGATTTGACGTTTCTTTTTAATTAAAGTCGATTCGATCAAATTTAAATCATTGCTATTTAAAACATCTTTTATTTCAGATAAAGACATGTTTAATTCTTTCATGTATTGAATCATATCTAATCTAGCATTTTGATTAATAGAATAATAGCGATAATTGGTACTTTTATCTATAAAAATAGGTTTTAAAATACCTATTTCATCATAGAGTCTTAACGTTGAAATTGAAACGTGATTTAATTTTGAAAAATCACCGATTTTAATTAATTTGCTGTCCATAGTCTTCTCCAAAACTCTACATTTGGTTTAGAGTTTATAATAAAAAAGCCACATTAAAATGTGGCATTATTTTTACATCAATGATTTGTAAATAGCAATTACTTCTTCTTTTGTTGGTGTTTTTGGATTTCCTGGACAACATGCATCTGCAAGAGCAGAATCAGCTAAGAAGTCTAGATCTTTTTCTTTAACAATATTTTTTAAGTCAGCTGGAATACCAACAGCGATAGATAAGTCTTTTACTGCTTTACAACAAGCACTTCTATATTCTTCAGGTGTCATTTCATCTACACCTTTAACACCCATAGCACGTGCTATTTCACGATATTTTTCTCCAGTTGCATCAGCGTTATAAGCTAATACTGTTGGTAACAAGATAGAGCATGCTACTCCATGAGGTGTATCGTAAAGAGCTGAAAGTGGGTGAGCCATTGAATGAACAAGACCTAATCCAACATTAGAGAAGCCCATACCAGCGATGTATTGTCCTAAAGCCATGGCTTCACGACCTGATTTAACATTGTTGCATGCATCTTGAATGTTGTGAGAAATAATTCTAATTGCTTCTAAGTGGAACATATCTGAAAGAGTCCAAGCACCTTTAGTAATATATCCTTCTATTGCATGAGTTAAGGCATCCATACCTGTAGCTGCTGTTAAACCTTTTGGCATTGTTCCCATCATATCAGGGTCAACGACAGCAATTATTGGCATATCGTGTGGATCGACACAAACAAACTTTCTATGACGTTCTTCATCTGTTATAACATAATTGATTGTAACTTCAGCGGCTGTACCTGCTGTTGTTGGAACAGCAATAATTGGTAAACATGCTTTTTTAGTTGAAGAAGCTCCCTCTAGTGATCTAACATCAGCAAATTCTGGATTTGTAGCAATAATACCAATTGCTTTAGCTGTATCCATGCTTGAACCACCACCAACAGCGATTATATAATCAGCTCCACTATCTTTTAAAGCTTTAACGCCAGTTTGAACATTTTCAATTGTTGGGTTTGGTTTAATATTATCGTAAAGTGTGTATTCTAAACCAGCTTCTGTAAGTAAATCTAATACTTTATTTACTACTTTGAATTTTACTAAATCTGGATCTGTACAAACAAAAGCCTTTTTAAAACCCCTGCCTTTTACTTCAGGTACAATATTTTGTATTGCGCCATATCCGTGGAAACTTGTTTCATTAAGATTAAAACGATAAGACATATTTTTACCTCCTACTTATGTTTTAAAACCGCTTTAATTATAACAATATTAAAATATATTTAAAATAAGCGCCTTTTTTGTTAAATTTCCATTTGAAAAATATAGAAAAATAAAATTTAAAATAATTAAATTTTGCTGATATTTTTGCATTATTTTTAGACTTTTTAAAATGAATTGAAAGCAAAAAGGCAAAAAATAAGCAATGTAAAATTTTTTTAGAAAACAGAAAATGCCGCGAGGGGAAGGCGGCATTTTCTATAATTAGACCACTAACTATCTATTTTGGCTTTCAACTAGTTCATAACTAATTGAGACATTGCCATTTTCGTCTTCTGTTGCAACTCTGACAAATGTGGCTTTTGTTTTTATATCATCTTTAATTGATACTTTGTAATATGTTGATGAATCAATAACTTCTGTACTTAATTTATATTTAACACCATCGAGTGTTAACTTAATTTCGACTTCATTATCTTCTTCATCACTTTCAAATGAATAAGATTCAACTGTCTTTCTATTTTGAACTACTTTATAACTATATTCTGATGATTTAAGTCCATCTTTAACTTCTTCACTTTGCTCCATTTCAATGTAACTATATTCATCAGTTTTAATTGTTAATTCAACTTCATTTTCGTCTTCGACATGATCTTTATATGCTTTGTGTGAAGTTTCGGTTGTTCCTTTAAATTCGTATTCGACATCTTCAGCAATTACTGCGACACCTTTATATCCGTTTTTAGATTCGGTTTTTTCATAACCTAATTCAGTATCAGTTATGGAAGATGTCATGTTTCTTGTAATGTTATAGTAAAGAACAAGAGTTGTGTCAATTTCAGCAGTTGAAACAACAATGTTAACTGTTTGTTTGATTGAATAATCAGCTCTATCAGATTCACTTAAAACATAGTTAATTGAAACACCTTCATCAATTAATAAATCAACTGATGGTAAAATAGCAATTACTTGTTGAACTTGTTCATCAGTCATCTCAGATGTATTTTCATGATGACCCCAACCATGACCCCATGGATTATTCCAGTGGTCATGATCTTTATTCCACCATTCATCTTTTTCATGATCGTGGTCTTTGTCATAATTTGGATAATCAACTCCAAATCCTTCATCCTCATCAGAAGCATCAATGATAGTTTCATTATCATCGTTAGCTATCTCGTTATTTTCTTCATCATCAGCTAAATCTTGATAACTTGAGTGTCTCATACTAGCTGTAGGTAAAACTTGATTATTAGACAAAGCAGCTAATCCTGTTGTCATTTGATAGGCAATAGTATTACTTTCTGCAACACTGACATATTCTTGACCAACATTTACTATGGTACTTTCATCAGTTTTACTATCGATAACATTATCAGATTTTCCTGTATTATCAATTGATAAATTTGAACATGAAGCAAGTGATAAAGCGACTACTGGAAGTAATAAAGCAATAATTTTTTTCATAAATAATTCTCCTTTTGCTATTTACTATTAATATCTTTTAAAAAGACTATTTATTGGATTTTTTATAAAAAACATAAATTTTTTATTACAAAATAATAATTTTGTCAAAATAAAAAGAAATTTGTATTTACAAAATAAATTTTA
>FR898161.1 GCA_000437395.1 Clostridium sp. CAG:288 | reverse complement strand
ATTTCTTTTTATTTTGACAGAATTATCATTTTGTAATAGAAATTTTATGCTTTTTATAAATTATTGTTATTTTTTTGGTGTATTCTTTGTTGAACCAAAAAATTTTGAGCACTTATTGTAATCATTACTTGTGATACAAGCATCAAAAAGTTTCCTAAGGCTTGTTGTTCCATAGGAGTTAAATCTTGTGACATAATAATACCTATAAAATAAGCAAGAGTTGCTTGTTCATTAGCAGTTAAATTTAAGATAAAACTTGCATATGTTTTACACTCTGGTGCTTTAATATTATTGTAAACGTTTCTATTCACATATTAGTTTATGACTTAAATAGACAAATGTACTTTACATTAAGTTCTTTCTTTTGAAAAAAGGAACTAATATTTCATGAATTATTAATGGAATTGAACTTAAAGCCAATAACCATAGCCATTCATACCAACTTAATCTTGTAGTCTTAAAGAAATCAGATAAAATAGGCATTTCAGTTACTAACACTTGTAATAAAATTCCTATAGCTAACGCAACTATAAACATCCAGTTCTTTGATTTAAATAAGTTAAATACTGACTTTTTAATATTTGACATTCCCAACATATGGAATAATTGTGACATTCCTAAAGTTGTAAATGCAAAGGTTTGAGAATGTCTTAATATTTCTTCATCAGACAAAGCTTGCATTAAATGCTTCCAGCTAAATGATTGACTTAGTTCAAACATTTCTGATATAGGATTAATTAAGAAAGCACACATGGTCATAAAGAAAATAACAAATCCATAAAAAATAGTGAATACAAATCCACCATTAGCAAATAAACTCTCTGATGCTTTTCTTGGTTTTTGTTTCATATTGTCTGGATCAATATCGTCTCTTCCTAACGCTAATGCAGGTAAAGAATCTGATATCAAATTAACCCATAAAATATGAATAGCTAATAACGGCATTGGAAAGCCAATGAGAACAGCAAAAAACATAGTCATTACTTCTCCAAAATTACTTGAGAGTAAAAACAAAATAGATTTTTTAATATTGGCATATATGCCTCTTCCTTCTTCAACAGCTTTTTCTATAGATGCAAAGTTATCATCTGTTAAGACCATATCCGCACTATTCTTAGCAACATCCGTGCCAGTAATACCCATTGCCACACCAATATCTGCTGCTTTTAAGGAAGGGGCGTCATTTACGCCATCACCTGTCATAGCAACAATATTATCGTTTGCTTTATAAGCCTTGACTATATCTACTTTATTTTGTGGTGAAACTCTAGCAAAAACAGAAACACTTGATACTTTTTCTTTTAATTCATCTGCGCTTAGTTTATTTATCTCATCACCAGAAAGACACTCTTCAATGTTATTAGCTATACCAATCTCTTTAGCAATAGCAAAAGCAGTATCTTTATGATCTCCTGTAATCATAGCTGTTTTAACACCAGCTTGTTTTAGTTTATAAACAGCGTCTTTAGCCTCTAATCTTGGAGGATCTATCATACCTACAAGACCAACAAAAATTAAATCATCTTCATTAATTTTACTACTTTCGTGATAAGCAAAAGCTAATACTCTATATGCTTCTTTAGCCATCTTTGAAGCAGATTCATTTATATTTTTTATATCTTGATTACTAATTTTTCTAACTATCCCATTAATGGATATTCTAGTAACTTTTTTCAAAATACTATCTAAAGCACCTTTGGTATAAACTACATATTTGTCATTTACCTTATGTTGAGTTGACATTAGTTTTCTAATTGAATCAAATGGAAGCTCATCAATTCTTGGTTCAGAATCTTTTTCTACTTGTTCTTTCTCTAAACCGAAAATTTTAGCGTAATCCAAAAGTGCTAACTCTGTCGGATCTCCAAATCTTGTTCCTTTAATTGAGGCGTTTGAACAAAGCATCATGCCTTTAGCTAAAAATTTAGCATCATCATTACCTTTTATATCGTTAACGTTATATGTAATATTATTTACACATACCTTTTTTACTGTCATTCTATTTTGAGTCAATGTTCCAGTTTTATCAGTACAAATTACACTAACAGCACCTAAAGTTTCAACAGAAGGCAATTTTCTAACAATTGTATTTACCTTTACCATTCGCGTAACACCCATGGCTAACACAATAGTAACAACTGCTGGTAATCCTTCTGGAATAGCTGCTACAGCAACTGAAATTGACATAACGAGTAATTCAGAAAAAACTGGGTTAAATGACTCCCAGTTTTTAAAAGCTGGGATATTATGCAATAGTCCAATTATTAGCATCAATACACATACTACAACACAAATAATTCCTAAAATTTTGGATAGTTCAGCTAATCTTTTTTGAAGTGGAGTCTTTTCCGCCTCATTATTAGAAAGCATATTAGCTATCTTACCAATTTCTGTCTTTGCACCTTTAGCAACAACTATTCCTTCTCCTCTTCCATAGCTAATTGGGGTAGACATATATGCCATATTTACTTTATCAGCAATCGGTACTGAATTAGATAGAACTATATTAGCATCTTTTTCTACTGGAACAGATTCACCTGTTAAACTTGATTCGTCTATTTTCAAATTAATAGATTTGGTTAGTCTTATATCGGCTGGAACGATATTACCCTCTTCTAAAATTACTAAATCACCTGTGACTAAATCTTCAGCTTTAATTTCGCTTAATTTTCCATTTCTTTTAACTATACACTGAGGTGAAGAAAGTTTTTTTAAAGCATCTAGAGCTTTTTCAGCTTTAGATTCTTGAATCGTACCTACTATGCTATTTAAAAAAATTACAACTAAAATAATTATTGCATCCGCCCATTCTTTTAAACATAAAGAAATAATGGCTGCTCCTATTAACACAAAAATCATAGGATTACAAAATTGTAATAAAAATTTAATTATTAATGGTTTCTTTTTCTTTTCTGGAAGAGAGTTTTTGCCTTCCAATTTTAACTTTTCTAATGCAACTTCTTGGCTTAATCCATCCTCTAACGATGTATTAAGCTCTTTTTCAAGATATTTAATATCTCTAATTTCAAACATAATAACTAACCCTCCAGTAATTAGGTTATCAATATTTTGACTTATAACTATATATATGTCAATAGCCATTAAAATGACAAAAGCGGACTTTATCTGTCCGCTTCTTAGTAGGGCTGCTTTTGGAGGTGAGTAAGCATTTATTACTTACGCTATATACTATTCTAAAATGTGATTAAAATAGGCTGTAATTGCCTAATTTTAATGAATTTTTTATAAAATAGGCTTATTAACTAATCATAAATTTTAAAAAAGCATATTTTGTGCTATTATTTTACTGGTGAAATTATGAGAATCGATAAATATTTAAAAGTAACACATATTATAAAAAGAAGAGAAGTAGCAAAGAAAATGCTCGATGCTGGATTTGTTTCTATAAACGACAAAGTAGCAAAACCTGCTAGTGATGTTAAAGTTGGAGATATAGTGTGTATTTCAAATCCAAATGGTCAAAAATTAACTATTGAAGTTAAAATATTAAAGGAAAGTTGCCCACTGAATAAAGTTAACGAATTATATGATATAAAGTAATAAATAAATTTGTTCTTCATATTCTTTAATGGTGAATATGAATGGAACAAGAGAATAAACTTAAAAGCAATCATAAAGTCGAAATAACCGATAGAAATGAAACAAAAATAACTTGTGTAAACAAGCTAAATTCTTTTAACGATAAAGAATTTTATCTTGAAACAGATTTCGGTAATATGCAAATTACAGGATCTAATATGACATTAGGTAAAATGGATGTAGAAAATAAAGTTTTAGTTATAAACGGAAATATTAATTCTTTACGTTATTTAACTAAAAATTCCAAAGATATAAATTCATCTATTTGGAAAAAACTTTTTAGATGACGAATCTTTTATCGCAAGCACAAGGAGTTTTTGGATCTTTCTTTTTAGGAATGATTTTTTTACTTCTTTGGAGCGTTTTTAATAGAGCATTTTATAAATATAATGGAAAGTTGTTTAGATTGCTTTTTGAACTGTTTTTCTTTATATTTTATTTTTATTTATATTTTAAATTTCTAATTGTATTCACAAAAGGTGTCTACAATATATTTTATTTTATAAGCTTGGGGTTAGGAGTTATAGTTTACTATAAATTTTATCATCCAAAATTTTTAATTGTTATTGAAGAAGTAATTGAAGCATTATCAAAGCATATTCTTACTCCTTTGAAATTGAAGATTGAGTTCTTTTGTGATAAGATTAAAAATGCATCAAAGGAGATTTTAAACAATGGCAAAAAAACAAAGCTTTATAAATCGATTAATAAATATTGCCTCCGTTTTTGTCATCATAGGAGCTATAACAGCAATATCAATTCTAGTAACAAAATACGTGCAAACAGTAAACGAAAACAAAAAATTAGTGGCAATAAAAACAAGAATAGAAAATGACTACAAAGATTTGTTGGATCATTCAGAAAAACTTAAAGATGACACTTATTACTCTTTATATTTTGAAGATAAATACCTTGTCATTGATAAGGACAATATTATCGTTGAATTCAAATGAGCTTTAAAGCTCATTTTTTATTTGCTTCGACACTATTTATTATTATTCGCTCTATCACTTTTTTATAGTTAGTTGAGGTGGTAGAAAATGTTAAATAAAGAAGCTTTAAAAAACACTTATAAAAAAGGATTATTAGATAATTTAAAAATTAATAGAAGTAGTATTTTGAAATTATCGTTAATTTTATTTTTACTTGCATCTACACTATTAACTAGTGATGCTTTTTTATTTAATCCATTTTATGTTTCACTTTTAGCTTCATCTTTATTGCTTAATAATATTTTCTTTATTTTGGTATATGCTATTTCAATTACTATATCCTTTATTAAGAACTTAAATTATGGCTTTGAAATATCATTTATAGGAATAGTCTTCTTGCTCTTCACATTAATCCCATTTAAAACTAAGAATATTTTCTTTAATAAATCTTTTTCGTTAACTTTAACTCAACTATCTTTTGGAACTATATATTTTGTTACCTCACCTACATTAGAATCGTTAATAACAATTATTGTATCATTTTTTATCTCAATTCATTTTTTCTATACCATTGATAAGTTTTTTTCTTTTGTTGAATACTATAAAAAAGTCGATGAAACAACATTATTCTTTCTTATATCTTATTTATCTATTATATTTTATAGATATCAATATTTATCTTTATCGTTAATTTTCATATCATTAATATTTTTGTATTCAGTTAATTATGATTTTAAAGTTCGCTTAAGTTTATTGTTTGTAAGTTTATTAATTTTAAATTATGTTACTAGAATAGAATCATATACTATCTTTATTTTATTATCGCCTTTCGCTTTAGTATTTTTACCAAAAAAGAAAGTATATATTTCAATAATCACTTTTTCTCCTCCAATTCTATATGCTCTATTTTTCCATAATTTTTATAGAGAAGAACTATTTTACATAGTTTCTTTTTCTGCAATTACATCTTTTTTATTAATAGATTACGTTAATAACATAATTTATAATCCTCAACAAAATACAACACCCATATTTGAATTAAATAAAAACATTTCTCTACTCAAAGAGTATTTATCTTTATTAAAAGATAGCTGTGTTAGAGAATCTATTTCTCCTCAAGCCAAAACAGAATTAATGCTTAATAAAGAACTATGCTATAAATGTGACATGTGTAAAAATTGCACATTAAAAGACGAGTTTGTTTCTCTTCTGAACACAAACATTACAAATGAAGAAAAAGAAAGAATTACACGTATATGTGAATATCCTAACAAGTTTATATACAGGTTAAGAACTTTAAAGCCTATATATGAACGAGAAACAATAAAAGCTCAATTAGAAAGTGTCGATAAAATAACAAAGGAAAAAGAAATTAATAGAATAATTAAACCTATTGATAAATTATTAGAATTTAAAGATGATGAAAAAAATTATATAGATGAAATATCAAAAAAATATACTTCAATTATTTCGATAAATAATATTGAAAAAGGACTATTAATTGAAAGTAACGCTAAATTATCTGATGACTATCTCATCGAAACTTTAAGCAATATTGTACATAAGCCTTTAACGTTAGAATCGTATGAGTATTCTATGCTTTCACATTCATATCACTATCATTTTTCTTATAAAACAAAATATACAATTAAAATTAAAGCCGTATCATCAGCCTATAATAAAATATCTGGCGATACATATTCCTCTTTTATTTATTCGAATAACTTTCATTTCATATTGTCTGATGGTATGGGACATGAAGATGATTCATATTTAACTTCTAAATACCTTACAAACGTTTTTAAGACAACGTTAATGCTTAATTTAAACATTGACGAAGTAATCGATGAAACAAATAGACTTTTAAAATTAAAATCTAGTTCAGAAGATTATGCAACTTTGGACTATTTAAAAATAAATTTAAACACTTTAAACACAACACTATATAAATTTGGAAGTTACATTTCATATCTTTATAGAAATTCAAAATTATACGAGTTAAGCAAAATAATGTTGCCTTTAGGAATTATCGATGATCCTGATATTGATCCACTACATTTTGAACTATCGTCTAACGATATAATTTTATTAGCTACTGATGGAATAAATGAAATTACATATCCATTTTTAAAAAGCTGTTTTGAAGAATCAAACAATTTAGATATTATTTTGGATAGAATATTAAATGAAGCTAAAGAAAATCAAAGCGATGATATTACTATTATCCTACTTAAACCTCAAGAAATGTGATAGTATAAGTTTATGAAAAATTTAAAAGACTTAAAACTATCACTAAAAAAGTTAAATTTAAAAAAAGACGACTTATTAATAGTAGCTTTTTCTGCAGGTCCAGATTCAACAGCACTAGTTTATATGCTTAAAGAATTAGGATATACAAACGTTAAACTAGCTTATGTAAACTACCACGATTCAGAGTTTGTCCCTTTAGAACAAAAACTAGTTAACGAAACTTCTAAAGATAGTGGATACGAGCTTTTTCAAAACAATGTATATCTAGAAGATGTTAGTGGTCAAAATTTTGAAAATTGGGCTCGTGTCTATAGATACAATTTTTTTGCTTCCTTAACAAAAACACTTAACGCTAAAGGAACTCTTACAGCCCATCATAAAGACGATTTGATTGAAACTTATTTAATTCAAAAAAGCAGAAGTTCACTCGTAACTCATTATGGCCTTCGTGAAATATCAGTTATAAATAATATATATATTTATAGACCATTATTAAATTATACAAAGCAAGATTTAATCGACTATTTAAACGAAAACAAAATTCCATACTATGATGATATTACAAACAAAAATACATCTCGTTTAAGAAACAAAATTAGAACATTTAAGCTAAATTCCGAAGAAATTTCTACACTTTTAGAGGAAATAAGCTTTAAAAACGAAAATTTATATTTAATTTCAAAACAAATAGACTCATTATGTCAAAAAGAAAAAATAGATTATAAAGAATACTCAACTTTATCTGATGAAATTAAAAAAAGACTTTTATGGAATAAAATAAGTCAAGTTATGCCTTTTATAACTGAGAAAAAAGTACAATCACTGGTTAATAAATGCTTAGAATTTTTAAAAAATAATAAACCTGGAACAATATATTTAATTGACGATTATTATTTATATCAAGATTCACAATACTTCTTTATTTCTAAGTATTTAACCACTAAGCCTTATGAATATACAATTGAAAGGGCTGGAATATATTCGTTTGAAACTATCTCAATTGATTTAACAGATGGTCGAGTTTTTAACGTCTTTGATTACTCTTATCCAATTAAAATTAGATGCATTAAATCAGGAGATAAAATATCAACTAAGCTTAAGACCAAAAATGTTAAACACTTTATCAAAAGCCAAAAAGTTCCTGTTTACTTAAGAAATTTATATCCTGTTATAGAAGATAAAAATGGGAACGTAATATACGTCCCATTTTATTCAGATATAACAAATCATCTAATCCCGTTAACAATTAAATTAATTCATTAATTATTTTTTATAGAATATAAGCTTGATAATATATTGTATAGCAACACTAAATAATCTGGAGTTCTATTTACATATATAATCATTCTTTTTTGTGTAAATCTAACGATTATATCGTTAGAAAAATTAGATAGTGCTTTTTCTATCAAATTTATAACTCCATCTCGAGCCATAAATTGTGGAGATATTGTAATAATATATTTATCGATATTCTCTACAAAGTTTTCCACAAAAGTATCATTGAGATATATTTCGATTTCTTTTTTTAAGAATAAATTTCTTACTTCTTCAGGAATCGGTCCATATATATCTCTAATTTTAGCTTCGTAATCTTGAAGATCTTTAAATGTCGTTATCTCATTTAATTCTTGATACATTGAAATTCTATCAGAATCTGAAGCATAAGAAGGTGGAATATGACTATCTAAACTAAATGACAATTCATATTTAATAATCAGAGGTTTATTTTCCTTACTTTTATCAGATATATTTTTTTCATTCATTACTTCTTGTAATAGTTTCATATAAGCATCATAGCCAACTGAATCTATAAATCCTGCTTGCTCTTTGCCTAAAATATCTCCTGCTCCTCTAATATTTAAATCTTGGTTAGCAATCTTATAACCTGAGCCTAATTCAGTGAAATCTTTTATAGCTTTAAGTCTTTTTTGTCCTTGTTCTGATAAATTGTTGTACTCTTTATAGAATAAATACGCATAAGCTAAACGATTGCTTCGTCCAACTCTTCCTTTTATTTGATATAACTGTGCTAGTCCAAAGTGATCTGCATCTTCGACAATAATAGTGTTGACATTAGGAATGTCTAAACCTGTTTCTATAATAGTTGTACACACCAAAATATCTATGTCTCCATCGTAAAACTCATTCATAACGTCGCCTATTTCATCTGCTGAAAGGGCACCATGAACTACTTTAACTACACAACTAGGAAACATATCTTGTATTTTTTTGGCCTTACTATAAATCGAATCTATTCTATTATGTAAGTAATAAACTTGCCCTCCACGACCAAGTTCACGAGCAATTACTTCTTTAATTAACCCTTCGTCATACTTTGTTACGTATGTTTTTATTGGCATTCTATTTTGTGGTGCTTGAGTTAATAAAGATAGAGATTTAACATTCAAAAGAGACATTTGTAATGTTCTTGGAATAGGTGTAGCTGACAATGTCAAAACATCAATATTTGTCGTTATCTCCTTTATTCTTTCTTTGTGAGTAACACCAAAACGTTGTTCTTCGTCTATCACTAATAATCCTAAATTATTAAACTCTATCTCTGAGCCTAATATTTTATGAGTACCTATAATTAAATGAATTCTTCCTTCTTTAATTTTTTTAATATAATTCTCAATTTCTTTTTTTGGCGTGAAGCGTGACAACATGGCAATTTCAACGCCATAACCTTTAAATCTTTTAATTGCAACTTCATTATGTTGTTTAGCTAAAATCGTTGTAGGGCATAAAATAGCAGCTTGTTTCCCACTTAAAATTGCTTTGTAACAAGCTCTAAAAGCAATTTCAGTTTTTCCAAATCCAACATCACCTGCTAAAAGTCTATCCATTGGATGTGGACTTTCCATATCTTTAGATATATCGTCCCAAGCTTTTTGTTGTGAATCAGTTAATTTGTATGGAAAATCTTTAGCAAAAGCGTGTTCCATCTCTTCTTCATGCATAAAAGCGTATCCTGGTTTAGCCATTCTTTCTGCGTTTATTGCTAATAATTTATCAGCTAAATAAGAAACACGTTTTTTGATTTTTTCTTTTCTTCTAGCCCAAGAAGTTCCACCTATTTCATCAAGAGAAGGAACGGAGCCTTCCTTACCTGCATATTTTCTAATAAGCTTAAATTTAGATAATGGCACATATAAATAATTATCTTCACCAGCATACTGAACTTTTAAATAGTCTAGTCCATTAAGATCAAAAACACCGATATATTTACCTATACCGTAATCTTCATGAACTACAAAATCACCTATTTCTAAATCGTCAAATTTCTTTAAAATCTTTGCTTCTTTGAATCTCGTTAAGAACTTTCCACTTTGTTTTGCTAATCCAAAAATTTCGTTAGAAGAAAGAAAAACTTCTTTTTCGCTAGAAATTAAAAAACCACTATTAATACCAAAATCAACAATTTGAATTCTACCAACTTCTGGATAAATTGAATATGCAACATTTTCTTCATCAAGATGATTTATAAGAGTTTCTCTTCGTTCATTTGTAAGACAAATTTTAACGTTGTTTCCATCATCGATTAAATTACTTATGAAGTTTGTTGAAGTTGCTAAATTTGTATTGTGATATGAAATATCGACAGTTTTAAACTTGCACTCTTCGTTAGTTATATTAACATGATTGAGGCTTAAAAGGACTTCTTCTGGTGAGTCGTATATTCTTTCTTTTTCTAATGCTTGTCCATTTTTATATAAATCGTTAAAGAAGTCTATCTCTTCATTTTCAAAATTATTAGCTGATGATAAAAAATCTATTGGATGATAAATGTAGACTTGGAATTCACTTAAATAATCACTAACTGTCTTGCAATTGTCATCAAAATAAAGAAGATATCTTGAATTTGTTTCATCCATACCTTCATTTAATATTCTATCTAAATTTGGTCTTACTCTCTCTGACAATTCATCGAATAAAAGCTTAGGTAATTTTCTTTCTGATAAAGCTTTAAGTAGTTTTTCAGATCCATCCTCTTTTTCTTCTTTTGACAAAGAAAATTCACTAGCTGGAACTATAGTAATGGATTCAATTTGTTTATATGATATTTCTGTTTCAGGATGAAAAACTCTTATCTCTTCAACTGTCTCATCAAAGAATTCAATACGAATTGGATCCAAGTAATTTGCAGACCAAATGTCTAGAATTTCACCCCTTAAAGCATATTCGAAGCAATGTTGAACTTTATTAACTCTAGTGTATCCTGCTAAAGAAATTTTTTCTAATAACTCTTTACGTGAAATATCTTTGTTTATCTCTAAAGTAAAAATACGCGATTGAAAAGTCTCTTTGCTTCTAATCAATCTTATAGTAGCTGCGCTATGAGTGATGAATATTACAGGTTTATCTAAGCAAGTTGATGTTAAGGCGTTTATTCTTTCTTCAACCATTTCTTTACTTGTACCGATCGATTCAATTCTTAAAACTTCATCAAACGGATAAAAGACAACGTCATCTTGATTTAAATAATCCATCAAGCCATCCATTAAAGTCTGAGCATCATATAATGTTGGTAAGCAGACAGCAATTTTTCTAGGCTTTCTTAAAAATGAAGCACTTAAAACAAGGCTTAAGGAATTTATATTTCTTAAGCTAATATCTTCATATGATTCAAATCTATTTAATTCACCATTAAACGGAATAAGATCTAAAAACTCTTTAGAATTCATTTATTAACCTTAACATTAAATAAGCTAGCAGTCTTATTGAAGTTTCCTTCTTTTATATAATTTTCGATTGCTTTTACTGCTCTATCATAAATCTCTTCGATTTTTTCTTTATCTTCACCTTGTGGCTTTCCTAAGACATAATCAACAACGTCGTTTTTAGGCTCACCAACGCCTATTCTTATTCTCTTGAATTCTTGTGTGCCAAGGCAATTAATTATGCTCTTTAAGCCGTTATGACCACCACTAGAGCCGTTTTCACGTAATCTTAACGAGCCAGGAAGTAAAGCAAGGTCATCGGAAACAACTACGATATCTTGAATATTAATATGGTAGTAGTCAACAAACGCTTTTACTGATTCACCTGATAAATTCATATATGTCATTGGTTTTAAAATATATACTGTTTCACCATCGAAAGTAAACTTACAATATAACCCTTTAAATCCTGATTTATTTATTTCTACATTGAAATCTTCAGCTAAAATATTTACAACATCAAAGCCAACATTGTGGCGAGTGTGTTCATAATCTAAGCCAGGGTTTCCTAATCCAACAATTAATTTCATAAAATTCCCCTTTTCTATAACAAAACTACGTCTAAAATGATAACATATTATTAGTCAAAAACTAACAACAAAATATATTGCTTTATGCATATGTTATTTTATAAGAACTAAAACGGAGGTGAATATGCCTAACTTTAACAAAAAGAATTCTAAAAAAACTAGTCCTTTTCGTTTTGCAACAGGTTTATTTGCTTTAACTTTATTAACACAACTTTTCCATGGCTTTAACATTTCTTATTATGTTGACTATACTGGAATAGTTTCAATATATTTAGCTTCAATATGCAAAATTATCTTTGTCATTGTCGATGGATTAAATGATATATTCTTTGGAGCCTTATCAGAAAAAACAAAATCAAAATGGGGCAAAAGATTACCATGGCTTGTTGGTGGTCTTCCAGTACTACCACTATTTATTTTGTTAGCTTATGTAATAGATAAAAGCACTGGTTTTTCTCAAACAGGATTTTTTATCTATTATCTTTTCATTTCGATTATGATTGAAAACGCATCTACTGTCATGTACATAAATTACGGAGCTCTTTATCCTGTTTTATTTGTAACCGATAAAGAACGCGCAGAATGTTCCAGTTTAAGACACTTATTTGAAATGATAGCTATGGGTATTTGCTATGTTTGTACGCCACTATTAATGGAAGTTTTACATAGTTATTTTTTAATCGGATTAATTTATACTGCCGTATATTTCGTTGTCATGATTTTTTGTATTACTGGTCTAAAGACAAAAGGCAAAGAAGATATAACCTTAAAAAAGCCTTATTCTTTCATTCAGACTTTAAAAGATGTTTTACACAATCGCCCATTCTTAATTTATAACTTAGCTCAATCTTTCTTCCAAGCAATTCTTGGACTAATCGTTTCAATATATCCAATGTACTGTAAATATGTTTTACATACAAATTCAGCAACACTAGCTGCTTTGATGGCTGTTTTATTCGGGTCTCTTGTCTTATCAATTCCTTTTTGGATTAAATATATTGAAAAACACGGATTTAGAATGGTGTGGAAAATTTGCTTTACTGCTCTTCCTATCGCCTTGTTTTTCCTAGTTTTACCAATAAACTGGTGGCAAGGGTGTATTGTTATGATATTTATAGGTCCTTTTGTTGGAGGACTAATGTTATCACCTGATATGATGAGTGCCGAATTAATCGATATTGATAAAATGAAATATAAAATTTCAAGAGAAGCCTCGTTTAATTCTATTGGATCTCTAATATCTAGAGTTTCCTTAATAGTTTCGGCTATAGCTATGTCAGCTTTAAGCTTTGCCTTTGGATACGAAAGTGGATCAAATCCTGGACCAAATCCAGAGCTAGCTTTTAGAGCTATGTGTGGTGTAATGTTCCCAATCATTTGTGCATGTGGAACATTGTTCTGTTATAAATATATAAAAATATCCAACAAGGATTCACAAGACTTAAAAGCCTATAAAGCCATGTTGGAAGAAAAAGAAAATTCAGACAATATTACTGATTAGTTACGTTTTCTAAAATTAACACAAATAGCTGCATTATCTAAATCATCAATCCTTAAATTGTCTAACATGCAACATTCGTGTTCGTTATTTTGACATTCGTGATCGTGACAAGTTACATCAGTACTCTTGTCAGTAAAAGTCATAGCTAAATCTTTAGCGAACTCTTGAGTAAATTCAAAAGGTTCTCCACTTCTACTTTCATAGGACTCACAAACTGCATGTTGATTGACATAAATACCTTCTAATCCACATTTAATGTTGTGATTGTGTTCACAATTTTGCTTGTGACATTTTAAATTTGGCATATTTTTCATCTCCTTCTTTGTAATTAGTGTGTCCTAATGTATAATAATTATCATGGAAAATAACAGAGAAATTATTATTGTCAGTGCTTGTTTAGTTGGAGCACCTGTCCGTTACGATGGACAAACAAAGAAAAACAACGATGTACTAAGACTTCTAGATTACTATGATGTAATACCAGTTTGTCCTGAAACTGATGGTGGATTAAAAACTCCAAGAGCGCCTTCAGAATTAAACGAGGAAAGAAGAGCTATTAATATTAAAGGATCTGATGTGACAGATTTTTATAATAGAGGCATTTCTTTAACGTTAGAAATAGTTAAAAGATTTAACGTTAAACTAGCAGTTTTAAAAGATCGTTCTCCTAGTTGTGGTGTTAAAAAGATACACAACGGAAAATTCGACGGTGGAGTTATTAATGGAAATGGACTACTTGCAGAAGCTCTTTTAAAGGCAGGTGTAACAGTTATTTCTGAAAATGAAGTTCCTAACTTATTAAGTTCATTAAATAGATAAATGTATTAAAGATGAAGTTAATTCATCTTTTTTTGTACATATATAAATTTGTGCATTAAAAAACTGGGCATAAAGCCCAGTAATATTTTTATTCAACACTAATAATAAATGAATAGACTGGTTGTAATCCTTTTTTGATATCAATATCAATTTCGGAACCATATTTTTCATTAATTAAATTTGTAATTCTTTCTTCTTCTTCGTTAGAAACATCTTCACCGATAATGACAATAATGATTGAAGACATACTATCAGTCATTTTATCAAGAAGTTCCATAGCTGCATCTACTTTATCTTTTTGACAGCAAACAATCTCTTTATCGAAAATTCCCATAAATTGATCTTTATAGACTTGAACTCCATCTACTGTTGTATCTTTAATTGAGAAAGTTACTTGACCAGTTTTTACTGTAGATAAAGCTTCTGTCATTTCATTGATATTGACTTCCATATCAACTTCTGGGTTAAACATCATAGCTGCAACTAAACCTTGAGGAATAGTTTTACTTGGGATAACAACAGCATTTGTTTCTCCACCGCTGACAACATCGCAAGCTTGTGAAGCTGCCATAACAATATTTGAGTTGTTTGGAAGAATAATAATGTTTTTGGCATGGACTTCTTTGATGGCTTCTACGAAATCTTCAGTTGAAGGATTCATAGTTTGACCACCAGAAACAACATAGTCAACTCTTAAATCTTTAAACATATCGACAATACCTTGGCCAACACCAACAGATATTAATCCAAATTCTTTCAAAGGTTTTTCTTCGACCTTTTTGTTATTTTCTTCTTTTAATAATTCAGAATGTTGTTCTGACATATTTTCAACTTTGATTTTAACAAATTCACCAAATTGTTGAGCATAAGAGAGAATATTACCTGGATTTAATGTATGAATGTGAACTTTAACTAAATCGTTATCTCTAACTTCAACAATTGAATTACCATGGCTATTTAAGACAGCGACAAATCTTTTTTCAACAAATACTTTTTTACCTGACTTTTCATTTTCGGCTGGTAATTTCAAAATAAATTCTGTGCAATAGCCAAATTCTTCATGTTGAATTTTTGATTGAGCATTTCCCATAGAAACTTGAGCTTGATCAGATACATCAACAACATCTGGCATATTCTTTTCAACGACTTCGTTCTTTAAAGCTTTTGAGAAACCTTCTAAAATCTTACAAAATCCAGCACCGCCACTATCGACAACACCAACTTCTTTTAATATTGGTAAAAGATCAGGTGTTCTCTTTAAGCTTTCACGAGCTTCAGCAAGTAAAATATCAATAGCTTGATCAATAGGCATTTCTGGTTCAACAGCATCGTTCAATGCTTGAGCAGCTTCTCTACAAACTGTTAAGATTGTACCTTCAACAGGACGAATAACAGCCTTATATGCAACTTCTTTACCCATCATAAAGGCATCAGCAAGATCGATTGCATCAGCTTCATCTTTGCCTTTTAAGCCTTGAGCAAAGCCTCTAAAAATTTGGGATAAAATAACACCAGAGTTACCTCTTGCACCCATTAATAGTCCTCTGGAGAAAGTCTTTGCAATTTCATAAATTGAAGTTTCATTTTTGTTTGCAACTTCTTTAGCACCTGAAGATATTGTTAAATTCATGTTAGTACCAGTATCGCCATCTGGGACTGGGAAAACGTTTAAAGCATCAACTTCTGGGTATGAATTATATAAGTTATTCGCACCACTGATAATCATCTGCTTTAGGATAACGCCGTCGATTTTTATCATATATTTCCTTCTTTCTTAATTAAATAATTCTTTAAAGGCGGTCAACACCTAAAACATAGACATTAACAGATCTAAACTTAATGCCAAATGTTTTTTCTAGTTCATATTTAACTCTCTTTTGTACTTCTGAAACTACTTCAGTTATTTTTAAATTAGAACCGACAATAATGTACATGTTGACTTCAAAAGCGTCCTTACCTGTCTTTTTAACTGTGACCCCGTCTTTATAGTTTTCTTTCTTAAGGAAGGCGTTTATCTCATCTTTTAATGAGCGTTTACTTGAAAGTCCAACAACACCATAACAGGTTGTTGCTGCTTGTCCAGCGACTAAAGCGATGGCTTCCAATGAGATATTGATTTTTCCGTATGACGTATTCTTATCTATTCCCATTCAAAAATTCCTCCTTAAGAGTGCTATTCTATTATACCTTATAAGGTAAAAAAATCAAATTATCACATGTTATTTAACTAATAATATGAAATTTTTTTGTAAAATTTAATCGCTTTTGTTACATTATCACCTTATTTGTATACACAATTATTGTTTGTTCTTTTATTATGAACAATCAAAAAAGTGAACTATGTATACAAATAATACATAAATTCACTTATTTTAATTAAATTACTTTAATTCGTTTTTGAGAACTTCTAAGAGTTCCTTCAATCTCTTACAAACAGCCATAAATGGTTCAGGTGTAGTCAAATCAACTCCACCTTTTTTCACTATTTCAACTGGGTAATCAGAACCGCCAGCTTTTAACATATTCAAATAGTTATCTAATGCTCCTGGAACATTGTTTTTTACCATGTCATATATTTGTAAGCTCGATGCATAGCATGTTGCATATTGATAAACATAGAATGGTGAGTGGAAGAAGTGTGGAATATAAGCCCAAACATATTCTTTATATGGTTCGTTATTTAAATCGATTCCATAATATTCTAAATACAAATCTTTCATTATAGATGAGAGAACGTCAACAGTAACTGGTTTACCTTCTTCAACTAATTTGTGAGCTTGGTATTCATAGTCAGCAAAGAGTGTTTGGCGATAGAAAGTTGCAATTAAGCCATCAATTGCTGATTGTAATAAAACTAATCTAGTTTCTTTATCTGTTGTTTTGGAAAGTAAGTGATCTAACAATAATTGTTCATTAAATGTCGAAGCAATTTCTGCGACAAAAATTGTGTAGTCAGCTGTAGCGACTGGTTGATTAGCATTTGCTAAAGTTGTGTGAATTGAGTGACCTGCTTCATGAGCACAAGTAAAGCAGTCATCAAGCATTCCAGTGTGATTCAAAAGAATAAATGGTCCTTCTTTATAATAGCCAGTTGAATAAGCGCCTGTTCTCTTTCCTTCGTGTGGGTAGACATCAACTCTTCCTTCTGCTAATACTTCGTGAGCAACTTTTTCAAATTCTCCACCAATCTTAGCTACTGACTCGAAGAATAATTCTTTAGCTTCTTCATAAGTATATTTTTTATCTGTTGAAGCAAAATCCAAGAATCTATCATATGTGTGTAATTCTTTTAAGCCAAAGTATTGTTTTCTAAGAGCATAATATTCTTTGAGTACATCTGTATTTTCTCTAACAGTTTTAATTAAAGATAAATAAACATCAGTTGGAATGTTATTTCCATATAAGAAAGACTCTAAAATTGAATTGTACTTTCTATTTTTAGCCTCGGCATAGTCCGATTGAATGATTCCGTTATAAATTCCAGCAAATGTGTTCTTATGAGCTTCAAAGCCCTTAAAAACGGCTTCAAAGACAATTCTACGATCATCTTGGTTCTTTAAAGTAGCTAAATATTGTCTAAAATTAGATTGGTTAACTTCAATTTCTTTCCCTGTTGAAAGTTTAACAGTACTTGATTTTCCATCAGCAACAGCTAACATATCATAAAGTCGATTGTAATTGTTTGTAACTTGAACATAGTTAGCCATTATCTCTTCAATCTTTGGTTCAAATATATGTGATTGATTGTGGAAAATCTTATCAAGTGGATAAGCGTACTTTGTCAACTCTTTATTCTCTTTAACAAAACGTTTAACATTTTCTTCACCTAATGCCAATATTTCAGATGAAGCAAAAGAAGTTACTTGTACATACTTAGCGTATAAGTCGTTTGCTGTTGCATATACCTTTTGTCTAGAAGGTTCTTTTTGTTGTTGATCGTAAAACATCGAAGCATATGTGTAGATCTTTGAAAAATTACCAACAACTTCTTCGTCGTAATTTAAAAAATCAAGCAATGATTTTTCATCGTTAATCTTTCCTTTAAACTTATTATATCCATCAATATCCTCACTTAACTTCTTAGCATCTTCTTCAAAAGCGTTTAAATCTTTATATATTCTTGTAAAATCCCATTCGTTCATAATTAGGGCCTCCTATTAATCTATTTCTTATTTTAGCAACATTATTTATATTTAGCCATTAAAAAAGCTTGGAATATTATTTTTATTAATAATCCAAGCAATTATCCGTTTATATTTACTAAACTAAAAAGGCTGGTAAAGCAATAATATAAAGTAAGAAGATAATAATCGAGACTACAACACTGACAAGAGCACCTATTCCTGAGGCTTTAGAATCTTCAAGTTTTTCATCTTTCCAAACTAAGAATAAAATTAAACCTGCAATTGGAACAAAAAAGCCTAAAACACCCCAACCAATTGAAGAAGAACTATCGTCGCTATAATAGTTTCCATTATAAGTATTACTTGAAGTATTTAAATCGACACTATTAACTTTTTCCTCTACAGTTGTATCATCTGTCTTTTCCCCACAATTTGGACAAAATTTAGCACCATCTGGTATTTCTTTACCACATTTTCTACAATACATAAAAACCTCCTGAAAATTATATATGTATTTATAAAAAAAATAAACTGCCAGATTTACTGACAGTTTAATGATGTAGCCAAAAGTATAACAATAAATACGTAAGTGTGAAAGCGATAATGATAATAAGAAATTTAGGAAAGAATGCGCCATATGCGCCTCTAATCATTGCCCACCTTTCTTTCCAAGAAAGTTTGACATCGTTTTCTTTCTTCTTTTTCTTATCGTGCCATTTAAAGCCTTCTATATCCATATTGTAGATTGTGTGACCGTCATCTACATATTTTTGCTTTTTCTTTTTTGCCATGAAAATTATTCACCAAGGACAAAGTCTTCTTTTTTCTTAGCGGATTTTTTTGTGTGCTTTCTCTTTTTATAATCAGAAGTAGAAATCATTTCAGATTTTTTCTCTTCAATGCTTTCGCTAATCTTGATATCAGCTTTTTCTAATTCTTCATATTTACTGTTTTGAGCGAGCATCTCTTCATCGTAGAGGTGGCAAGCAACAAAGTGATCTGGAGCAACTGCTTTAAAGCGTGGAGCCAAATGTTTACAAACAGCCATGCACTTTGCGCAACGGGTGTGGAATTTACATCCTGCTGGTGGATTAGCTGGAGATGGAATATCACCCTTGAGAATGATACGATTCATCTTAACATCTGGATCTGGAATAGGAACAGCTGAGAATAAAGCTTGTGTATAAGGGTGAAGTGGATTAGCAAATATATCGTTTGTATTTCCTAATTCCATCATGTTACCTAAATACATAACAGCGATTTTATCTGTAATATATTTAACGACTGATAAATCGTGAGAAATGAAGACATAAGTCAATCCCATTTCGTTTTGAAGTTGTTTCAACAAGTTGATAATTTGAGCTTGAATAGAAACGTCCAAAGCTGAGACTGGTTCATCACAAATAACTAATTTTGGATTGACAGCTAAAGCTCTTGCAATACAAATTCTTTGTCTTTGACCACCAGAGAATTCATGTGGATATCTATCGTAATACTGAGGTTGTAAACCACACATTTTCATAATGTTCAAAACGTGTTCGTTGACCTTATCTTTTGGAACAATATGGTGAACTTTTACAGCTTCAGAGATAATAGCACCGACAGTCATACGTGGTGGAAGTGAAGAATATGGATCTTGGAAAATGAGTTGCATATCAACTCTCATTTTTCTAAGTTCTTTTGGCGGAACTTTGGCCAAATCTTTTCCATCGAAGAAAACTTGACCAGAAGTAATATCGTAAAGTCTTAAGATTGTACGGCCTAAAGTTGTTTTACCACAACCTGATTCACCGACAACACCGATTGTTTTACCTCTTTCAATTCCGAAAGATATGTCATCAACAGCTCTAAGATAAGATGTAGGTTTTCCAAAGAAATTAGCACCTAATGGAAAATATTTACATAAATGTCTAACTTCAAGTAAATATTTTGGATCTGGTGGTTCATCTTTACCACGAACACGATGTTCAGACAAAGAATTAAGTTCTTCAGCACTTAAAGTTTTTTCTTTAACTTCACTAGAGTTTTCACTCATTTTCTTTGCCCTCCTTATCGTATAAATAACATGCTACCATGTGTGTATCAGATACATATACTTCTGATGGATATTTTCCACTACACTTTTTGATGCACTTGTTACATCTTCCTCTAAAGAAACATGTATCAGGCATATTAATTGGGTTTGGAACTTGTCCAGGAATAGAATACAAAGGTTCGTTAGTATTGGAATTGATGAGAGGTTTGCTCTTTTGAAGTCCAATTGTATATGGATGCAAAGGATTGTGGAAAACTTCTCTTACAGTTCCCTTTTCAATAACTCTTCCAGCGTACATAACAACGACTTCATCAGCCATTTCAGCGATAACACCTAAGTCGTGAGTAATTAACATAATTGCACAACCTGATCTTTTTTGGATATCTTTAAGAAGTTCAAGGATTTGAGCTTGAATAGTAACATCCAAAGCTGTAGTAGGTTCATCTGCAATAATTAATTTAGGATTGCCCGCTAATGCCATAGCAATCATGACACGTTGACGCATACCACCAGATAATTCATGTGGATACGAGTTATAGACACGCTCTGACATTGAAATACCAACTTGGTTAAGCATTTCTATACTGTGAGCCTTAGCTTGTTCTTTTGTTGTTTCTGGATAGTGGATAAACATGACTTCATCAAGTTGATATCCAATAGTAAAGACAGGGTTTAAACTTGTCATTGGTTCTTGGAATATCATAGTAATATCTTTACCACGAATTTTATACATATCTTTCATAGGCATCTTAGCAATGTCGTATGAAATATTGTCCCCATCAGCATCTTTTTCATCAGTGTTAAATCTAATTGAGCCTCCGACAATTTGTCCTTGTGGAGCTTGAACTAATTGCATAATTGAAAGAGAAGTAACACTCTTACCACAACCAGATTCACCGACAACACCGATAATTTTGCTTTTTGGAATTGAGAAAGAAACACCATTTACAGATTTAACTGTTCCGTTATCTGTAAAGAAGTTCGTTTCAAGATTCTCAATTTCAATAACATTGTTTGGGTCTTTCATCTTACCGCTATAGTAAGAAACATCGACCTTTTTCTTCTTTAAGCGCTCATAATAGCGCATTTGTTTTACGTTGTGTTTTATGATTTTTCTACTCTCTTTAAGAGTAAGGTAACCTTCTTTTTTTGCCATAACAATCACCTACTTCTTACTTCTTGGGTCCATGGCATCACGTAAGCCATCACCGACAAAGTTAAATCCTAAAACAGCTAGAACAATCATAATACCTGCTGGCATCCACATGTTGACATAGTTTTCCAAAATTTCAGGAGTGTTAGCTAATGAAATCATAGTACCCCATGCAGCGTATGGATCTTGAACACCTAAGCCTAAATAGCTTAATGTTGATTCATAAATAATAACTCCACCTAAACCAAGAGTCATAGAAACAATAAGTTGTGGCATGACATTTGGAATCAAGTGTTTAAATATTTTTCTCCAAGTTGGTAAGCCCATAACTTCAGTTGCGGTCATATATTCTTGCTCTCTAAGTGACAAGATTTGACCACGAACCATACGCGCTGTACCAGCCCATCCGAATATCGTGATAATAACCATTAACCAATAAATACGCATGCTTCCTGGAACTTTTAAGGAATCAAGAAGAGCAGCAGCAATAAGTAATATTGGCAGTGTCGGGATACAGTTAAATATATCAACAACACGCATTATTATCTGATCTACCCATTTTCCAAAGTAGCCTGATATACCACCAAAGAAAACGCCTAATAACGTTTCTAGAATAATAACAATAAAACCAATAGATAATGAAATTCTACCACCATACATTAATCTGGTGAAAACGTCCATACCTTTGTTATCAGTACCTAAGATATGATTTCCATCAGGTTTTGCATAAGAATTGATTTGTTGGGTAATTTCAATTACTTGAATAACATTGATAATGTTGCCATCTTCGTCAGTATAAGTAAGTTCCTTTTCATATTGTTTAACAACAGGTGTTCTATCAACTTCGTTTTCTCCCCATTTGTTATAAATCATTGGGCCGAAAATTGAGAAGAAGAATAAGAATATGATAAGAATGATACCAACTATAGAAAGCTTTGAACGGAAGAAACGTCTCATAATTAATTTAGCAGGAGACATTTGTTTGTAGTTTTCTTCAAAGACTTCTTTATTTTCATTGTTGTTTTCGCTGTTATTATCGCTTTCAGCTTTCTCAGCGTTAATCACAGATTCAGAGCTTTCTTTTTTAATTTCATAATTAAGTTCTTCCATGATTTTCACCTACCTTCCTAAGCGGACTCTTGGGTCGACAATAGAGTACATAATGTCGGAGAAAAGAGTACCGATAACAGTTAAAATAGCTAAGAACATGTTATATGTCATAATGAATGGAACATCGCCTTCTTTTAAAGCTTGATAAGCCATATTACCGATACCAGTAATACCGAAGACTTGTTCTGTAATCATCATACCACCGAATAATGATGGTAAAATACCAGCTAATAATGTAACAAGAGGAATCATAGTATTTCTGAAAGCATGCTTATAAATAACTTTATTTTCAGATAAACCCTTTGCTCTTGCTGTACGAATATAGTCAGCATTTAAAACTTCTAACATATTTGTTCTGGTGTATCTCATAAGACTACCAATTGAAAGGAAAACTGATACGAAGATTGGTAAAACTAAGTGTTTAGCCATATCGCATAATTTTGCCCACCAACCAGCAAATGTAGCTGGATAGATAACTCCACCTGTTACTAAACCGACAGATGGGAACCAACCTAAAGTAACGGAGAATAATTTAATAACGATTGCACCGAAGAAATAAGTTGGGAAAGAAATACCAATCATTGTAAAGATGGTAACTAAATAATCTCTTACAGAATATTGATGAGTTGCACTAGAAATACCTAATGGAATAGCAATTAAGAATTGCAAGATAGTTGCAATTAAAGCAATTGCAAATGAAACCCACATGTTTTGTGAAATGACATCGACAACTGGTCTTCTATATTTGAAGGAGATACCTAAATCACCTTTAAACATATTGCCAACCCATGTAAAGTAACCTTTGATAATACCTAGCGGTGAACTATCACCAATACCATATAACTCTTTAAATGCCTGAATTTGTTCAGCTGTAATTTGGCCTGAAGCTAATTGTTCAGCAAATTTAATGTCGACGTAATCAGTTGGCATTAATCTAACTAAAACATAAATAATTACAGAGACACCTAAAAGGACAAAAAGGGAGATTAATAGTCTTTTAATAATGTATTTGAACATGTTTTTTCTCCTATAAAGAGGACCGTTGTTAGCGGCCCTCGAATTTTTTCCTTTTAGAAATTAACGATAGTTTGCATTGAGACTTACGTTCCAAATCTCACTTAAAAGTCCTTTATATGGTGAAAGTTCTTTTGCTGGAGTTAAGGATGTAGAGTCAATCTTCTTATTGTTATAAGCGAATAAGTCATCTCTTTGATATGTTGGTAATTCGACTGCAAGATCCATTACTAAATCAAGAGCATGTGCATAGTAGTTTGTACGTGTTGGTTGATCTGTAACTGAACGTGCATCATCAATCACTTGTGATAATTCAGCGATGATTTCTGTTTCTCTTGGATAGTTATTTGGGTTAGCAGCAATCTTTTTGTAGCCCCAGTTGAGGACTGAAGTTGCTGTTGAATCCTTGTGATAGACTTGATACATATCTGGGTCAATTGTACTACCCCAAGCAGCTGCCCATACTTGTAAGCCACCAACTGATAACTTACTTAAAGCTCTAGCATCAGTTGTAACTGTGATTTGGAAGCCGATTCTATTTAAGACTTCAGCAGCGTGATATAAAGCATCCCAAGCTGGGTGGTCTTTATCTTCACCAGCAATAGTGAATGTGTACTTAAGTTTCTTGCCATCCTTTTGGAGAACGCCATCAGAACCTAATGTGTAGCCAGCATCAGCTACTAATCTTGCGGATGTAGCGCCTGTGCTATCATATGCATAATATAATTCTGCATCTTTTGGATAAGCCCAGCTTGTTCTAGACATTGAACGATAGACAGGTTCAGCCATTGTACCATAGTAACCGACAACTTCATCGACACTAATAGCGTGCATAATTGCTTGTCTTACTTCGAGATCTGTAATTTCAGCAGCGTTGATACCAATGTAACCATAACCAGCTGTCTTAACTCTTTGAGATGTAACATTTTCAAGGCCGTTTAAGACTTCGACTGTCTTTGGTTTAGCATTTGGTTCGACAAAATCAACTTCACCTGTTTGTAAAACTGTAACCATTGAGTTAGCAGGTGTAACTTGATAACGGATTGATTTGATTTTTGGTTTGCCAAGGTGGAAGTTTTCATTTCTTTCATAGTAAACAACACCTTTATCGGCAAAGTCTGATGATGTGACATTAGTTGTGCCACCAGAAGCTTTACTTGCTTGGTATGGGCCAGCACCAACTGGAAGACCAACTTTATTAGCAGCGTTAACAACGTTGTTTAAGAATGTTTGTGACATATATTCGACACCGAAGTTGCTTTTGAAGTCAAATTTTTCAATATGTTCTTGATCAGAATAGTAATACATTGGAGCTACTGTAAATGCAAAGTTCCAAATTGCTTTTGGGTCAACACCATTAATCTTAATGGATAAGACTTCGTTACCAGAAACGAGAGCACCTGTAGAGTCATATGTTGGTTTTTCATATGTCTTACCATTGACAGTGACTGCTTCGTCCTTATTAGCAAATGTAATACCGGAAATGTTCTTATATGTTAAGCCATTTCCTTGGTTCTTTTGATCATTAAAATATTTTTCCATTTCATCAGCAACGATATAATCGAATAAATTATCAGCTGCTGCCCAATAGGAAACAATTTCAGAAATGCTATATGGAACTTTATCAGCATAGACATATTGGATACATTGTTCTTTTGTCCAAGTTCTTGCATCTGTATATTCACCATATGTAGCAGTGATTTCACCTGTATCTTTGTTAAAGCTAATATAACCTTCATTATATAAGAAAGCTTCCATATTAGTTTCGAAAGGTTTAATTAAGTTATCTTCATCACCTTTCTTTGTAAATGAAATATCTGTAGCTGTATCAATAGCGTTTGTATAGTCTGAATTTAATTCTTCAGAGAATAAGCTTAAAGCTTTGTTATAGTCACCTAAAACATTTCCATAAGTTGTTGGGTTAGCGTTAACTGATGTTGTTAAGTAGTCTAAGAACGATGTTTCAGTTAAGATTTCACTAGAGTGATCTTTAATGATTTGATCACTTAAGGAAGTGAGTTGGTCAATTCTACCTTGAGCAGCGACTTGGAATCTTGTTTTGAAACCTTCTTGTTCTTTTTCACTAGCTGTTTGAGTTCTGTATCTCTTTAAACCAACAATATCTGTGGAATAAATTGTGCTTAAACCATTGTAGATTGGATCAAGATAAACGTAAAGATTAAATAAGACATCCTTAATTGATAAGGCAGAGCCATTTGAATACTTAATGTTGTTCTTTAAAACAAATTTGTATTCTGTAACTTTATCTTCGGAAGCCCCGATTGCTTTGTCATCATCAGTAGCATCTCTTGTTTCCTCTGAATAGTCTAAGACTACGACGTCTTCATTTTCACCAACGATAGGTTCACCAGCACTATTGTTGCCGATCATACCGATTTGTGTAAGACCAACAATGCTACTATCTGCTGAGTTTGTAGAGAAGAATGGACTGAAAACGCCATCGAATTCAGCAGTAGATAAAACGAGTGGAACTGTTTCGTTGACTGTATTAACTGTTGGAGATGTTGATATGCTACTACTTCCTGACGAAGAAGTTTGGCCATTACCATGGTTACATCCTGTAACGGTTAAAGCTACCAAAGCACCAAAAGTTAAAAGTGATAGTTTCTTTTTCATATTTAGCCTCCTTTTAGCTATTTAACGTCATTTGATTGACGATTATCAATAATAGTAATAGTTGATGTTGAATTAGTAACAACTGTATCACCTAATTCATCATCTTTTAACAACGAATAATAGACTCTACCATCATTTATATAGTCGATATAATCTATTGTCATCTTATCGCTAGAAGCGATTGTATATTCGCCTTCGAATGTGACATTTTCAATCTTACCACCAGTAGCTGTACCAGCGACTGCACCAAGGTAAGCTGCTTGAATTCTTGTACCATTATATTCAAAGTTGAATTTAGCTCCAGTAAACTTGATGTCGATAACATTTGAATTTCTCATTGCGCCAAATATACCAACATATAAGTCACCAGTCTTAGATTTGTTAAATGAAAGATTGAAGTTGCTAACGGTGTGTCCGTTACCATTAAGTGTTGCGTTGTTATAACGTTCAACAAACAAATCTTTTCCTTCTAAATCAATATCGTTCATTAAATATACAGATTTTCCTGTTCTAATTGCAGATAAGAATTCAGAAGCTGTACTAACTATAGTGAAATCACCTTCAATATAATTGGCATAAAGTTTAACAACTGGATTAGATTCATCAGTTGATGTGTAAATAGTATAAATATCATCAATGACATTACCATTTGCATCAGAGAAATTGATGAATGTATGTCCTGGATAAGCTTTTGCAGCAGCTCTATCAATATAGACAGATCCAAATGTTGCATTTTGATTTGCACCATAAGATTTAATTAAAACATCTTTGTTATTTTCATCTTTGTAGTAAAGTTCAAATGAATATTTAATTTGTTTTACCCATTTAGCATAAAGATGAACGCCTTCTTTAGTCATAGTATTTTTGCTAAAATCCCATGGATCAGAATAAGTAGCATCATCGCCTTCGCCAGTCTTTGTAAGGTACCAGCCATCTAAATCATAGCCTTTACGTGTAATATGATAATCTTCTCTAGTTTCAATAACGTTTGGATCACCTATTTTCATTTCAGTTTTATCGCCGAAATCATAATAATAAACAACATCATAAATACTATTTTGACACATACCACCTTCGAGATGGAAAGTAGCAGGTATTTTTCCTTTAATGTTTTGTGAGCCTGTTGAATTGCAACCAGCAAGTGAACAAATTGTTATCACACCTAGAAAAGCAGCGCCTAGTTTTCCTAGTTTCATTTCTTACTCCTTTCTTTTATAAAATTAGCAACGTTACAAAAAGTAATTATACTATATTTTGCATGTTTCTTAAAGTCTAATATCTATTGTAAATGCAAATATATAACTATAAAATGTAAAAAATAGCTAAAACGTGTATTTTGTTTAATATTCAGGAAGAATTATTAACAAAATACGTTTCTTTTTGAAATGTTATCTAATTATTAATTGATTTATTTTATGCATAAATCATTTAAAAAAGCTTTAATAATTAAACTAACAACTAAAAAGCAAAAATAAAAAGCAAAAAAATTATTAGATTCTATTTTGCTATGCAAAATATATCACTTATGAAACAAAAGTACAACTAATAATTAAATTAAGTGAAATATTAAATTTTGTGCAGGTATTTTAAAGCACAAAAAAACCGGCGATGACCTAATCTCCCGCAAAAGCAGTACAATTGGCACAGAGGCGTTTAAC
>FR898160.1 GCA_000437395.1 Clostridium sp. CAG:288 | reverse complement strand
TTTCTTGCTTTTGCTTAAACCCCATAAGATTCAACAGAGCCAATAAAAATTGGAGACTCATTGAATTGAGTCTCCGTTTTTATTTACAAAATATTCGTGAATTAATTCAGACAATTCTTGAGCGCTTATGTCGTGGTTGTTTTTGTCCCAAGTTGCATAGGCGTTATAAATTGCTCCTGCATAACATTGAAGTGAATAGTATTTTCTTATACTATCGCCAGGTTTATAATAGGCGTCTAATAAATATTGAATAATAGCTTGCAAAAACAAAGTGCTAAAACCAGCCTTAAATATGACAGCTATAAATTCTCTATATTCGTTACAATATGCAAAGCAGTGATTTAAGGCTTCAATGTCTCCAAATACGTTATTTTTATATAATTCTTTAGATTCAATTCTAAATTTATCTATCAAATAATATAAGTGATTTGTTAATATTTCTTCTTTTGAAGTGAATGTTCTATAGAATGTCATTCTCGACACTCCAGCTACTTTAGATATTTCAGTAATTGAAATCTTAGAAATAGGCTTTGATTTTAAAAGCTTTACGAATGCGGTTGTTATACATTCTTTAATTATAGTATTATCAGTTTTTGACATGAACAAAAGCCTCCTTTTTGTAACATTATACAGCAAAAATCTAAATTTTTTTACATTAATGTGTTACACTTTGTAACGAAATAACAAATTAGTTTCCGAGGGGGAAATATGAAGATTGCAATTTTAACGGATTCAAACGCCGGTTTAACTAAAGAAGTTGCTAAAGAAATGGGAGTTTTTTTATTAAAAAACCCAGTAATTATAGACGGACAAGTATACTTCCAAGAAGATGATTTATCAGAAGAGTTTTTCTTTAAGGCATTAGAGGATAAGAGAGATGTTTCAACTTCTCAACCATCTCCAGGCTTAACTATGAATAAATGGGATGAAATTTTTAAACTTGGATACGATCAAATTGTCTTTGTACCAATTTCAAGAGGCTTAAGTAGCACATGTGATACTTGCTTAGCTTTAGCTCAACAAGAGGAATATGAAGGAAAAGTATTTGTAGTTGATAATCATAGGGTATCAGTAACTCAAATATTATCTATACGTAAGATTCAAGAACTTATTAAAGAAGGTAAAACAG
Organism: Clostridium sp. CAG:288; assembly: GCA_000437395.1. Classification (GTDB taxonomy): domain Bacteria; phylum Bacillota_I; class Bacilli_A; order RFN20; family CAG-288; genus CAG-288. Next base: position 16,398 of record FR898160.1, on the reverse strand, counting down.
GGGCTGAAATAAAAAAGATACTTGAAGACGAAGCATATGAATCAATTATTTATTTAAGTGTCAACACTTTAGAATATCTTAAGCGTTCTGGAAGAGTAAATGCTGTCAGCGCTGCAATTGGTTCTTTATTAAATTTAAAGCCAGTTTTAACAGTTAAAGGTGAAAAGTTCGATGCTATTTCCAAAACTAGAGGAATGGTTAAGGCTAAATTAGAAATGTTTAAATTTTTGAAAAATGATATCGAAACTAGATTTACACAGTTGAAAGATCACCTAGTAATCGGTGTAGCTGGTGCAGGCTTAACAAAAGAAGAAGCCGATAAGTGGACTAATGATGTAAAAGAATACTTTAGCCAATACTATTCTAACGTTGAAGTCTTCTTCGCTCCACTTTCTCTTAGTGTCAGTGCTCACACTGGGCCTAAAGCTCTTGGCTTTGGTATTAGTATTTAAAGAATAATTATGTGCCATCAAAGTTATATTTGATGGCTTTTTTAGTATTTTTATCTAACTTTTGTAAACAATAAAAGTGAGGTGAAAATATGATAGGAATTATAAGCAAAAATAATAAGATAAGTAACGTTGAACCAGGAGTGACTTTAAATATTTATGACCCAATAGGTGTTTTTTATAATGAAATAGCTCATTATTTTATTATAGATATTAAGCATTTAAAAAATTTGGTTGCTGAATACAAATTAAAAGATATTATTTGTGCGTTTACCTCTAAAGAAGTTAAAAATGAGTTTAAAAACGTTATTTTTTACGAAAATAAAAATATGACAATCGACGAAGCTTTAGAATATTTTTATAAAGCAAATGATATTCAAAGAAGGAAAAAAGAGAACGAATTGCGTTCCTTTGCTCGTTATCAAGTTTTTGTGACTGAAGAGGAAAAAAGATTAAGAAATGAATTCTCTTGTATGGATTACTTAGATGATGACGATATAGGCGGTTCATAAAAAATTCGACTTATATAGACATTAATTACCTGTTGAGAAGCATATTATGTTTTCAACAGGTGAGAACGATGGAATGGAATGTTTATAAAGTAAATGACAATATCGATTTATCAAATTCATTTTTTGATATGTTAGATGGTAGTGAGGCAAATCACTTAAACTATTTAACTTTAAGACCAATAAGATTTTATGAAATATTAAAGGAGTTAAATTCTAAAGATATTTTAAGGTCAGATTTTAAGATTACCCCAATAAGTATTTCTTACTTTAATCCCTTAAAAAGAAGAAAAGATGAAATAATTTCAGATAAGGAAGGGATACACTATGTTGGAGAAGATTTAGATTCTCCATTAGTTTATATCCTATATCGAATGGGAAAATTATATTTTGAAGAGCTTAAAATATAAATATAATTTACTAAACATTTTTTTTGTGCTAAATTAATCTCGAAAAGAGGTTTTAACATGGAACGTGGTTCAGGAATTTTACTCCCAATATTCTCGCTTAAAAGTAAGTACGGTATTGGTACATTTGGATCTGAAGCTTATAATTTTGTTGATTTTTTGGAAAAATCACATCAAAAATATTGGCAATTATTGCCTTTAAATCCAACAAGTTATGGTGATTCACCATATCAATCATTCTCAGCTTTTGCACTTAATCCATACTTTATTGATTTAGAGTTATTAATTAAGCAAGGCTATATTACAAAAGAAGACGCTAAAGAACTCGATAAACCATATTTTAGAGGTATCGATTACGGATTCTTATATAACGTTAGATTTAACGTTTTAAAGAAAGCATATCACAATTCTTTTGATTCATTATCTGAAAAGATCAGAGGCTTTGTCGCTAAAAATGCATGGGCTAAAGAATATGCTGCCTTTATGGTTGTTAAGGGACTTAATGATGGTAGAAGTTGGCAAGAATGGAGCCCTGAATATCAAAACTATTCAAGAGCTTTATTAAAGAAGATTGAAAATGAAAATAAAGATGAATATAACTTTTGGATCTGGACTCAATATATTGCAACGAAACAATATAAGTCTTTAAAGAAATATGCAAATAAACACGGAGTCAAAATTGTTGGTGATATACCAATTTATGTCGCTTTAGACTCTGCAGACGTTTGGACTAACCAAAGTGTTTTCCAATTAGATAGTGAACATAGACCAACAAAGGTTGCTGGTGTACCACCAGATTACTTCTCAGCTACTGGTCAATTATGGGGTAACCCTTTATATGATTATGAGAAGATGAAGGAAAATGGTTTTAGATGGTGGAAGAAGAGAACAGAAATTTGTTCTGGACTTTTTGATGTCTTAAGAATAGACCATTTTAGAGGCATGGAAGCTTATTGGGCTGTTCCATATGGTGATACTACAGCAATAAATGGATCTTGGATTAAAGGACCATGTATGGATCTTGTCAACGCTATTAAAAAAGCTGGTAAAGGCATGGATGTTATTGCTGAAGACTTAGGTTTCTTAACTCAAGAAGTTAAAGATCTTAAAGCCGAAGCTAACTGGCCAGGTTTAAAAATTTATGAATTTGGTTTTGATGCCCCACTCGATAGAAGCAATGACTATTTACCACACAACTATGAAAAAGAATGTGTTGCTTATATCGGAACACACGACAACGATACATTAAAGCACTTCATTGAAACTAAACCAGAATTAGTCCCATCGATGCTTGAATACTTAGGACTTTCTAGAGTAGAAGATATTCAAGAAACTATGATAGGTTCTTTAATGAGAAGCAACGCTGAAGTTGTTATCTTTACAATGCAAGATTTGTTACATGAAGGTGGAGAATATAGATTTAATACTCCAGGTACACTTGGACCAAACTGGCAATATCGTTTAGATGATAACTCTTTATCAAATGAATTAGCAGATCATTTAAAAGCTTTAACTTTAGAAAGTGGACGTTAAGATGGATTATAGCGAACGCTATATAATTGCAATCGATTCAGGAACGACATCTACTAGAGCTATCTTATTTGATACAAAAGGAAATATAGTTACTTCAGCTGTCAGACAACTTAGATGCTTATATCCTCAATCTGGATATGTTAATCTTGATCCTAATGAAATATTTATTTCAGTTGTCGACAGCGTAAATGAAATTTTAATTAATAGCGGTGTTTCTACTAGCTCAATAATTGGTATTGGACTTACTAATCAAAGAGAAACTACATTGTTATTTGATGCTAAAACTCAAAAGCCTTTAACTGAAGCAATTGTTTGGCAATCAAAAGAAACTGAAGATATAGCTAATTCCTATCAAGCTTTTGAAGGAATGATTAAGGAAAAGACTGGTTTAAAAGTCTCTTCATATTTTAGTTGTTCAAAAATTATTTGTTTGCTTGAAAAATATAATTTGAAAGAAAAAGCTAGAAGAGGTGAAGTTCTTTTTGGAACAGTTGATACTTGGTTAATTTATAAATTGACTGGTGGTAAGGTGTTTGCTACTGATGTTACAAACGCTTCACGTACATCGTTATATAACATATTTAAATGTGATTATGACGATGATCTTTTAAAGCTTTTTGATATACCTAGAAAGATGTTGCCAGAGGTTAAAATGAGTATTGACGATTTTGGGAAAGCTGTTGTTTTCCCAGGAAGTGAAATACCTATTTTGGGAGTTGCTGGTGACCAACAATCGGCTTTGTTTGGACAAAGATTATTTGAAAAAGGTGGACTTAAGAATACCTACGGAACTGGACTATTTACTTTACTTAATATAGGTAAAGACAAAGTTATATCTAAAAACGGATTATTAACGACTATAGCTCTTGGCTATAAAGGTGAAATAACTTACGCTTTAGAAGGCTCTGTTTTTATTGGTGGAGCAGCTGTACAGTGGCTGAGAGATGAATTAAAACTTATAAAGAAAGCTAGTGAAAGTGAAGTTTATGCATCTTTAGCTAAAGGAGATAAAGATGTTTATGTCGTCCCAGCCTTTTCAGGATTAGGCACGCCATATTGGGATGAAAAATGCCGTGGTGCTATATTTGGAATGACGAGAGCTACATCAAGGGAAGTTCTAGTTAAAGCAACTTTAGAAAGCATTGCTTATCAAACATACGATGTTATTCGAACTATGACTGAAGAAGCAGGACTTGTCGATGGATATAAGTTCTTGGTTGATGGCGGAGCTACTTCAAACTCTTATTTAATGCAATTTCAGTCTGATATTTTACAAAAAGAGTTGTTGTGTCCAAAAATGAAAGAAGTTACTGCTTTAGGTGCTTACTTTATGGCCGGACTTAACGCTGGGGTTTTTAAAGATTTTGAAGATATAAAGAAATTAGATTTATCATATCAAAAGTTTTCTCCTCAAATGGAATATAAAGAATCTAAGCAAAGATTAGAAAAATGGAATAAGGCTGTAGCCGCTGCGAGATTATTTGAATGAAAAGTTTAAAATATAAAATCATATATGAAGATGATAAAATCTTAATTGTAGATAAACCATCAGGACTATTAACAATAGCATCAAATGACAAAAATGAGCCTAACTTATTTCACATGGTTTCTTTACATGTTAAAGAAAAAGATAAATATGCTAAGGTGTTTATAGTTAATAGATTAGACAAACTTACAAGTGGGCTTGTTGTCTTTGCTAAAGATTATGATTTAAAAATTAAATTGCAAAGTTGTTTTGAAGATAGAACTGTAATTAGAAAATATGAGGCGATTGTTGCTGGAATATTAAAAAAAGATAAAGACAGAATTAAGATTAAATTAATTGAAGATAAATTTGGAAATGTTTTTATTTCTAATCATGGGAAAGAAGCAATAACAGATTATGTTGTTGTAAAAAACGATGGCACAAATACTCTTGTTGATATTTCACTTGTTACAGGCAGGAAAAATCAAATAAGGTTAGCTTTTGTTGCAATAAAACATCCGATTATTGGCGATACAAAATACGCTAAGGAATATGCTAAGAACACAAAAAGAATGATGCTTAATTGCTATGAACTAGTTTTTCCTAACGATGCACCAATTTCTCAACACAAATTTAGCATACAAAAAAAATTTCAATTATAAGGCAACTCTTATGAGTTGCTTTTTTAGGTGATAAATTTTATTTTTCTATAAACGTGTACGCAAATAAAGCCAAATTTTACTATTTAATTATATCATTTTATCGATTTTATACTTCTTATAGGTTATAATCCTTTAAAAGGAGAAAAATATTATGGAGTGGATAAATGCAAATGCAGGATTGTTAGTATTTATTGCTATAGTTTTGTTAATAGCTTTAGGGATAATACTTACATTTGTTTTAATAAAAGTCAAAGTTATTGTTAAAAATACAGTTGATTCTTCTCTTAAGATGGAAGCAAATATAAAAAAAGAATCAAATAAGAATAGTGAAAAAGTTGTATTAACAATTTATAACACAAACTTCAGAGATGTTATTATTCATGGATTTGGATTTCAATACAAAAATCAAGAAATTGATTTTATTTCAGAATATATGAACGAAAGAAGTTTATCAGAAAAACCTGCTGTTCCAGCTCGTAGTTCAATTTCTTTTGATATTGATCCTTCTAGATTAGAAAAATACATTTTAGAAAGTAATAACAAGAGTGATAAGATTGATGTCTTATATAACGTTGTAACAGACTCTGTCGGAAATAGAATTGCAACAAAAAATAAGACTGTTCGTAAATGGCTTGCTAAAAGACATAAGATAAGAATTGAAAAAGCCAAGATTCAATTACACGAAGAAAAAGTTGAAAAGTATAAAGAAGAACATAAAGGTAAGAAACCATTCTCAGCCTTATTATGGCCAATGTTACACCCACATCTCTCTAAGAGTAATAAGGTAGTTGAAAGAAGTGAACAAATTGTTTTAAGTGATGAAACAGAAGCAACTACAGATTCTGCTTTAGAAAAAGAAACACAAAGTGAAGTTGAAAATGAAAAAGTAGAAGAAGTCATTGAAAACGAAGAGACAAATTCAACTGAAGAGTCAACAACTACTGATGAATTAGTTGATGGTGACGAAGCTTTAGAAACTACAGAAGAAGAAAATAATAATTAGGAGTTTGAAATGATTATTACATTAGTAATGGACCAATATGGTCAAGTAAATAATGGTACAACAGTAACTACCATGCGATTTGCTGAAGTTCTTAGACAACATGGTCATGAAGTTAGAATTGTAGCATATAACCCAAAAGGAAAAGATAATAACGACGATCCATATTTCTATGGAGTAGATTGCTATAAGATTCCAGTATTTGATGGATTAGTTAGAAGTCAAGGTATGATTTTTGCTAAACCAGATGATGAAGTATTGATGAAAGCAATTAAAGGTTCTGATGTTGTTCACTTACTTTTACCATTCCCAATTCAAAGAAGAGCAAGATTAATTGCTAAGGAACTTGGTGTTGCTACAACTGCAGCTTTCCACTGCCAACCTGAAAACATTACATATACTTGCTTTGTTGGTAAGGTCAAAAAGATTAATGATATTTTATATAATCAATTTAGAAAAGGATTCTATCAATATATAAATCATATCCATTGTCCATCAGTAATGATTAGAGATCAATTGGTTAAGCATAAATATAAAGCTAATTTACACGTTATTAGTAATGGTGTTGCTCCAACATTTGTTCCTATGGAAGTTGAAAAGCCTGAAGAATTAAAAGATAAGTATGTTATTTTAATGGTTGGTAGACTTTCAAGAGAAAAAAGACAAGATCTCTTAATTAAAGCTATTGGTACTAGTAAATATAACAAAAATATTCAACTTATTTTATGTGGTAAAGGACCTTGGAAAAAACATTTACAAAAACTTTCTAAAAAGTATTTGGCAAATCCAGTTAAATTTGAATTCTTACCACAACCAGAACTTTTAAAAGTAATCAATTATTCAGATTTATATGTACATGCTTCTGATGCTGAAATTGAAGCAATTTCTTGTATGGAAGCCTTCACTTGTGGTTTAGTACCTGTTATTTCTAATTCAGAATTAACAGCAACTAAACAATTTGCTCAAGATCCTCATTGCTTATTTGAAGCTGGAAATTATAATAGCTTAAGAGAACAAATTGAATATTTCTATGAACATCCAGAAGAAAAAGAAGCTTTATCTAAGAAATATATCGAATATGCAAAGCAATACGCTTTAGATTATTGTGTTACAGCTTTAGAAAAAGTCTTTGAACAAGAAATTAAAGAGAATGAAGAGCGTAAGAAAAAAGGCTTAAATAATCAATTCACTCATAAAGAAATAAAAAAGATCAAAAAAATTGATAAAGAAGTTCAAAAACAAATCGAAAAAGAAATCAAATCAGGACGTGTTAAAGTTCGTGAAGATATTGATTTAACAAACGATAAAGAAGAATAATAATAAAAATCCAACCAACCGGTTGGATTTTTTTAACTATTAAGTATTTTTGAATAAATTTCTTTAACTTGATTATTTAAATCTTCAATTGAACCTTCATTAGAAATTATATAGTCAAGTTTGTTTCTATTTTCAGCGTATTTGTTTGATTTGCTTATATTGTTTTGATTGTTATAGTTATCAGCATCTCTATCTGATAAATATTTTAATCTTGTCTCATTTTTAGCTTCAACTCCAATTGTAAATGAGAAAAGCTTGTCATATCCAGCATTAAATAGTAGTGGAATCTCGGCTACAACAATCTTGTCTGTATGAGAGATTAAGAATTCGTTTAATTTGTCCTTTACAACGCTCCAAATAAATCTTTCATAACGTGCTTTAAATGTTTTGTTTGTGTTAAATAAGTTGTAGATAACATCTTTTGAAATTGAATTATCAATTATAACTTCTGGGAATTTTAACTTTAATAATTTTATGAATGTTGGATCAGTATATAAATTATGAACACATTCATCAGCTGAGAAAGTATATACATCTAAGTCTTTGAATAATTTCAAAACTGTAGATTTTCCTGAGGCGATTTCTCCTGTTAAACCGATTGTATAACTAACGTGTTGGCACTTAGGACAAAATGTCGTTCCACGACCACCAACAAATCTCTTTTTTAACTTTGTATGGCAAGTAGGACACTCTTGATTCTCATGTCCATATACTTTTAAGAAAGTTTGAAATAAACCTGATATTCCTTCAGCTGGATGATAACTTTTAATAGTTGACCCGCCATTTTCTATTGCTTGTTTAAGAATTATACGAGAGTTTAAAATCAAATTTTTAGAATCTTCCTCAGTTATATCTTTAGCTTTCATAAATGGACTTAATTTTGAAGCAAAGGCAACTTCATCAGCATATATATTTCCTAAACCACACATAATTTTTTGGTCAAGCAAGGCTTCTTTAAGAGACTTGTTTATTCTAGAATAAGCTTTTTTTAAATAGTCCATTTCTGTGATTTCAAAAGGCTCTGGACCAACTTCTGTTAATGGTGGTTCAATATAAGTTTTATCTTTATCTTTTAGATACATAACTCCAAATTTTCTTGTATCTTTGAAGAAAAGATAACTTCCATCATCTAAAGTAAAATAAAGCGATGTGTGTTTGTCTAAATTAGCTTCAAGTCCATTTAGATGGAAAAACTTTCCTTCCATTCTTAAGTGAACAATAAGTGATTTAGTTCCTAAATCAAAGACTAAGAATTTTCCTTTGCGATTAACGTTTCCAATTTTTAATCCTTTAATATTCGTAATAAAGTCAGAGTAATCTGATTGAATTAATCTTTTATATAAGACATTAACATCAATTATTGTTCTTCCTTTAACTGCGTTATTTAATATTCTTTTTACAGTTTCTACTTCAGGTAATTCAGGCATAGTATTTTCTCCTATTTGGCATCATACCAGCAAAAAGCGCTAGAGCCTTCGACTTTAAGTCGACATTTTAACTTTAATGCATTTTCCATTATTTCTATGATCTTATCTTCAATGATTCCTTTTTCATCCTTAGGAACTTTAAATATAAGTTCATCGTGGATTTGAAGAACCATTTTGGTTTTATAATTTTTAAGCATTTCATCAATTTTTATCATTGCAACTTTTATTAAATCAGCGGCTGAGCCCTGAACAGTTGTATTTATTGCAGCTCTTTCAGAGAAAGCTCTAAGAGTATGGTTTTCAGAATTAATATCTTTTAAATATCTTCGTCTATTTAAAATTGTCGTGACATATTCATGTGATTTGGCAAAATTTATGACGTTGTTGTTATATTCTTCTAGACCGGTGAATGTTCTGTGGAAATTATCCATTATTTCTTTAGCTTCAGTTCTTGATATTTCTAGTTGTTCAGCTAATCCATATGAAGAAATTCCATATACAATTCCAAAGTTGACTGCTTTGGCTTTTCTACGCATATCGTGTGTTACTTCATTTAAAGGTACGTGGAAGACAACAGAAGCAGTGGTTGTGTGAATGTCTACATCGCTATTAAAAGCGTCTAGAAGCTGCGTTACGTTAGCAAGGGAAGCAATCATTCTTAATTCTATTTGTGAATAGTCAAATGACATGATATAAAATTCGTTATTAGGATAGAAGAAGGCTTTTCTTATCTCTTTGCTTTCTTCGTTTCTGATGCTAATATTTTGTAAGTTTGGTTCACTCATTGACAATCTTCCAGTAGTTGTCAAAGCTTGATTAAACATAGCGTGTATTTTACCATCGCTAAATATGTGTTGAGGTAAAGATTCTGTATAGCTAGAGATACTTTTATTAATTTTTCTATAATCAATTAAAAGTTCAATTATAGGATGTTGATTTTTCATAGCGTTTAGTACTTCAAAACTTGTTGAAGTTGATTTTTTGCTCTTTGGATTAGTTAATCCAAGTTCTTCAAACAATAAAGCGCCAACTTGCTTTGGAGAATTTAAATTTATTTCATGACCGATATATTGGATAATTTTATCTTTTGTTTTGGTTAATCTTTCTTTGTATTGTTCATTAATTTTAGCTAGTGTTTCTTTATCGATAGGAAATCCTTCAATCTCCATTGTTGCTAAAACTTTTGTTAATGGCATTTCTACTTTTTCAAAAAGATCGATTTCCTCAAGCTCTTTAAGTTTGTTTAAAACTGAATCTTTAAGTTCTACCGATTTTAAAGAAAGCAATGCGTAAGCAGGTAAAGTTTCATCGTTTATTCCATAACAATTTAATATTGCTTTAGGTTCACTTTCTACATCAGCATCAATTAAATATGTTGCTAGAAGCAAATCGAAATCAAAGCCGATAGGTGTTGGTAATCCAAGTCTATTAGCTATGACAATTAATGCTTTTAAGTTGTAAGTAGATTTTTGTTTTGGAGAAACTAAATAAGTTTTAAAATAATCGTCTTTTATAGCGTTATCTTTCGAAATATAAAATATTTCTTTTCCATTAGATAAATAAAAGCAATCTATTGTTCCGTTATGTGGATTTTCACCGCTAAAGGATACAACTACGGATGAAACATCGATATCTTTTAACGTTGTTAGCTCTTTAATACTATAAGAGTTTTTATTTTTTTGAGTTTCGACAAATTCAAAATTAGAATAAGCTTCTAATCTTTCTTCATCAAAGTCTAGCGACATTTGTTCTCCTTCACGTCTTTTCATTTCATCTTCTAGTTCTTTATAAAATTTATATAAGTCATATTTTTTATAAAAAGCTCGTAGTTCAAGATAGTTAAAATCTTTAACTTGTCCTTTGTCATAAACTTCATGAATATTTGGCATATCTGTTATTATTGTGGCTATGTGCTTACAAAATCTTCCAAGTTCAGCGTTTTCAACTATATTTTTTGCTGTTTTTGTATTTAAAGATTGCATACCAATGATTATTTCTTCTAGGTGTCCGTATTCATTTAAAAGTTTAACGGCTGTTTTTTCGCCGATACCAGGTATTCCTTTGAAGTTATCTGATGTATCTCCTACTAATCCCTTATAATCAGTGACCTGATCAGCTCTAAAGCCTAATTTTTCATAAATGTTATCTTTAGTGAAAAGCTCTATTTCAGATAAACCTTTTCTAAGGAACTTAACGACAATGTTGTCGTCTAAAAGTTGTAAAAAGTCTTTATCTGATGTAAATAGAGTTACTTCATCACCTAATTTGGCAGCATATTTAGCTAGTGAACCGGCAATATCATCACCTTCATATCCTGGAAGTTCATAGTAAAAAATACCCATTGCATCTAAAAGCTTTCTGGCTAATGGAAGTTGAACTTTTAAGGCTGGCTCAAGTGGTTTTCTATTCTTTTTATATGTCTCTAATTCTTTTGAACGGAATGTCTTGCTATCTGTATCAAAGCAAACGATCATCTTGTCATTATCAGATAATTCGCTTTTTATTTTTTGCATCATATTTTTAAAAGAGTAAATAGCGTTTGTAGGTGTTCCATCTTTGCTGTGCATAAGTTCAACACCAGGTCTAAATAATGCATAAAAAGCTCTAAATAATAATGAATTTCCATCGATAATATATGTTTTTGACATGTTATTTCTCCTTTATAATTGATGCGTTAGTTATGCGGTTAGTGTTTCTATCAATATTTCCTGAAACTAGTATCTTATCATAAGTAGTTAAACCTTGTGGTTTACTTGATATAATTCTATATTCGTTATATCCATCTGTTACAAAATTAACATAACCGGTTGATGTTTTTATTTCTTCTTTAGTTATAATCAAAGGAATATATCCTTCCTTTGTCGTTATAAGATCTTTTATCTTTATTGATAAGCAAACTCCTAATGTATCTTTTTCTCTAATTAAATTTTTAACTTTGTCATCACTTCTTTTAATATCCAAAGTTTCATCACCGAGCATATATTCGCTATCTTGTATTAATTGAGGACAGCTTTCAATAAGTCCTCCACGCGTATAACCAAACGAGTCGAAAACGCCAGCATTTATTAACGATTTAAAGCTATTAATATCTAACGAATTTGATTTTCGAAGGCTTACTATAACATTAGATAAAGAACAAAATTTATTATTTCTATTAGTAACTAAAGATTCATAGACACCTTTATTTATTCCAGATATTGTTTTAAATGGTAAATAAATACAATTGTCTAATACAACTGGTTTAGAAGAGTTACTGATATTAATGTCTGGATTTTTAATTTTTATACCAAAATATCGTGCTTCTCGTATAAGCTTTATGAAGTTTTTATCTGATGTTGATGTTGTTTCTAATAGAGCACTATAAAAAGCTAGAGGATAATGCGCTTTATAATAAAGCAACAAAAGTGAAATCATTGAATATGAAACTGAGTGGGATTTGTTAAAGCCGTAATTTGAAAATTTAAGAATTAAATTATAGATATTTTCGGCGTCGCTTTTTTGATAACCATTATTGATAGAGCCATTTATAAATTCTTCTTTTAAGGCCATCATTTTGGAAGTGTCTTTTTTAGAAATTGCGCGACGTAAAAGATCAGCTTTTCCAGGTTCAAATTTTGCAACTATTTGTGCAATGCGAATAATTTGTTCTTGATAGATAATTATTCCGTATGTTTCTTTTAATTCATTGTCGAGTGCTTTATATCCTGAAGATGGAATCTTATTTTCCTCTTTTCTTTTGGCGTATATAGGTATATTAGCCATTGGCCCTGGCCTAAATAAAGCAAGGAGAGCAACTAGATCATTAAAACAAGTAGGTTTTATTTGCTTTATAGCTTCATTTATTCCATATGATTCAAGTTGGAAAATACCTAACGTCATACCTTTATTTAAAATTTCGTATGACTTTTGGTCGTTTAAATTTTCGGAAATATTTATATCTTTATATCCAAGTTCTTTAATATAATTTCTGATATTTTTTATAAATGTCAAATTAGATAAACTTAAGATATCCATTTTTAAAAATCCTAATTGTTCTAAATAGCTGAATTCTTGATTAACAATACCATTTTTAAATTCAATTGATTCATTTAATGGCGTGTTAGATAAAATAATTCCAGCTGCATGAATTGAAGTGTTTGTTGGAAAACCGACAATTTTGTTAGCTTTAGAAACTATATTTTGATAGTATTTGTCAGATAAAAGTTTGTTGAAAGAATAATTGCTTTTAGCTTCTTCTTCAAAATTTGTGCTTTTTGAATTCTTGGCAATTGATTTAGCTAAAGTATCTACTCTTGCTGGAATGTATTTTAAAACATCTCCGACGTTTCTAATAGAGCTCTTAAGTTTGATTGTGTTAAAAGTAACAATATTAGCTACTTTATCTTCACCATATCTTCTTTTAATATAGTCTATTACTTCTATACGTCTTTCTTCTTCGATATCGACATCAATATCAGGCATTGTTACTCTTAATGGATTTAAAAATCTTTCAAAACTAAGGTTAAACTTTAGCGGATCAATTTCAGTTATTCCTAAAACATATGAAACTAAACTACCTGCTGCTGATCCACGGCCTGGCCCGACTAATATTCCTATTGATTTTGCGTAATTTATATAATCAGAAACTATTAAAAAATAATCTGAATAGCCCATTTTAGAAATTATATTAAGTTCTTTTTCAATTCTTTTTAAGTAAACGTCGCTAGATAAATTTAATTTATTGGCATTTTCAAAAGCGAGTTGCCTTAATTTATTATCACTTTCTTTTTGTTCTTGATAGAATTTGAGCATATGTCCTTTAATATCTAAAAAATTAAAGGTACAATCATTTGCTATTTCTACTGTATTATTTATCTCTTCATTAGAATATAATACGCCTAAAGCTTTTGGACTTAAAATAAAGTATGGTCCTTCTTGATTTAATGACTCAATAGTAGATTTTTCTTTTATGGCATTAAGAATTTGATAAGCTTCATGATCTTTTTTATTGGCATATAAAATGTTAGGAAAAGCAACTAATTTATAAGGATATACTTTTACAAAATCTCTTATTAAATTTGCTTTTGTTATATCATCTTGATTATATATTTCTAATCCTAAATATAAATTATCAACTTTGTTAGAAAGCTTATAAATTAAGTTTTTACACAAGTCAATTTTTGTTATTGATGAAGTATGAATAACAGCAATCAATCCTTTAAGCTCATATGAATCAACTTTAAGTGGCTCTGTTAAATCAATACTATTTACTATTTTTAATATGTTTTTATAACCATCGTTATTTTTAATATAAAAAGATACTTTGATAATTTCGCCATTAAGACAAATATCCAAAGTTAAGCCGTATATTGATTTTAAATTATTCTTTTTCATTTGAACGCTAAAAGGACCATATCCATATGTATGGTTTAGATCGGCTATAGCACCGCCCTTATAATTGAATAATTTTAATTTTGCAATATAATCTTCAATTTTTAAAGCGCTCTCTAGCAATGAATATTCGGATAAAACGTTTAAAGGATAAAAATTAAAATCTTCTTTAATCATACTTATATTATAAATGTTTATTTCAATTTAAACGAGAGAAAGACAATAAATTTTTAATATAAAATTATTTGTAATAAAAAATGTCGATAAAAACGCAATAAAAGCTTAATTTATCTTGCGTTTACATTTAAATATGAGTATAATTCATATGGTTTTAAAGCGAACACCGCTTCAGAAGGAGGTGGAAATATTATGCCAAAAACCACCGTACGTGAAAACGAGTCCTTAGACGAAGCTTTACGCCGTTTCAAGAGACAAGTCAACAAAGCAGGTACCTTAGCTGAAGCTCGCAAACACGAAGCTTATCTCAAGCCAGGCTTACGTCGTAAATTAAAGAGCGAACAAGCCAGACGCAAAGGTCGCTAAACAATAGTCCGCATGTCGGACTTTTTTGTTGCTCTTAAAAAGTAGATTTTTAATATCTTTAGTGTTAAAATAAAAAGGATTTAAGGAGAATTTTTATGGATATTTATGAAAAGTTAAGTAAGATTGTTAAAAAGTTTATTAAGGGAAAAGAAATTACTCCAGAAAGTAAACTTAAAGATCTTGGATTGGATTCCTTAGATATCGCAGATATTTTAGCTGCTATTGAAGAAGAATTTGGTTTCGAATTTGAAGATGAAGAAATGTATTCCATTTCTACAGTTGAAGATTTAAAAAATCTTATCGAAAAGAAAATGTAATTATTTAGCCAGATTAATTTCTGGCTTTTAATTTGCAATAACGCACTATAACTTTTTTACTTAAAATCAAAGAAAATATCTTTTAGTTTTGGCTACTAATAATATTTTCAAAAAAAATCAAAAAGTTGTTGCAAACGTGATATTCCTATGATATTATAATGGACGTGCCGCTTAGTTAGCTCAGTTGGCAGAGCAATCGGCTGTTAACCGATCGGTCGTAGGTTCGAGCCCTACACTAAGCGCCATTTTTTATCTAAAGGCCCGTTGGAGAAGTGGCTTAACTCACATGCCTTTCACGCATGCATTCATGGGTTCGAATCCCGTACGGGTCACCAATAGAATAGAATTTGTCTAATACGCTTGTATTGGACTTTTTTTATATGTAAAATTTGATATTATAAAATAATAGTTAGGATTGACAATTAGTCTTAAATTATTAAAGATTATTTATTATTTTAAGAATTATAATGGAATTATTAAAAGCGAAGATAGTTTAAAAATTCATAAAGTATTATTAGGGGTAGTAAAATATTATGAAGAAAATATTTGTTAAAATTTATTATTTTTTTAAATCTGAAAAATCTATTAAAAATATCATTGAAATTATCTTTTATGTTTTAGTTACATTAATTATTTCTTTTCTATTATTTTAATCGCTTCTTTGTAATCCATAAGTAATACCTTAACAAATATATTATAGCTAATAATTAAAATAATTTTATATATTCTTTTGTTTAATCTATTATTAGTGGTATTATTAATCGAGTGAAAGGAATCGCTATATGAAGAATTTAAATCTGACTAAGAACAACATAATAAAATTTATAGCTTATTTAGTACTTGGTATTTTATTTTGTTGCATGAAGAGTGGTGTAATTAGTGTCGTAATTACAATATTAGGAGCTTTTGTTATTGTATTAGGTATCTTGAAACTTATCGACAAGAAACGGCTTGAAGGAGTTTTATATATTGTTGGTGGCGTATTGATGATTATAGGTAGCTGGTTCTTACAAAACGTCATCGTAATTATAATAGGTGCTTTATTTATTGCTTTAGGCGCTTATAGACTTATAGTAGTATCTAAAGTTAGTAGAGCTGTACAAGTAATTATTGGTCCAGTTTTAATGATTGTTGCAGGTATATTTATTATATGTGCTAACTGGTTAGACTTCTTCTTTATAATTTTAGGAGTTGTCTTTATTATTGAAGCTATTTTAGTCCTCTTTGATAAAACAGAAATAATTAAACTTTAAATAATAAGATGTAGTTTTTTAATTTAAAATTACATCTTTTTTTATGTGTAGAAATCTCATACAATAGAATAATAAAGAGTATATCTATAATTCAGAAAGACTAGTAAGAGTAGTCGAAGGAAATACGTTAATCCAAGAGATAATGT